>CADCLH010000143.1 GCA_902802215.1 Oscillospiraceae bacterium
TGGAGGGGATAATTTGGCGGACAATATTCTGGAAATGCGGGGGATCACCAAGGAGTTTCCCGGCGTCAAGGCTCTGGACGACGTCAACTTCGTCGTCAAAAAGGGCAGCATCCACGCGCTGGTGGGTGAGAACGGCGCCGGCAAATCCACGCTGATGAACGTGCTCAGCGGTCTGTATCCCTACGGCAGCTACTCGGGGGACATTGTATACGAGGGAGAGGTATGCAAGTTCTCCAACATCAAGGACAGCGAGAGCAAAGGCATCGTCATCATCCATCAGGAGCTGGCTCTGGTGCCCTACATGAGCATCGGCGAGAACATGTTCCTGGGCAACGAGCAGGGCAAAAAGTACGCCATCGACTGGGACAAGACCCACGCCGAGGCGACCAGGTATCTGAAGATCGTCGGCCTGACCGATTCCTCCAAGACCCTCATCAAGGACATCGGCGTCGGCAAGCAGCAGATGGTCGAGATCGCCAAGGCCCTGGCCAAGAACGCGCGCCTGCTGATCCTGGACGAGCCCACCTCCTCCCTCAACGAGGAGGACTCCCAGGCCCTGCTGGACCTGCTTCTCCAGTTCAAGAAGCAGGGGATGACCTCGATCATCATCTCCCACAAGATCAACGAGGTCTCCTATGTGGCGGACGACATCACCATCCTCCGCGACGGCCACACCATCGAGACGCTCACCAAGGGCGTGGACGACTTCAGCGAGGACCGCATCATCCGCGGCATGGTCGGCCGCGAGCTCGAGGACCGCTTCCCGAAACGCCACGGCGTCGAGATCGGCGAGGTGTCACTCGAGGTCAAAAACTGGACCGTCTATCATCCGATCTACACCGAGAAGAAGGTCATCGACGACGTCTCCTTCCATGTGCGCCGCGGCGAGGTCGTCGGCTTCTCCGGGCTGATGGGCGCGGGCCGCACGGAGCTTGCCATGTCGCTCTTCGGCCGCAGCTACGGCACCGAGATCTCCGGCCACTGCTTCATCCACGGCAAGGAGGTGAAGCTCCACTCGCCCCGGCAGGCCATCGACGCGGGTCTCGCCTACGTCACCGAGGACCGCAAGGGCAACGGCCTGATCCTCTCGAACCCCATCTCCATCAACACCACCCTCGCAAACCTCAAGGGCGTCACGAAGCGCGGCGTCATCAACCGCGACAAGGAGATGGCCGTGGCCGAGGAGTACCGGGTCAAGCTGCGCACCAAAACGCCCTCCGTCCTGCAGAACGTGGGCAACCTCTCCGGCGGCAACCAGCAGAAGGTGCTGCTCGCCAAGTGGATGTACGCCGACCCCGATATCCTGATCCTGGACGAGCCCACCCGCGGCATCGACGTGGGCGCCAAGTACGAGATCTACTGCATCATCAACGACCTGGTGGCGGCCGGCAAGTCCGTCATCATGATCTCCTCGGAGCTGCCCGAGGTCCTGGGCATGTGCGACAGGATCTACGTGCTCAACGAGGGACGCATCGTGGGTGAATTCACACAGGCGGAGGCCAGTCAGGAGAAGATCATGGCTTCCATCCTCTCGACCGATTCGGCAGCAAAGGAGAAAGAGCAATGACGACAAAGACAAAGGTTCTCAACTTCGTTCAGAAGTACACCATGATCATCGCCCTGGTGCTGGTCACGGGCTTCTTCGCCTGGCGCACCAACGGCAAGATCCTCATGCCCCAGAACATCACGAACATCATCTCCCAGAACGCCTACGTGTTCGTGCTGGCAACCGGCATGCTGATGTGCATCCTGACCGGCGGCAACATCGACCTGTCCGTCGGCTCCGTGGTCTGCTTCGCCGGCACCGTCGGCGCCGTGATGATGCAGAAGGGCATGAACATGTGGCTCGCCGTGCTGGCCATGCTGGTCGTCGGCCTGATCATCGGCGCCTGGCAGGCCTTCTGGATCGCCTACGTCAAGGTCCCGCCCTTCATCACCACCCTCGCCGGCATGCTGATCTTCCGCGGCCTGTCCAACGTCGTGCTGCAGGGCAAAACCGTGTCCGTCACCAACGCCAAGTTCGTGCAGATCTTCGGCGGCGGCGCCAACTGCTACGTCCCGGACTTCTTCCACGGCAACGGCATCAACCTGTTCTGCCTCTTCGTGGGCGTCCTCGCCTGCGCGCTGTTCCTCTTCTTCACCGTGCGCAACTACAGCGCCCGCAAAAAGGCCGGTCTGGAGGCCGAGGCTCTGTACAAGGTCGCGATCCGGGCCGTCATCATCGTGGCCGTCGTCATGTTCTTCACGCTGCGTCTGGCCCAGTACAAGGGCCTGCCCATGGCTCTGCTCTGGGTCGTGCTCGTGGTGCTGATCTACACCTACATCACCTCCAAGACCACCGTCGGCCGCTACCTCTACGCCATCGGCGGCAACGAGGTCGCGACCAGGCTCTCGGGCATCAACACCAAGAAGATCTACTTCCTCGCCTACTCCAACATGGGCCTGCTCGCCGGTCTCGCCGGCATCCTGACGATCGCCCGTCTGACCTCCGCCCAGCCTACATACGGCCAGAGCTATGAGATGGACGCCATCGGCTCCTGCTTCATCGGCGGCGCCTCCGCCTACGGCGGCGTCGGCACCGTGCCCGGCGTCATCATCGGCGCTCTGCTGATGGGCGTCATCAACATCGGCATGAGCATCATGGGCGTCGACGCCAACTACCAGAAGGTCGTCAAGGGCCTGGTGCTGCTGGCCGCCGTCATCTTCGACGTGGTCTCGAAGAAAAAGAACACTTAACGGATAACATGCGCTGCGGACTTTTGTCCGCAGCGCATGTTCCGGGGAATGCGGAGGGCCGAATGGACGACAGGGCGTTTGAATACGACACGGCAAAGCGGGCGAAGGCCAACAACCTTGCCGCGCTGCGCGCGCTCGTCGCCGCCTATCTCGCCTGGCTCGGCTTCAGTCTGATCCGGGACTGTGTCCGCGGCGCCTCGACCCTCTCCCCCGCCTTCGCCTGGACGGTCGGCCTGGTCTTCATCGCCGCCGCCCTCGCCTTCGCCTTCTATATATGGAGACAGTGGAAGCGCGAGCTCGCGGCCGCGAGGCTCCCGAAGTCGGAGGCGAACGAGGCGGAACCGGAACCGTAAACGCGCGCCTGCCGTGTGCCGCAGGGACCCGGCAGGCGTTCTTTTGAGGCTTTCCCAACCCGCGCATATTCTATCGGAGGTGGTTTTCACGAAACTGTTTATCGGAGTCGATCTCGGGACCTCGGCCGTCAAGCTGTCGCTGGTGGACGAAAAGGGCGCCATCGTCAGCGAGGTGAGCCGGGAGTACCCGCTCTTTTTCCCGCAGCCCGGCTGGTCCGAGCAGAAGCCCGAGGACTGGTGGGCGGGCGTCTGCGGCGGCATGAAGGAGCTGCTCGCCGGGGCGGACGCCTCGCAGGTGGCCGGCATCGGCTGCGGCGGCCAGATGCACGGTCTGGTCGTGCTCGACGAAAACGACGCGGTCATCCGCCCCGCCATCCTCTGGAACGACGGGCGCACGCAGGAGGAGGTCGACTATCTCAACAACGAGATCGGCCGCGACCGGCTCTCGGCCCTGACCGCGAACATCGCCTTCGCGGGCTTCACCGCGCCCAAGATCCTGTGGATGAAGAAGCACGAGCCGGAAAACTTCGCGCGCATCCGCAAGATCATGCTGCCGAAGGACTACATCAACTACATGCTCACGGGCGTGCACTGCTGCGACTACTCCGACGCAAGCGGCATGCTCCTGCTCGACGTGCAGCACAAGCGCTGGTCGCAGGAGATGCTGGAGCTCTGCGGCGTGAGCGAGGCGCAGATGCCCCGGCTCTTTGAGAGCTTCGAGGTCGTCGGCGAGGTCAGGCCCGACATCGCTGCCCGGCTCGGGCTCCCGGCGGGGGTCAAAGTCGTGGCCGGCGCGGGCGACAACGCCGCCGCCGCGGTCGGAACCGGCGTCGTGGGCGAGGGCGGCTGCAACCTGTCCCTCGGCACCTCGGGCACGCTGTTCATCTCCTCGAAGAGCTTCGGCGTCGACCCGAACAACGCCCTGCACGCCTTCGCGCACGCCGACGGCGGATTTCACCTGATGGGCTGCATGCTCTCGGCGGCCAGCTGCAACAAGTGGCTGTGCGACGAGATCCTGAGGACGAAGGACTACGCCGCCGAGCAGGCGGACATCACCGACGACAGGCTCGGCCGCAACCACGTCTTCTTCCTGCCCTACCTCATGGGCGAGCGCAGCCCGATCAACGACGTAAACGCCCGCGGCACCTTCACGGGCCTGACGATGGACTCTTCGCGCGCCGATCTGGTGCAGGCCGTGCTCGAGGGCGTGGCCTTCGCCATCCGCGACAGCTTCGAGGTCGCCCGGTCTCTGGGCCTCAGCATCCCGCGCAGCTGGATCTGCGGCGGCGGCGCCAAGTCCCCGCTGTGGCGGAAGATCATGGTCAAGACCGAGCAGGGCCCCGGCTACGGCGGCGCGATGCTCGCCATGGTCGGCTGCGGCGTCTACGCGAGCGTGCAGGAGGCCGCCGACGCGCTGGTGGAGCTCGCCTCCACCACCGAGCCCGATCCGGAGCTCACGGCCCGCTACGAGGAGCAGTATCAGAAATTCAGACGGATCTACCCGGCGCTCAAGGGCGTGTTCCCGGAGATCCAGTAAGGAGGAGCCATGAAAATCCATTCGGTCACCGATCCGGAATTCAAGCCCTACGGCAAGATTCTGGAGGGCTACGACACGGCGGAGCTCTGCGCCGCCATGGAGGCCATCCCCCTGCCCGAGAGCGGCACGGCCTACCGGCCCGGCATCGACAGTCTCGAGGCCTGCGCGGTCTTTGCGCAGTTCCGCGACCGCGCCTACGGCGGCATGCCCATCCAGCTCGGCATGTGCTGGGGGCACAACACGAAGCTCAACTGCCTCGAGTACCACCGCGACAGCGAGGTCAACCTCGGCGCGAAGGACTTCATCCTCCTGCTGGCGAAGCAGGACGAGGTCGTCGACGGCGTCCTCGACACCGCCGCTGTCAAGGCCTTCCGCGTCCCTGCCGGCGTGCCGGTCGAGGTCTACGCGACCACGCTGCACTACGCCCCCTGCCAGGCCTGCCTGTCCGAGGGCTTTCGCGTGGCGGTGATCCTGCCCGCGGGCACGAACACCGAGAAGCCCGCCTTCACCCCCGGCAACGCGGAGGATACCTGGATGACCGCCCGCAACAAGTGGCTGCTCGCCCATCCCGAAAGCAAAGAGGCAAAGAACGGCGCTCACGTCGGCCTTGCCGGTCTCAATATCGATATCAAGGAGGATCTCTGAAATGATGACAAACATTCCCGAAGTCAAGCTCGGCATCGTCGCCGTCTCCCGCGACTGCTTCCCCATCGGCCTGTCCATCGCCAGACGCGAGGCCATCGTCAAGACCTGCGGCGGCAACATCTACGAGTGCCCCGTCACCGTTGAGAACGAGAAGGACATGCTCAAGGCCGTCGACGACGTCAAGGCCGCCGGCTGCAACGCGCTGGTCGTCTTCCTCGGCAACTTCGGCCCCGAGACGCCCGAGACCCTGATCGCCAAAAACTTCGACGGCCCCTGCATGTTCGTGGCCGCCGCCGAGGGCGACGGCGACCTCATCAACGGCCGCGGCGACGCCTACTGCGGCATGCTCAACTGCTCCTACAACCTCGGCATGCGCCACCTCAAGGGCTACATCCCCGAGTACCCCGTCGGCACCGCCGCCGATATCGGCAAAATGATCAAGGACTTCTACCCCGTCGCCCGCGCGGTCATCGGCGTGCAGAACCTGAAGATCATCACCTTCGGCCCGAGACCCCAGGACTTCTTCGCCTGCAACGCCCCCATCAAGGGCCTGTA
>CADCLH010000144.1 GCA_902802215.1 Oscillospiraceae bacterium
CTCCGACTTCCGTACCGATCCCCACACCTCCATCTTCGACGCCAAGGCCGGCATCGCCCTGAACGACCACTTCGTCAAGCTCGTCGCCTGGTACGACAACGAGTGGGGCTTCTCCAACAAGATGCTCGACCTCACCCGTCACATCGACTCTGTCCGCAAGGCGTAAGGCTCGCAAAACACAAAATTCCATTGTAACGTATGCCCTCTTCCCGTCATCAAACGGGGAGAGGGTTTTTATATCCCGCGGGGTTTTTGCTTGTAACGGGGGACGAGATACAGTATAATAACATCATACAAACAATCGTGACGGGAGAGGGGGAGCAAGATGGACGGCGCGCCGGACAAGCGGGTCCTGCTGTTTCCGCTGGACAGGAATACGAGCAATATGCTGCGGGGCGTCGCGATCCTGCTGGTGCTGCTCGGGCATACGAAGATCGTCCGCATGGGCGGCGCGGGCGGCGTGGCGCTGTTTTTGATCCTGTCCGGCTACGGGCTGAACTGCTCCTGCGAGAGCAAGGGCCTGAAGGGCTATTGGCTCCGGCGCATCAAAACGGTGTGGCTGCCCTATTTCTTCGTCGGCGTACTGGCTGTGTTTCTTTTGAAGCCGCGCGGCGCGGGCGCGGTCCTGTGTACGCTCGCGGGGCTGGACCTCGGCCTGATCGCCGATCCGACGATGTGGTATATCTCCTACATCTTTTTCTGGTACCTGGCCTATTATGTGCTCGCAAGACTGTTCGGGGGCTTTCCCGGACAGAAGAAGCGCCTTTTCATCATGGCGGGACTGCTTCTCGCGTGCGCACCCTGCGTTCTCCTGAGCAAACTGGGCTTCTGGCATGCGGGAAGCCTCTCCAAAGCCTATTTCCTGTGCTTCCCGCTGGGCGTGGGGATGAGCGCCTGCCGCGAAATCCGCGCTCCGCGGATGCTGCGGACGGCGTTCTGGGCAGCGGCCCTGCTCGGTTGCGCCGCGTATCTGTGCCTGCCGCTGCTGGGCGTCCGGGATCTGACCTATCTGACGGCCATGACCATGGCCGGCGCGGCGATTGCCGTCCTGCAGCTCTTCCCGGTCAGCGGCATCCTCAGATCGGCTCTGCTGCGCGTGGGGGAATACGCCTATCCGCTTTACCTTTTCGAGGGGCTGTTCCTGCTGCGCTGGAATGACTGGGTCACGGCGATGCCCGCGAAGTGGATGGCCGATCTGGCCTTCTTCGCAGCTTCCGCCGCGGCCGCCGTCCTGTACTGGAAGCTGTACCGCGCGCTTGAAAAGCGGCTGAGCGCGTGATACAATCGGCACAAGAAACAAACGGAGACGCAGATATGAGCTACAACTTTTTCGCCTACCTTTCGCGCATGCGCTACATCGGGCGCTGGAGCCTGATGCGCAACGCCCTGCCCGAAAACATCCAGGAGCACAGTCACATGGTCGCGGTCATCGCCCACGCGCTGGCGATCATCCGGCGCAACGTGATGGGCGTGCCCTGCGATCCCGAGGAATACGCCGCCGTCGCGCTCTACCACGACTGCTCCGAGATCCTGACGGGCGACCTGCCCACGCCCATCAAATACCACAGTCCCGAGATCATGGGCGCCTACCGGCAGGTGGAGGGCCTGGCCTGCCAGAAGCTGCTGGCTACCCTGCCCGACGAGCTGCGGGGCGCCTTCGAGCCGATGCTGAACGGGGAGACGCAGGCGCGCTGCCGCGATCTCGTCAAGGCGGCCGACAAGCTCTCGGCCTACATCAAGTGCATCGAGGAACGCCGCGCGGGCAACGACGAATTCCTCTCCGCCGAGCGGCAGACCCGGAAGATCCTCGAAGACTGCGGCCTGCCCGAGGTGGACTATTTTCTGAAGCATTTCATCCCGGCCTTTGAGCTGACGCTCGACGAGCTGGGGACCATAGAAGACTGAACAAGGGGTGATATCCATGCCGACACTGGGATTCATCGGGACCGGGAACATGGGCGGCGCGCTGGCGCGGGCCGCGGCAAAGAAAAAGGAAAACCGCGTCCTGCTCACCAACCGCACGCAGGCCAAGGCCGAGGCGCTCGCCGCGCAGATCGGCGGCAATGCTGTGACGCCGGAGGTGGCTGTCGCGCAGGCGGACTATCTCTTCCTCGGCGTCAAGCCCCAGATGCTGCCGGGGTTGTGCGAGACGCTCGCCCCGCTGCTGCGGGAGCGGAAGGACCGCTTCGTGATTATCACGATGGCGGCGGGCACCAGCCGGGAGAAGCTGCTGGGGCTGCTGGGCCTCACGCTCCCGGTCATCCGCATCATGCCGAACACCCCGGCCTCGATCGGGCAGGGGATGATCCTCTACAGCCCCGGCGCGGACGTGACGGACGCCGAGGAGGCCGCCTTCGTCGAGGCGATGGCGGGCGCGGGGCGCTTTCTCAAGCTCGAGGAGAAGCTGATCGACGCGGGCAGCGCCCTGTCCGGCAGCGGCCCGGCCTTCGTCGACCTCTTCCTCGAGGCGCTGGCGGACGGCGGCGTGGCCTGCGGCCTGCCGAGAAAGCAGGCGATCGAGCTTGCGGCGCAGACCCTGCTCGGCTCCGCGGCGCTGTGCCTCGAGACCGGGAAGCACCCGGGCGAGCTCAAGGACGCGGTCTGCTCGCCGGGCGGCACGACGATCCAGGGCGTGCGCGCGCTGGAGGAGAGGGGCTTTCGCGGCGCGGTCATCGAGGCCGTGATCCGCACCTACGAGAAGAACCTGAAGCTGTAAGGGGTGGCTCGATATGACGGTGCTGCTTATCGTTCTGGCGCTGCTGCTCGTTTTGCTGTACTTTGCGGGAAAGTACTTTTTTGACTTCACCTTCAGCCGCCAGGACAAGCCCTACGACTGGGAGAGCGGTCTGAAGCCCGACGACCCGATCACGATGATCCGCGACCGCGCGTTCTGGGACAGCCCCGAGCGCGAGGAGGTAGAGATCACGTCCCGCGACGGGCTCAAGCTGCGCGGCCTGTTCTACGACCGGGGCGGCGAGACGACCGTCCTCTTCTGCCACGGCTATCAGGGCGGCCCGGAGGAGCTCACGGGCATCGCAAGTCCCCTGTGCGCGGCGGGCTTCAACGCGCTGCTGATCTATCAGCGCGGCCACAGCAAGAGCGAGGGCAGCTTCTTCACCATGGGCGTGAAGGAGCGCTACGACGTGCTCGACTGGATCGACTGGATCAACGCGCGCAAGCCCGGCGGGAAGATCGCCCTCTACGGCTGGTCGATGGGCGCGGCGACCGTGATGGGCGCGCTCGGCGAGAAGCTGCCGGAGAACGTCAAATGCGCCGTGGAGGACTGCGGCTACGAAAACCTCTACGACCAGCTGTTGGCCTCCACCAGCCTGTATATGCCGAAGCTGCCGTGCAAGGCCTTCTTCACGGGCGTGCTGGACGTCTACTGCCGCCTCTTCCGCGGCTTCTCGATCCGCCTGCCGCTGAGCCGCGCGCTCGAAAAATGCACGGTGCCGGTGCTGTTCATCCACGGCAGCGCCGACAGCCTCGTGCCCTACGATAATCTGGACAAGTGCTATACGGCCTGCGCGTCCAAGAAGCTGCGCTCCTCCTACGCGGGGGCGCCGCACATCAGCTCCTTCGGGCGCGAGCCGCGGCGTTATCTCAATGAGCTGGAGGGCTTTATCAGAGCCTGCACGGAATAAAGGAGGCGTATCCATGTACCTCGACATGACCTATATCGTGCTGATCCTGCCCGCGGTGATCTTCTCGCTGTGGGCGAGCTGGAACGTCAAGCACACCTACAGGAAGTACCAGAAGCAGCTCAACAGCCGGGGACTCACCGGCGGCGAGGCCGCGCGCCGGGTGCTGGACGCAAACGGCCTGCGCGCGGTGCCGGTCGAGTGCGTGTCCGGCACGCTGACCGACCACTACGACCCGCAGGCCAACGTCGTCCGCCTGTCGCAGGACGTGTACGGCTCGAGCTCCGCAGCGGCGGTGGGCGTGGCCTGCCACGAGGTCGGGCACGCGATCCAGACCGCCGAGGGCTATCTGCCCGGGAAGATCCGCATGGCCATCATCCCGGCGACCAACATCGGGGCGAAGCTGTCGATCCCGCTGCTGCTGATCGGCCTGTTCCTGTCCGGCCTCTCCCCGCAGCTGATCGTGCTGGCTTACGCGGGCGTGGCGCTGTACGCCCTGACCGCGATCTTCCAGATCGTGACGCTGCCGACCGAGTTCGACGCGAGCCGCCGCGCCCTGCGCACCATCGAGGGCATGGGCCTGCTCGAGGGCGAGGAGCTCACCGGGGCGAAGAAGGTCCTCAGCGCCGCGGCGCTGACCTATGTCGCGGCCCTCGCCACGACGCTGCTGCAGCTGCTGCGCTT
>CADCLH010000145.1 GCA_902802215.1 Oscillospiraceae bacterium
CTTAACCAAAGTGCTGGCCCTGCTGCTGGCGATCACCGTGACGCTCGGCCTGTGCGCCTGCGGCAGAAAGAGCGGGCCCGCGGCGGCCTCGCCGACGAAGGCCCCCGCGCAGGCGGCGTCCCAGCCCGCCTCCGCGCCCGAGTCCACACCGGAGCCGACCCCCGAGCCCACGCCGGAGCCCACCCCGGAGCCCACGCCCGAGCCGATTGTCGGGGAGCTTCTGACCGATGACGACGGCGACGGCATCATTTTCTACAAGTTCAACTACAAGGGCGCGACGGTCCGGGCCCTGATCGTTCTGGACCCGAGCCGCGTCTTTGTCGGCACCGCCTTCCCCGAGCCCACCGAGTGGGCGGGCTGGGGCATCACCCTGGACGAGATGGCGCAGCAGTACGGCGCGGTTGCCGGGATCAACGCGGGCGGCTTCGTGGACGAGGGCGGCGGCGGGAACGGCTGGCCTCCCAGCGGGATCACCTACAGCCGGGGCGTCAACTTCAGCTCCATCCAGCTTGGACCGATCGCCGGCCTTGACCGGGACAACCACATGTGGGCCGGTTACTATGATTACGAGGAGTGCGAGGGCTTCGGCATCCGGGACGCGGTCTGCTTCGGCCCGGCCCTGATCGTCAACGGCGAGAGAACCAACCCTGATACCTTCGAGAGCGGCATCGGCGCGAGGACCGCGATCGGTCAGCGTGAGGACGGCGCCGTGGTCATGGTCGTCATCGACGGACGCCAGGGCTACAGCATCGGCGTGACCTTTGAGGACTGCGTCGAGATCATGGCGGACAAATTCGGCTGCATCAACGCCTCCAACATGGACGGCGGCAACTCCTCCTGCATCTATTATGACGGCCAGCTCCGGAACCGCTCCGCCAACCAGGCCGGCGGGACCCGCAATCTCCCGGACGCGTGGCTTGTCAGCCCGCTCCCGGCCGGTTACGTGAAGCCCGAGAGCGTCCCCGGAAGGATCATCCTGCCGGAGAACCCGCTCGGGGAGCACAAGGAGTACGCGTACGCCTGCGAGCCGGAGACCGCCCAGCGCCTGTACGAATTCGCCTGTCAGTTTGCCGAGGCGTATTACGGCTACTTCGGCACGCAGAACGCCGATTACTACTATCCGACGCTCCTGCAATATGTCGCGGAGGACAGCGAGCTGAAATACCGGATGGACCTCGCGCTTCTGGACAGGGTCTGGGTCAACACCTACCGCACCAGCGTCGAGAACATCGTGCTTGAGGGCGCGTTTGCGAACTTTGACGGGACCTACGACGTCGTCATCACCTCGGACATCCACGAGTTCGCCACCTACTGGACCTATGACGCCCCCGGCACCACGCTGCGCATCACGGTCGTCGAGGACCCGGATTCCCTCTGCGGCATCCGCGCGATCTCGACCTATTGATCCATCGATAAAACCTGAACCACCCGCCCGCCGGCTTTTTGCCGGCGGGCGGGTGGTTTTCTCAGCGCTCGAAAAGCTCGCCCTCGATGGCGGTGATGCGTTCCACGTCCAGCGTCTCGTTCACGCCCGTGCCGCTTCGCCTGCGCTCCAGCACGATCCTCCGCCCGACCGCGTCCAGCGCCTTGACCGCGTCCGTCACGCTCCGGTAGGAGCCCCCGTCCTTGTACGGGTCCGGCACAAAGACGGTGAAGCGGACGAGCGGATGCAGGCCCGCGTCCAGCGCCCCGGCGAGGAGCGAGAGCTTCCGGTCCAGCAGCTCCCGCTCGTTCTCGTCCAGCAGGAGCTCGCTGTCGGTGGTCCGGGCCTCCTCCGCGATCATGTCATAATAGCCCGCGAGCGCGTCGTAGGCGGAGAACTGGGCCGCGCGGTCGTACAGGGACATGTGCGGCCGCGCCGCGGAGCAGTGGCGGGGATGGTCGATGATGTCCGCGTAGACGACGCGCGGATCGTCGTTCATGTGCGGTCCTCCTCTCCCGAGCGGTGACCGCCGATCTGCCGGTTCCGCTCGATGGTCGTGCCGCCCTCCAAGAGATTCATGCCCTTCAAAACGGCGTTCCTGCCGTACTTCTGCTGGAGCCGGAGCGTGGTTTTCTGAAGCCTGCGCTCTTTTTCGTCGGCGGCCCGCTCCCGGGCCTTCCGTTCCTCCCGCTCCCCGCAGTCCGCGAAGAGGCTGAGCTGCTCCGGCGCCTCCTGCGGGAGCTCATCCTCGCGCACGAGCTCGACGGCCGCCAGGTTCACGCGGCGGATCAGCAGATCGGGGTCGACGACGCGGTCGTACACGCCGAGCACCGCGTCCATGATCCGCTTCGTGCTGCTGGTCCAGCGGTCGAGCTTCCCCGTCCCGTGCGCGTGTCCGGGGTGCGGCCGCCCGTAGAGGTCCGGCGTGACGGCGCCGGTGTAGACCCTGCCGGTCCGGGACGCGGCGTACACCGTGTCCCGCATGTCCGTCCCGGGCCTGAGCACGGTCAGACTCTCCCGGTCATAGCTGATCGTCAGCTCCAGCTTTTTCGTGACGAACTGCTTTTTCACCAGTTCGAGGGCCAGCAGCTCGGTCATCTCCCGCACGATCAGGCGGCCCCTGTCGAAATCGTAGGGCTCCTTGAGCACCTGGCCGGAGCTCAGCGACTTGCTGACCGGGCGGTAGGCCTTGACCATGTCGACCGTCGTCGGCTCCCAGCCCCAGGCGTGGTCGATCAGCAGCTCCGCGTTGACGCCGAAGGCCCGGTAAAGCGCGCTCTCGTTCTGCTCGCTCAGACGCGCGACGTCGCCCATGGTGAAGCAGCCGAGCGCCTCCAGCCGCCGCGCCGTCCCGCGGCCCACGCGCCAGAAGTCCGTGATCGGCTTGTGACACCACAGCTTTTCGCGGTAGCTCCGCTCGTCCAGCTCGGCGAGGCGCACGCCGTCCCTGTCCGCCGGGGCGCGCTTGGCGACGATGTCCATCGCGACCTTCGCCAGATAGAGATTGGTCCCGACGCCCGCCGTCGCCGTGATGCCGGTGGTGTAGAGCACCTCGCGGATCATGGCCATGGCGAGCTCCCGCGCGCTCAGGCGCTGCGTCCGCAGATAGCGCGTCGCGTCCGCGAAGATCTCGTCGATGGAGTAGACGATGATATCCTCCGGCGCGATGTACTTCGTGTAGATCGAGAAGATCTTCGCGCTGTATTTCTCGTAGAGCTTCATCCGCGGCGGCGCCACGTAATAGCCCAGCTTCAGCGCGGGATCGGCGGCGAGGGCGTTGGCGTCGAAGGACTCCGTGACGAAGTCGTACTTTCCGTCCGCGTCCTTTCGGATATGGCCGCCGCGGACGGCGGCGGCCAGGCGCTCCCGGTTGAGCTCCTCCACCCGGTGCACGACCTCGAACAGGCGCGCCCGTCCGGAGATCCCGCAGGCCTTCAGCGCGGGCGTCACGGCGAGGCAGATCGTCTTTTCCGTGCGGGTCGGATCGGCCACGACCAGGTTCGTCGTCAGCGGATCGAGCTTCCGCTCGACACACTCCACGCTCGCGTAGAACGATTTCAGATCAATGGCGATATAGACGCGCCCGCCGCCGTCCATCGCTGTTCACCGCCTTTCGCCGTCAGCCCGGCTGTTCCACCCACCAGCGGCCGAGACGGCTGCCGAACAGGGCGCTCGTCCGCTCGAAAAAGAGCTGGCGCTCCTCCCCGCGGATCAGTACCGTGTAGCAGTCCCCGCGCCGGCTCTCCCCGAGCGTGGAGGCCGGACGGAAATCCCGGACGGAATCGATCTTGAAGATCCGCCCGTCCGACCAGATGATGGCCTTCGGCGTCACGGCCCCGGTGGAATCGAAATCGGAGTTGACCTTTACATATACCCTCGTCGGGGGCCTGTGCTGCTGCGGGATCATCGCGTCACCCGCCCTTCCCGCTGTCCAGCCAGCGCCGGACCTCCTCGGGGGAGGCGAGCTGCTCCGGCCCCGCGACGCCCAGAACGCGCCCGATCAGATACACCGCCGCGTCGTCGTCAAAGCGCATGACCGGATACTTCCCGTTGTGGGAGTGCAGCCCGTCGGACCGGTATTCCTTGATATAGGACTCGTTGCCGACCGCGAAGGCGCCGATCTCCCCGTCGCGCAGGGCGGCGCCGTCGGGGATGTGCTCGACCAGCACGAGGTCGCCGTCGTGATAGCTCGGCTCCATGCTGTCGCCGTTGACCTTGTACACCCCGTCCGCGCGGCGCGGCAGCGGCGCGTCACGGAAGTACAGCGTCTCCGCCTCGGTGATGTCGCGCAA
>CADCLH010000146.1 GCA_902802215.1 Oscillospiraceae bacterium
CCTTCGCCTCCCTGACCGGCGTGGCCCTCTCCGTGGCCCAGATCAAGCCCATCCTCGAGATGGCCCAGCCCATCCTCGAGACCGAGCCCGAGTCGGCCGAGAACAAGACCATGGTCACGAAGCTGAGCGGGAACATCGAGCTGTCGAACGTCTATTTCCGCTACAACCAGAACATGCCCTACGTCGTCAACGGCATGAGCCTGAAGATCCGCGCCGGCGAGTACATCGCCATCGTCGGCTCGACCGGCTGCGGCAAGAGCACGCTTGTGCGCCTGATGCTCGGCTTCGAGACGCCGGAGAAGGGCGCCGTCTACTACGACGGGAAGGATCTGTCCGGCCTTGACCTGCGCTCCCTGCGCCGCCGCATCGGCACCGTCACCCAGGACGGCAGCCTGTTCCAGGGCGACATCTATTCCAACATCGTCATCTCCGCCCCGCAGCTGACGCTCGACGACGCCTGGGCGGCGGCCGAGCTCGCGGGCATCGCCGACGATATCCGCGCCATGCCCATGGGGATGCAGACCATGATCTCCGAGGGCCAGGGCGGTATCTCCGGCGGCCAGAAGCAGAGACTGATGATCGCCCGCGCCGTGGCGCCCAAGCCGAAGATCCTCATCTTCGACGAGGCCACCTCCGCGCTGGACAACCGCACGCAGAAGCAGGTCTCCGAGGCGCTGGACGCGCTCAAGTGCACCCGCATCGTCATCGCCCACCGCCTGTCGACGATCAAAAACTGCGACCGCATCCTCGTGCTGGACAAGGGACAGATCCTCGAGGACGGCACCTACGACGAGCTGATCGCGAAGAACGGCTTCTTCGCCGAGCTGGTCGAGCGCCAGCGTCTGGACGTGTGACGCTTCTGTGACGGGACATACAATACCATAGGAACAGAAGACGACAGAAGGGGACTGAACAGATGCCACATCCGTACATCAACCGGGCCTTTTACGAGGCGATCCTGCACTTTGAGGAGAGCGAGCAGGCTCAGGAGACCTTTTACCGGGTCATGAACGCGCAGGTGGAGCGCGGCGGCCGGATCAGTACCGTGCGCGGCCAGATCCTGCGCGCCTACGCCATGCTGTTCTGCGACGACGTCGACGCGGCGCCGGGTCAGAGCGCGACGCCGGAGGACGTTGAGGCGACCGCCGACCGCCTGTATGTGGGGGAGCCCGCGCTCGACCCGAAGCACTGGTACCGGATGCAGCACCACTTCCCGGTCATCGACGAGGACAACTACGACCGCTTCGCCGCGCTGGTGATCGCGGATCTCAGCGCGGGACCCCTCCACGAAGCCGCTCTGAACGGCGAGGATATGCTGCTGGTGGGGGAGATGAACCCCCTCATCATGAGCAGCGAGGAGAGGAGACGTCAGAAGATCCGCCGGGTCCGCAGCTGTGAACTCGATCTCGGAGGGAGCGCCGTATGAACGTGCTCGCCGTGCTGGAGAACGAGACCATGATGCAGCCGATGGCCGAGCTGTTCGGCAGAACGGCGCCGGATGTGGAGCTCATGTGTTTCGGAAGCACGCCCCCCGCGCTCGCCGCGGCCCGCAGCACCCCGATTGACGTGGCCGTCATCGACGCGGTCCTGCCGGAGCTGAGCGGTCTGGACTTCGGGGAATACCTCAAGGAGCTCTACCCCGAGGTGAACCTGATCTACCTGACAAAGGACCGCGCGGTGGGCTTCGACGCCCTGCGGCAGCACGCCAGCGGCATCCTCCTGAAGCCGGTGATCGAGAGCCAGCTCAAGCAGGAGCTGAACGACCTGCGCTACGGGAACGTGCGGAAGCGCGAAAAACGCCTGTTCGCGCAGACCTTCGGCAACTTCGAGCTCTTCGCGGACGGAAGGCCGGTCGTGTTCAAGTACAGCAAGACCAAGGAGATGGTCGCGCTGCTGGTCAACAACCGCGGCGCGCAGACCACCAACGGCGAGATCATCGCCACGCTCTGGGAGGACGACGGGGACCCGGAAAAAAAGGCGTCCTACCTCTCCAATCTCCGGCAGGATCTTCAGAACACCCTGACCCGCCTGAAGCTCAACGGGATCATCATCAAGCAGCGGGGGAGCCTCGCCATCGCGACCGACCGCATCGAGTGCGATCTCTACGACTGGCTGGAGAAGCGGCAGGACTCCCGCTACCACTACCTCGGCGATTACATGAATCAATACAGCTGGCCGGAGGTCATGCACGCGGAGCTGGACGAGATCAGCTGGTCCCTCCCGGAGACCTGAGCCGGTCACGCTGCGAAACAGGAGAAAACCATGGCAAATCAGGCTTTCGCCGTGAGCGACCGGGAGCTCGAAGCGGTCGCGGGCGGCAGATACGTGGGGCCGACCTTCGTCTACGTGATCCAGGAGGGGGACACCCTCCCCCTTCTGGCGCAGCGCTTCGGAACGACGGTGCGCCTCCTCAGGGAACTCAACAGCCTCACCGACCCGGGCCGCTTCCGGCCCGGGGTGCGGCTTTTGATCCCGCAGCGATAAGATGCGCAGGACGTGGATTCGCCTGCTCGCGGCGCTGACGCTTTGCGTCGGCGCCTTCGCGCTGTGCCTGCGCCTCGGCCGCGGCGGGCTGACGCTGTATTTTGAGATCCCCCCGGAGGCGACGGGGGTGTCCTTCCGCTTCGAGCCGGAGGGGATCGTGCGGCAGACGGAAAGCCGCGTTTCGGACGACGGGAGCGAGCTCGCCGTTCAATTCGAGGCGCTGCGCCGCGGAAAGACCGAGGCGGCGGTCATATGGGAGGGCGTCGGCGAGGACAGCTTCTATGACCCGGTGATCCGTATGGAACTGCGCTCGCTGCCCTTCGGCGTCCTGGCCGACAGCATCACCTGGAACTTTACGGGCTGGGGCTATCTCGCCGCCTGCCTGTCCCTGTTCCTGCTGTCGGGAGCGTTCATCTTTCTCGCGGCCTCCCGCAGAGAACGGAGACGGGCGTACTTCTCCTACCGCGCGACCGGAGAGCTGGGTCTCGCGATCTTCCTGCTGCTCGCAGGCTTCTTTCAGAGCGGCACCGTCCTGCCCTTCCTGCGCGGGGAAAACGCCGGGACGGTCTGGGCGCTGCTCGTCGGCGCCATCGTCTCCGCGCAGACCTTCATGCGCTGGACGGCGGTCGGACTCGGCGTGTTTTCGCTGGCCCTCGCCTTCAGCAATCTGGTATTGATGCGCCACGAGGGCTTCCGCCCCTCGAACATGCTCGGCATCGCGGTGGCGCTGGTGATTTCCGGCGGCGCGGCCTTCGGGATCTGGATGAGCTATTCGCTGCTGACTTTCCCGCTGCGAAACGTCCTGCTGAACGTCTACGCGGGCCTGTTCGTGTATCTCGAGTGCATGCTCGCCGCCGCCGTCATCCACGCGCTGATGGCCGGACGGCATGAGCCCGCCTATGACCGCGACTATGTGATCGTGCTCGGCTGCCGCATCCGGCCGGACGGCACGCTCTACCCGCTGATCCGCTCCCGCGTCGACCGCGCCGTCGCCTTCGCGCGCCGTCAGGAGGCAGCCACGGGCAAGCGCGCCGTGCTGATCCCCAGCGGGGGAAAGGGCGCCGATGAGCCGGAGGCCGAGGCGGACGCCATGGCTCGCTATATGCGCGAGCAGGGCGTCCCGCCGGAGCAGATCCTGCCGGAGTGCCGGTCCACGACCACGCTGGAGAACATGCGTTTCTCCCGGAAGCTCATCGAGGAGCGGGGCGGCGGCGACAGGGTCGCCTTCTCCACCTCCAGCTACCATGTCTACCGCGGGGGCATCCTCGCCGCCGAGTCCGGCTGGAACATCGACGGCATGGGGAGCCCGACGAAGTGGTACTTCTGGCCGAACGCCTTCCTGCGCGAATTCGTCGGCCTGCTGGTCTCCAACCGCGTCCAGCAGATCATGGCCGCCGCGATCATCACGCTGCTGAGCGCGGGCCTGACCGCCCTGGTCATGTGACGGAGACCGGGAAAAGAGCCCCCCGCACGGAGCGGCCCAAGAAAAATCACATTATGTCGACTTTTTTACTGGACAATTATGGTCCTGATGTGATATAAAGAACGTGTGACACTTGTGTGACGATTCGTATGATACACTGTGCCCGTAAACAAGAGACAGAGCCGATGGATGATCGGCAAAGCTCTTAAATAAAAAAGGAGGATCATTCAAAATGGCAGAAGAAGTGAAAATCAACGACAGCGAGCTCAACGAAGTGACCGGCGGCGCCGGCGGCTGGCAGAAGTAAAAATGGCAGAAGAAGTGAAAATCAACGACAGCGAGCTCAACGAAGTGACCGGCGGCGCCGGCGGCTGGCAGAAGTATGCGAAGGGCAACTTCGTCAACTATGGCAACTACATCGTCTACACGGTCGCCTCGGGCGACGTTCTGAGCGGCATCGCGCTGCGCTTCGGCGTCTCCGTCGGCCAGATCCAGGCTTGGAACAACATCCAGAACCCCGACTTCATCCGCGTCGGCCAGAAGCTCACCATCTACCCCACCTACATCCGCTGAGTCAAAGGCAAACAATCCAATCACCCCCGCCGTGCACTGCGCGGCGGGGGTTTTGGAGAAGGAGGACATTATGAAAAGAAAACAGTTCATCGGCTTTCTGCTCGCGGCGCTGATGCTGCTGAGCCTTGCCGCCTGCGGCGGCACGCCCGCGGCAAAGGCGGATTCCGCCCCCGCGGCGCAGCCTGCGGCTCCGGCTGCTCCGGCGGCCGATCCCGCGCCCGCGGCTCCCGCCGATCCCGCGCCCGCACCCGCCGAACCTGCCGCTCCGGCGGCCGAAACCGTCACGGTGGCGACCTCTCCGGTCAGCGAGACCGCGGCCTCTCCCTCGGAGATCGACGACCAGCTCGCCCTGATCTACTCCAAGCTCAACGACATGCTGCAGACCGGCGGCGAGCTGCCCTGGTACTACACGGTCACCGACCTCGACCACGACGGCCAGCTCGAGTTCATCGCGGCCAGCCAGCACCCGTCGGACCGCTCCACCAACCTCAAGATCTGGTCGGTCGCCAAGGACAAGAAGTCGCTGACCGAGTGCAAGGTCTCGAAGGACCCCGAGGAATCCTTCCCCGACATCATGACCGACAGTACCGACACCTTCCATGATCTGAAGAACGACACCTGGTATTACCTCTTCTACGACAATGTGGTCCTGTCGGATACCGAGGTCTACACGAGCAAGAGCGCCTTTAACCTGAAAAACGGCGTCATGGCCTATGACGCTTTTGCGGTCGAGCATACGCTCGCCGAGAACGGCACGCGTCAGGTCACCCACACGGACGCGGAGGGCAACGACATCACGGCGGCGCAGTACAACGCGGCCGGTACGGACGCCTTCTCCGGGATGGGGCGCAGCAACACCAGCTTTGACTGGTTCACCGCCGAACAGGTGAGCGGTCAGAACCGTCTGACCGACAGCTTCATGGTCTTCATGGGCATGAAAAAGGCCGCTGTGGATTTCCCGGTCCCCAAGCCCGCTGCCATGCAGCTCCCCGCGGCCACCGCGACGCCCGCGCCTTCCGCGACGCCCGTCCCCGCGCCCTATCCCACGCCGGTGCCGACGCCCGTTCCGGACCCGACCTATCTCACGATCACCAAGAACCCGACCAACGAGACCAAGAAGGTCGGCGGCACGGCCATGTTCGTGGCCTGCGCCAACGCCTTTGACTCGCTCAGCTGGACGATGGTCGCCCCCTACGGCGGCGAGTATTCGACCGAGAGCTTCGCCTCGATGTTCCCCGCCTCGTCCGTCTCCGGCGTCTACGGCACGACGCTCAGCATCGGCAACGTGAACTGGGATCTCAACGGCTGGGGCGCCTACTGCACCTTCTACTACCGCGGCCAGACCGCCCGCACAAGCACGGCCTACATCTATCTGAGGGACGATCCGACGCCGCCTCCTCCGTCCACCGGCACCTCCTACGGCAGCGTCACGGACTGGGGCTACGCGGGCGTGACCGTGTACTGCTCCGACATCGGAAACCAGTGGATCTCCTGGGATAACGTGAACATGGACGGCGACGTCTACAACGGCGCTCCCGCCACGGTCTACTGGAGCAAATCCGGCTCCGAAATCAACGTCACCTGGTGCTCCATCACGGGCCAGTCGCCCGGGCCCGTCGGACCGGTCCAGGGCAGCATGGCCGGCACCGCCCACGAGGGCGGCGGCGGATACGCCATCGACCTGGAAAACGGCACCCAGGTCTACGTCGACAGCTGGAAGTGCCAGGTGGAGGGCAATTTCTATGACGGCTGCTCCGCCGTGGTCTACTACGACAACTACCCCAGCAACGACAACATCTACCAGGCCTTTATCTACGGCGATATGGGCCTGATCGTCCCGGACAACTGGGACTACGGCGATCAGGGCGGCTGGGCCGGCTCCCACTACTACGACTCGATGCCCGCCACGAACCTGACCGGCAATGCGGTGGACACGAACGTCGGCACCATGGTGACCCACGAGGGCTACAACAGCGACGGGAGCACCTACGAGGCCTTCTGGTGCCCGAACTGCGGCGCGGAGGTCTCCCTCGCCATGGAGTCCTGCCCGAACTGCGGCCTCGGCTT
>CADCLH010000147.1:0-685 GCA_902802215.1 Oscillospiraceae bacterium
CGCTTCTCCCTGACCGCCCGGTCCTTCTCCCGGCACAGGCCGCAGAGGATGTTCTGCCGCACGGTCATGTTGGGAAACAGGGCGTAGTTCTGGAACAGATAGCCGACGCGCCGCTTCTGCGGCGGCAGGTTGATCTTCTTTTCGGAGTCGAACAGCACCTCGCCGTCAAGCACGATGCGGCCCTCGTCGGGCTTTTCGATCCCGGCGATGCATTTGAGCGTCATGCTCTTGCCGCAGCCGGAGGCGCCCAGCAGCGTGGTGACGCCGTTTTCCGCAGTAAAGCGCACGTCGAGGCGGAAGGTGCCGAGCTGTTTTCGGATATCGACGAGCAGACTCATGCCTTCACCGCCTTCTTCTGCCGGGCCTCCAGCATGTTCACGGTGAGCAGCACGACCGTGCTGATGGCGAGATTCACCATCACCCAGAAGAAGGCGCCCGCCTCGTCGTTGGTGCGCCAGAGCTGGTAGACCGTGGTCGAGATCGTGGCCGTCTTGCCGGGCGTGTAGCCGATGAGCATGCTGGTTGCGCCGTACTCGCCCAGCGCGCGGGCGAAGGCCAGCACCGTCCCGGCCAGAATACCCTGCCGGCAGGCGGGCATGCGCACGCGCCAGAAGATATACGTGTCCGACAGGCCGAGGGTCTGGCCCGCGTAGGCCAGATTCTTGTCAAAGGCCTCAAACGCGCC
>CADCLH010000147.1:776-4989 GCA_902802215.1 Oscillospiraceae bacterium
AACACGTCCAGCACGCCCTTGACCGCGCGCGGCAGCTTCGCCGCGTAGTAGGCAAAGAAGATCCCCGTAAAGAAGACCAGCACGCAGCTGATGGCCGCAATGCGCAGGGAGTTGAGCAGAGGATACCAATCCATCGTTTTTTCATCCTCACAGGTTCCGGGCGCGGTTTTGCCCGGGGATCAGGCGCGGGAGAAGCCGACGCCCTCGAACACGGCCATCGCCTCGTCGCCCTTCAGGTAATCCAGAAAGGCCTGGGCGGCATCGGCGTGGGCGCTGTTCTTCATCACGGCGGCGGGATAGATGACCTGACCGCACATGTCTTTGGTGGCGGTGTCCACAACCTCAAGTCCGGCGCTGAACGCGTCGGTCCCGTAGACCACGCCGCAGTCCACCACGCCGCTGTCCTTCACCTGCGTGGTGACCTCCTTGACGTTGGTGCCGTAGGTGATCTTGCCGGCGTTGGCGAGCTCCTCCTCGTTGAGCCCGTAGAAGGCGAGGATCTTCTGCGTGTACTGGCCGACGGGCACGTCGCTGTTGCCCATGCACAGGAACACGTCGCCCGCCTTCAGCAGCTCGGCGAGCTGGTCAAAGGACGCGATCCCCTTGGGGTTGCCCTCGGGCACGACCAGCGCGACCTTGTTCTCCAGCAGGTTCACGCGGCTGCCCTGCATCACGAAGTCCAGACCGTCGGGGTTCTTGTCGGCGTCGCAGGAGGCGTCGAGCGCGTTCATCTGCTTGGGCGCGGCGGAGATGAACAGGTCGCAGTCCGCGCCCTCCTGGATCTGGGTTTTCAGCGTGCCGGAGGAGTCGAAGTTGTAGGTGACGGTGACGCCGGGATGCGCGGCCTCATAGGTGGCCTTGATGGCGTTCAGCGTCTCGGTCATGGAGGCGGCGGCGAAGACGATCAGCTCGACTTCTTCGGGCTTTTCCGCCGCGGGCGCGGGGGCGGGCGCTTCCGTCGCGGCGGGCGCGGACGCCTCGGTCGCAGCGGGAGCGGGTGCGGCAGAGCTGCCGCATGCTGCCAGCGCAAAGATCATGCAGAACGCCAGCAGCAGTGCCAGGGGTTTTGTCGCTTTCATTGTGTTTCCTCCTTCCCGTATTTCAGGGAAAAAATTTATATAAACACGGCTTTACGTGTCTATACCACAACAAAAAGACCGGGCTGTGCGGAGGGCTAGCCTGCGGTCAGATCCCCTTGCCGAAGCCGCAGTTCGGGAAGTGGCAGACCTTGCAGTTGAGGCAGAGGCCGCCGTGGCCGAGACCGGTCAGATGCTCCCTCGTGATCGGCGTGTCCGTCACGAGATACGGCAGCAGCAGGTCAAAGATCGTGCGGCGCGCGTACATGACGCAGCCGGGCAGACCGCAGACGGGGCGTCCGTCGGGCATGTAGGAGACGAGGAACATCGCGCCGGGCAGGACCGGGGAGCCGTAGGAGACGATGTTCGCGCCGGTGTTTTTGATGGCCAGCGGCGTGCGGTCGTCGGGGTCGACGCTCATGCCGCCGCTGCATACGACCATGTCGCAGCCCTTGTCGAGCATGTCGAGGATGGCGGCGGTGATCTTCTCGTGGTCGTCGTTCAGCGTCACATGCTCGGTCATCACGCAGCCGCCGAACTCGTGCAGCTTCTGCTCGATGACCGGGGTGAAGGTGTCCTGAATGCGGCCATAAAAGACCTCGTTGCCGGTGGTGACGACGCCGACCTTCTTGGACTTGAGCGGCAGCAGCTTCATCAGCGGCTCGGTGCCGACGAGCTCCTTCGCGCGCTCCATCCTCTCCTTCTCGATGATGAGGGGGATGACGCGGGTGCCGCAGAGCTTGTCGCCCTTTTTGACGACGAAGCCGGAGGCGCGGGTGGCGATCATCATGTCGCCGAGGGAGTTGACGGCGCGCAGCCGCTTGAGGTCGATGAGCAGCAGGCCGTCGCTGTCGGCGATCAGCTCGATCTTGCCCTCTCTGGGCTCGGTGGCGTGCATGTGCTCGCCCATGCACAGATCGCGCAGAATCTCCGCCGCCTCGTCCTCGTGGAGCATGTTTTCGTTGTTCTCCCAAATATAGATATGGTCCTTGCCCACGCTCAGCAGCACCGGCACGTCCTCGGGCCGGATGATGTGTCCCTTGCGGAAGACGGGACCCTTTTTCTCGTCCTTGATGATCTGGGTGATGTCGTGGCAGAGCATATGCCCGACGGCTTCTTCGGTCTTCATCAGCTTCATGGCTGCGGCTTCCTTTCCTGTTTGGACTGTTCAGATCGTTCAAATTTGCAAATATTAAAAAAAAGTAATTCGCATGTTCTATAAATACCACATTTCTATAGGGTTGTCAATTCGGTGTACCGATTATTTTCCAAAAACCATACGCTTCCCCATAAAAAGGAAACCCGTCTCCCCAATAAAGACGGGTTTCAAGCTGTCAACAACTCCCGATTTTTGTCATCCTGAGCGGAGGCGAAGCCGGAGTCGAAGGATCTCAAGCGTTGGTTTTCGTTCGCTTGAGATTTCTCGACTCGCTGACGCTCGCTCGAAATGACATCGTTTTGGCCTTTGTCTATAGTCGGAAGCCCGTCTCCCAATTGAAGACGGGCTTCCTTTTTGCGGCGTTCAACGCTTACCTGATCGGCGACAGATATTTTGCGCAGAAGGGCTTGATTTTCCCCTTGTCGTAGACATGGAGACTGCACCGGTGCAGGCGCTCCAGATTCAGATTCACGGCGTCCTGAAAGGCCATGGCCGAGAGGGTCAGGCTCTGGTGGCGCAGGCGGTAGAGAAAGGTGTCGAAGTCCATCTCGTCCGAGAAGCTCCCCGCCGGGGCGCTTTCCTCCGGCGCGCGCCGCCAGTGTCGGGCCACGTATTCCCGGTTGTCGCGCTCACAGCCGCGGGCGTGGGACGAGTGGGTGATCGAGCTGAGCGGCCGCAGGCCGCCGCCGGGCATCACCAGAAAGCTCGCGTGGAAGCCGCAGAGCGGGTGGTCGCAGCGCGAGGGCATGAAGCTGGAAAGCGGGATGCCCGCCTGTTCGCTGATATCCGCCATCAGCTGATCGAGGGTGTAGCGGTCCCCCTCTCCCGGCTTCTTCGGGTAGCGGCCGAAGTACGAAACCGGCTGGAAGTGGACGCCGCGCACGCCCGGGGCGAGCGACGCGGCCAGCGCGATCAGCGCCCCGAGATCGCTGTCGTTGACGCCCCTGACCACGGTCGGCACCAGCGTCACGCCGACGCGCAGCGCGGAGCACACGCGGATCGCCTCAAGCTTCGTCTCCAGCAGCGGCCTGCCGCGCAGGGTCTCATAGACGTCGTCGCGCGTCCCGTCGAACTGTAAAAAGACGATGTCCAGCCCCGCGTCCCGGAGCGCTTCGGCGTAGGTCGGGTCCTGCGCCAGCCGGATGCCGTTGGTGTTGAGCTGCACATAGCTGCACCCGGCCTCCTTGGCGAAGCGCACGAGCTCCGGCAGGTCGTCGCGCAGCGTGGGCTCCCCGCCCGAGAGCTGGAGCAGCACCTTGCCGCACTGGCGCACGATGTCGCGCACCGCGTCCTTCAGCTCGTCCAGACCGGGGTCATTGTTCTCCGATCCCCCGTCGGCAAAGCAGAAGCGGCAGCGCAGATTGCAGCGATTCGTGACCTCCAGCAGCGCGCAGCAGGTGCCGATCTCATGCTCGGCGCAGATCCCGCAGTCGCCCGGACAGCGCAGGGCGCTCCCCTCCGGCAGCGGCGGGGTGCCGAGCAGCCATTGCTCCCAGTCGACCTTCCCGTTCCACACCGGTGCGCGGAAGTCCCCGTGCGCGGGACAGCGCTTTTCCAGAAAAATGCGGCCGTCGGCCTCGCGCACAAGCTGCGCGGGCAGGTTTTCGAGGCAGACGGGACAGACCGAGCGTATTTTGCGGATAAGCTCTCCCATCTCACTCCCCTCCTCCGAAGCGGTCTTTCCGGGAAACCGGCAGTTTGCAGTCTCTGTAGTAGCGGGCGTTCAGCGTCACACGTCGCTCAGCGCGACGCATCCTTCCGCGCGCGCTTGTTCGCGTACATGATCTTGTCCGCGCGCCGCACGGTGTCGGTCACCGCGTCGTCGTTCTGCGGGTCATATTCCGCGATCCCCACCGCGACGTGCACCTCGTCCCACCTGTTCACGGCGGACGCGGTGCTCTCCCGGGCCGCTTCTTCAAACCGGCGGACAAGCTCCGCCCTGTTCCGGTAATCTTCGTTTTTCAGAATAACGGCAAAC
>CADCLH010000148.1 GCA_902802215.1 Oscillospiraceae bacterium
CCGCACGAGACGCAGAACCCGGACAAGTTCGTGACGGAGATCTGCTATCCGGTGAGAAAGAAATAAACGATTGTCAGTCTCGGGCAGCCCCGTTTCGGGACTGCTCTATGTGGCGACAAACCTCCTTGCACGTCATTCCGAGCCAGTGCGCACACTGGCGTGGGAATCCGCATCTCCCCGCGGCCACCCGGAAAAGCGCATTCTACAGGTCTTACGCGGCCAAAGGGAGAAACGGATTGCCACACCAGTGACTTCGGTCACTGGTTCGCAATGACGGGGTACCGACTTTGTCGACAGCTTGGGCAGCCCCGTTTCGGGGCTGCTTTTTTACTCCTTCTGGAAGCGGAAATAGCCCTCCATTCCGAGGTCGATCGCTTTCTTTACAGTGCGAAAGCCGCGGCTGTTGGCCTCGCGCTCCAGCTCCTCGAAGCTGAACAGGGTTTCCTCGGCGTGGTCCCAGCGCAGCAGCGCGTCGATGGCGTGGATGCAGCTCCGGGAGAGGTCCGCAATATAGATGCAGCCGCCGTCCTTCAGCACCCGCCGGCACTCGTCGAAAAATACCCGCCAGCCCTCGACATGGTGCAGGATGCAGAAGTCCAGCACCGCGTCGAAGCTCCCGTCGTCCAGGCCCGTGTAGCTGCGCGGGGCCTCCGCCGTAATCAGCGAGGCGGCGTAGCCCGAGCCGCAGCCGACCTCGAGGATGTCGCGGTCCTTGATCCAAAGGCCGAACTTCTTAAACGTTTTCAGCTCGATCTCGCGGATGTACCACCTGCGCCAGCCGCTCTGCATGGCCTCGAATTCTTTGGGGCACAGCTTCATTTTGTGTTCTCCTTCATCTTCCGGATCATCAGCTTCCAGCCCTCTTTGGCCTCCCGGCAGAGCGGAAAGACCGGATAGCAGTGGAACATCCCCTCGCCGACGATCATCTCATAGTCGACGCCGTACTGCTTCATGGCCGCCTCGAAGGAGGGCGCGCAGGCGTACAGCGTCTCGTCGCTGCCGTAGATGAAGGTGACCTTCGGGCAGTTTGTGAAGTCGCCGCGCTGTAGCCAGAGCATGTAGTCGGGGACGCTGTCGTCCCCGTGGCGCATGATCTCCACGGCGGTCTTCATGTACTCCGCCGGGATCGCTACGTCCTTTTTATCCAGCTCCAGCATCCGCCGCCATTCCTCCTCCGTGTCCACGCAGGTGCCGGGAGAGATAGCCATGATGTAGCCCGGCATGGGCGTGTCGCCGTGGCCGCCGTTGATGTAGGGCACCATGCCCAGCGCCAGATTGCCGCCCGACGAGGTGCCGAGCACGGAGATATGCTCCGGGGCATAATCCCGCAGCATGACCCGGTAGGTCTCGTGGATCATCTCGTAGGCCCTTGTCAGCGGGTAGTCCGTGCAGAGCGGATAATACGGGACAAACAGATCGAGCCCCGTTTCCTTGGCAAAGCGCAGCGCCTTCTTGATCGAGCCGGGACGCGGCGCGCTGATCATCCCGCCGCCGATCAGAAAGAGATTGGCCCTGTCCGTCTTCTCCTTGTGGATCAGCTTCAGCACCGGGCAGCCCATGACCTCGACGCGGCTGATGGTGAAGGCGTCGTCCTTCAGCTCCGGGATGCGGTTTTTGGCGTTTTCCCGCCGCCGGTTTTCCAGCAGCGCCTCCGTGCTCATGCCGCTCCAGCGCTTTTTGAGGTTGGCGGCCTTTACCAGCCGTTTCAGAAGCTCATATTTGAGCGTCATGCTTCCACCCCCATGCATGCGTCTATCATGTCCAGCACGGGCTTTCTCCATGTGTCGTCATAGAGCCAGACCTCGTGCTTCATGTCGAACGCATGAATATCCGGATCGCGGAAGTGGCGGCGGTAGCGTTTTCCGTACTTTTCGCCCATTTGCAGCGCGTAGACGACATGCACCGTCGTGCCGTCCACATGGATATCCTCGTCCAGCGGCGTGACGTAGTCGGAATAAAACTGGCGGCTGATCGTCTTCGGGTTGAGCGTTTTCATGCTGTTGATAAAAATGTCGGCGAATTCCAGCGACTTGTCCCCGTCGCCGATCGCGCCCTTCTTCCGCAGCTTTTCCTTGAGCCTTGCGCGCTTCTTCTCGCTGGTGCAGGCGCCGGAGAGCAGGGGGCCGACGAGCATGGTCAGCAGCCGCGCGCTCAGCTTCCCGCCCTGATCCAGATCGGAGGAACCGAGAAAGCCGTGGTCGATGTGGACGCGCTTTCTTTGAATGAGCAATCCCACAAAGCTCCCGCCCAGCGAGGAGCCGTAGGCCCCGTCCACCCGGCCGCCGTGTTTTTCGAGAAGATAGTCCTCGATCTTTTCGGTGACCGTGAGCATGTCGGGGAAAACGACTGCGGGATCGCCCTCGAAGCCGTCGTAGTTGACCGCGATGAGGTGATATTTCTCCGCCAGCTCGTCCGCGACGTTCTTGAAATTGAGCTGCCAGGTGCAGGCCGTGCCCGGCAGGAGCAGCAGCGTTTTGCCGTCCGCCTTCCCAAACTCCGAAAACTGCAAGAAATCACCTCATTTCACGCATTTGAAGATGCCCTCGGCCCGGACTGTGTGGACGTCGACTTTTGCATACAGGCCCCGCAGCCGCGCTTCCAGGCTCTCGGCCGTCTCAAAGGGCGGGGTGAAAAAGCCCTTGGGGACGTACATGTGCTTCACAAACCAGTCGGTGCGGGGAAACCGGCCTGCGATGTAGAAGCAGCCGCAGAACACGCCGCCTCTTTTGAGCACGCGGCAGGTCTCACGGAAGGCCGCGTCCTTGTCGGGAAAGGCGTGGAAGCCGTTGAGCGAGAGGACGAGATCAAAGCTCTCGTCCGCGAAAGGCAGCGCGCCCACGTCGCCCTGCACGAAGGCAATGTTTGAGAGCTTCATGGCCGCGGCGCGCTTTTTCGCGTTTTCCATCATGTCCGCGGAGTAGTCGAGACAGGTGACGTCGGCCTTCGGCAGCGAGGCGTAGAGCGGCATGGTCAGCACGCCCGTGCCCACCGGCACCTCGAGCAGGCTCCCGGAGAAATCCGCCGGGACCGGCGCGAGCGCGTCCTCGATCCACCTTGCCGAACGCTCCCGGTCCAGACCCCAGATCAGGCTGTCCAGCAGCTTGCCGAGCAGCGTGGAGCGGGTGATGATCCCGTCGTAGACGTTCCCGAATTCGCCGAGCTCCTTATAGGATTGCCGGATCTCGTCATGCCGCGTCATGTTCCTGCCTCCCTGAAAACGATCTTCACGATCTTCATGTTCACCAGACTGTCGCAGAAGCGGATCATCAGCCTGTGGAACAGCCCCACGTCCCTGTAGATATCGCGATAGCCGCGCATGTAGCTTTTTGCCGTGACCGAGGCGAAGCGTTCGCTCCACGCGCGCAGCTCGTTTTCGTCCTCCAGCGAGAAGAAGGCGCTCACGTCCGTGATCCCGGCCTCCTTGAGCCAGGTCTTCCGCATCAGCTTTGCGCCGCGCTCGTTGCAGGAGTCGAAGGCCAGCGCCGCGCCGGGAAAGCGCTCGGCCATGGCGGCAAAGAGCTTTTTCACATCCTCGGTTTTGAAGTAATAGAACACGCCCGCGGCGAAGAACACCGCGCCGTTCTCGGCGTCGATTTTGTCCATCCACGCATGGTCGTTGAGGTCGCAGGCGAGATTCGTTTCCCGCTCTCCGGCGGGCAGCAGCTCATTGCGCACGGCGATCACATCCGCGAAATCGAGGTTATAGCCCCGGCAGAGCCCGTTGTCCGCCTTGGAAAAGGTGTCGTCCAGCCCGCAGCCGAGATTGACCACCGCGGCGCGCGGGTGCGTTTTCAAATAGTCCTCGACCTCGCAGCGCAGGTCGTACTGCCGCTGGGCCACCTCCAGCGCGCCGAAAAGCCCCGCCGGGGACTCCATCTTCTTCCGCTTCCCGGCGAAGTCGTAGTCCAGGCAGTCGCAGATCCGTTTGGCCTCCGGGTCGGAGAAAAGCTGCGGGAAGCGCTCGGAGCACACCAGCCGCCCAAACAGCGGGATGACCAGCGTCTCCTGCACGGTGTTCTTCTCGATATGGTACTTCACCGTCCGAACCAGCCCTTCTTTTCATACGGCTCCGACGTCACGGACAGGCAGGTATAGCCCGTTGCAGCGACGGCGTCCCGCAGAAGCTTTTCGTCTATGGCTTCCTCCGTCAGGAAGCTTGCCTCGCCCTTCGCGTGAGAAGCAGAGACCTTTGCAGCGCCGGGAACGGCCCTGCGGATCACGTCCTTGATATGCGCCTCGCACATCGAGCACATCATCCCGTCGATTTTCAACGTTGTTTTGATCATGGCTTTATCCTCTCTTTTTCCTGTATCCACAATCACAATAGGGTCCGCCCGAGGCCAGCGTAAACTTACGCACGAAAACGTCCGCGCCGCCCGCCTCGCTCATGGTGTAGTCCAGACGGCACATGGCGGGCACGAGATCCGAAAGCCCCAGCTCTCCCATCAGCATGCAGATGCCGCATTTGGAGAAGCGGGCCTCGTAGCCGCTGCCGTCGGGGTAGGGCAAAAACTCCATGTTCCAGGAATAGGGGTTGCGGTCCGCCGCGTTGAGGGCGGCGGTTTTTTTCATGCCTTCGATGTCCTTCGGGCTGAA
>CADCLH010000149.1 GCA_902802215.1 Oscillospiraceae bacterium
TCCTCCTGCATCTTCTTCACGCCCTCGGGCGCGCCGATGATGCTCATGAGCTTGACGTGCTGCACGCCCGCCTCCTTGAGGAAGGTGACGGCCGCGGAGGCCGAGCCGCCGGTCGCCAGCATCGGGTCGACCACGATCGCGTCGCGCTCCTTGATGTCGGGGGGCATCTTGAAGTAGTACTTGACGGGCTCCAGCGTCTCGGGGTCGCGGAACAGGCCGACGTGGCCGACCTTGACGTTGGGCATCATGCTCACCATGCCGTCGACCATGCCGAGGCCCGCGCGCAGGATGGGCACCACGGCCAGCTTCTTGCCGGAGATCCTCTTGCATTTGGCGGTCGCCACCGGGGTCTCGACCTCGACCTCCTCCAGAGGCAGGTCGCGGGTGGCCTCATAGCACATCAGCATCGCGATCTCGGAGACGAGCTCGCGGAACTCCTTGACGCTGGTCCTCTTGTCGCGGAGGATGGACAGCTTGTGCTGGATCAGAGGATGGTCGAAAACGCATACTTTACTCATGCTGACTTCTCCTTTTATTCTGAAAAATTCTTTTCTGATTCGGGTTTCCTGTTCGCATTATAGCACGCTTCGCCGCGGCTGGCAATGCTCAGTCTCGACCGCCGGCCTCTTTTTTGAGCCGCTCCATGCGCTCCCGCTCCGCCTGCGAAAGCCGCAGATACACCGGCAGCAGACTCTCCGCCGTGCCGGGCTCTTTGTCAAGCGCGGCCATCGCCACGCCCCAGGCGCTCTGCATGCGCAGGTTCTCCGGCGCAAGGCGGCAGGCAAGTCCCCTGCCTTGCAGGAAGGCCGCGCTCATCTCCGCGCCGTCGCCGACGAGGAAGGCGCTCTCCCCGAGCGTTTCCAGCTCGGACGCCAGCTTCTCCAGCGCGATGGGCCGATCCTCAGTCAGGCGAACGGGGCGGCCGTCCTCGATCCGGAAGAGGGCGTTGTAGACCTGGCTGCGCCGCGCGTCCATCACGGGGCAGATCAGTCCCCCCGCCGCGAGGCCGTGCCAGGCCATGGCCTCCAGCGTGGACACGCCCGTGCAGGGCTTTTCCAGCGCCCAGGCCAGACCCTTGACCATCGACACCCCGATGCGGATGCCCGTGAAGGAGCCGGGGCCGTGCGCCACCGCGAGCAGGTCGACGTCCCGGTACGTCAGCTCCGCGTTTTTGAGCATGTCCTCCCCCATCGGCAAAAGCGTTCTGCTGTGGGTCAGGCCGCTGCACTGGCTGTATTGGCTCAGCAGCTTTCCGTCCTTGACCAGCGCCGCCGAGGCCGCTCTGGCCGAGGATTCAAACGCGAGGATCAGCATGCCTCCGCCCCCTCGATGGTGATTTTCCGGTCCGTGTCGGAGAGCTTCTCGATCGTGACGCGGACCTCGTCGCCGAAAAAGGCGTCCTCCACGTTTTCGCTCCACTCCACCGCGCAGACCGCCCCCCGGCTGAGGTAGTCCTCCCAGCCGATGTCGAACAGCTCGTCCGCCCCGGACAGGCGGTACATGTCGAAGTGGATCAGCTCCCGCTCGCCGAGATACTCGTTGACGATGGTGAAGGTCGGGCTGCTCACCCGGCAGTCAAGGCCCATGCCCCTGGCCATGCCGCGCACGAAGGCGGTCTTGCCCGCGCCGAGATCGCCGTACATGGCGACCACCGTCCCGCCGGGGAGCGTCCCGGCCAGACGGCGGCCGAGCTCCTCGGTCTCGCGCTCGTTGTGTGTGAGATATTCTGCCATTTTCTGCTCCGTTTTTCGTTTCAAACCGTAGGAAAACCGGCTGAAAGCCGTGGAAAACCGACGTTGTTTTAACACTCTTCTAACAAAGTTTTTCCGATTTCGTGCTATTATACACCGTAAAGATCATTGCGTAAAGGAAAAGTTCGTGGTAGAATGACCGCCGTATATCGACGGAGGGAGGTGCGGAACACGCAGAAGCTCAGGCCATATGTAAAGCAGTTTTTTGACCGTGCGGATATCTTTCTGCTGGTGATCTGCACGATTTGCTCCATTTTCGGTATTTTGATGGTGGATAAGGCCGTCGTCGGCATGGTCAACGGCGGCTGGAACATGTCCGCGCCGTCCAAGTACATTGCCGTGCAGACCTTCTCCATGTTCCTCGGCATCGGCGCCTTCGTCCTCTTCACCGTCATCGACGCCGACATTCTCGGCTCCCAGTGGAAAATCCTCTGCGCCATCAACGTTTTGCTGCTCATCGCCCTCGTCATTTTCGGGCAGGACGACGGCACCGGCAACAAAAGCTGGATCCGCTTCGCCGGCATCGGCATCCAGCCCTCCGAGGTCGTCAAGGTCCTGTATATCATCGTCGCCGCCAAACAGATGACCTATATACGCGAGCACGACGACATCGATTCCTTCTTCTCCGTCGTGCAGATGGCCGGACATTTCGTCATCGTGTTCGGTATGATCATCGTCGTCTCCTCCGACCTCGGAAGCGCCACGATCATCATGTTCATCTTCCTGACCATGTTCTTCGTGCTCGGCGTCAAGCTGTACTGGTTCGCCCTGGGCGCAGCAGCCGTGGCCGCGGCGGTCCCGCTGCTTTGGAACTTCTTCCTCAAGGATTACCAAAAAAAGCGGCTTGTCGCCCCCTACGATCCGAGCATCGACCCGGACGGCTGGGGCATCACCTGGCAGACCACCCAGAGCAAGCTGACGCTCGCCTCCGGCCGTCTCACCGGCGTGGACGAGGGCCACCGCGCAACGGTCTTCACCGGAAAGCACACGGACTTCATTTTCTCTTGCGTGGGCGAAAACCTCGGCATGATCGGGTGCATCATCGTCATCATCCTGCTGATGGTCATCATCGTCCACATCGTGCGCATCGGGCTCAGGAGCGGGCGGCTCTACGACATGCTGATCTGCATCGGCGTGGCCGCGGCCATGGCCTTCCAGACCTTCATCAACATCGGCATGTGCATCGGCATCACGCCCGTTATCGGCATCACATTGCCCTTCTTCAGCTACGGGGGCTCGTCCATGGTGACGATGTACGGCGCCATGGGCCTCGTCTCGGGCGTCAAGTACAAGCTCAAACCGGAGCACTTCTCGCTGATCTATTAGCGTCGTGCATGTAAAAAGCAGTCCGTTTCAGCGGACTGCTTTTTCATTATGCGGGCGTCTCGGCGGAGCGGGTCGCGCTTCTGCCGCGCAGGTATTCAAAATACAGGGTCTTGGTCGTCCCGATGTAGGGCGTGGTCCAGATCCGGACCGCATAGCCGAGGGCCGGGAAGATCGACAGGAGATACCACCCGATAAAGCTCAGGTCCAGCTCGAACAGCTCCATCTTGTGGCCGTCCATCATCCGTCTGGATTCCCGGAGACAGCGGACCGGCGATTTCGTCGGGTCGTCGATCAGCAGGTAGATCGCCTGCGAATAGCGGTAATGCGCGATCACGCCGGGTACGACCAGCAGCAGGCTCCACAGGAAGATCAGCACGGCCTCCAGCAGATTGAGAATAATCACTTTCGGGAAAAAGCCGAAGCCGTCCAGGAGGTTTCCCAGCGCCGGAGAAGTCGCGCGCACCGTGTTGAGCAGGAAAACCAGAAAGCCCGCGCGGACCACCCACATGGTCAGCGTCAGCAGGGCGTGGATCACGTTCGCGCTCACCGGCGGCATCATGCCGTCCAGATACTGGAACGCGTATTCATAGTTGCCCTCAGCGTAGTATTTCAGGTAATTCATGGCCTCGGACTCGCTGACGTTCACGCTCAGAACGCGCTGGCCCAGCCACTCCACCAGGACCGTGAGGAGCAGATACAGCATCCCCACCGTGATCACGCGCGGGTTGGACGCCGCGATGATCTCCTTGGCCCTCTGCTTGATTGTCGGTCGATCCAGTGACATAGCCCGCCTCCTTTGCCCTTTTGGGGCACAGACTCAATATAGCATCCGCCGCCGGATCTGTAAAGAAAATAAGTTGTGAACGGAGAAAAAACAGCTTGACAAGGATGGGCTTCAATGCTATTATAATCAAGCGTTCCGCAAGATGCGCGAGTGGTGGAATTGGCAGACTCGCTAGATTCAGGTTCTAGTGCTCACTCCGGGCGTGCGGGTTCAAGTCCCGCCTCGCGCACCA
>CADCLH010000150.1 GCA_902802215.1 Oscillospiraceae bacterium
GCTCTCAAAAGAATTTTTATAGTCATTTCTGACTTCAAGAACCCTTTTCTTGGTGCTTATTTTGCATAAGCTGTTCTTACATTGTTCAATTTTCAAGGTGCTCCCTGCGCCGTCCTTTCGGAGCGGCAGCTTATTTAATATACCATAAGCCATTTGCCATGTCAAGAACTTTTTTAGAAATCTTTCGATTTTTTTCAAAGCTCCGATCCGGCGATCCGTCCCTCTTTTTGGGCGCCCGCATAATATAGCACCGTCAAAGCGAAAAGTCAACAGGAAAATTTACACAATTATCCGTTTTTTTCTGCCTCTGCATAAGGGGCTTTTTGTTGGAAATCCTAAGCGGTATGAACACGAAACCGACAGTCACAAGCGCCGGCGCCGGACAGACCGCGCGCCGCTGCGAATACCCGATGCTCCTGACGGCGGACGCGCTGCGCGCCGTCTTTGTCTCCTGCGCCGATTTCCAGATGCGCGCGCTCAGTCTCGGCCTGCGGGACGGGCGCACGGCCCGGGTCTGCTGGCTGGACGGGCTGGTGGACGGCGCGCTGGTGTCCGAGACCGTCATCCGCCCGCTGACGAGCGCTCTGCGCGCCGACGGCGGCGAGACGCCCCAGCGCAGTCTGGAGCGCGCGATGGCGGGGGCGGTCTACAGCTATTCGGCTCAGCGGCGCGACACGCTGGACGAGGCCGTGGACGACCTCACCCACGGCTGCTGCCTGCTGCTGTTTGACGGGGTGTGCCGCGCGGTGAGCTTCGAGGTGCGCAGCGCGTGCGCCCGTCCGGTCTCGGAGCCGACGCTCGAAAAGTCCATCAAGGGCGCGCGCGACTCCTTCGTGGAGACGCTGCGCGTGAACACGGCGCTGGTGCGGCGCAGGCTCGCCACGCCCGCGCTGAAGATCGTGGAGTCGGGCGTCGGGCGCGTGTCGCACACGCGCATCGCGCTGCTCTTTCTCGAGGGCACGGCGGACCCGGCGCTCACCGAGACGCTGTGCGCGCGGCTCGACGCGCTGGATATCGACGCGCTGGCCGCCGCGGGGCCGCTCGAGGCGGCGCTGATCGACGCGCCGGACTCGCCCTTCCCGCAGCTGCTGCACACCGAGCGGCCCGACCGCCTCGCCCGCTATCTGCTCGAGGGGCGCGTGGGCATTCTGGTCGACGGGCTGCCGATCGCCTTTGCCGCGCCGGTGCGCTTTTCGGATTTCATGCGCGTGGCCTCCGACCTCAACGACCACCGGCTGATCGCCGGGGCGCTGACGGTCCTGCGCTGGCTCGCGCTGGGTCTGAGCCTGCTGCTGCCCGCGCTGTATGTGGCGGTGGCGCTGTACCATCAGGAGATGATCCCGACCCGCCTGCTGCTGAGCGTGATCGAGGCCAAGCGCTCGGTGCCCTTCTCGACGGCGCTGGAGGTGCTGGGCATGCTGGTCTCCTTCGAGCTGTTGCAAGAGGCGGGCCTGCACCTGCCCAACCCCATCGGCGACACAGTCTCGATCATCGGCGCGCTGATCGTGGGCCAGTCGGCGGTGGAGGCGCGCATCGTCTCGCCCATTGCCATCATTGTGGTGGCCTTCGCGGGCATCGCGGGCTACACGCTGCCGAGCCAGGACCTCGGCGCGGCGGTGCGGCTGGCGCGGCTGTGCCTGGTGCTTGCGGCGATCGCGGCGGGCTTCTTCGGGGTCGGGGCGGCGCTGTGCCTGCTGCTGCTGCATCTGGCGCAGATCGACAGTCTGGGCCTCAACTACACCGCCCCGCTCAGCGACGGGAAGGCGCGTCCGCTCAAACGCCTGCTGCCCCCGTCCGCCCGGGAGGGGACTGAGGCGCGGAGGGCGGAGCCATGAGGCGTCTTGCGGCGCTGGGGCTGGCCGCGCTCCAGCTCCTGCTGCTGACCGGGCGCGGCGGCGTGCGCACGAACTACCGCGAGGTCGAGCAGCTGCTGGTCGTGCAGACCCTGGGCCTTGACGGAAAAGAGGGCGGCGTGACGCTGACGCTCGCGGCCAAGGGCGACAGCGAGCAGGGCGTGCGGCGCATGAAGGCCCCGGGCAGCTCGGTCACCGCGGCCATGGACCGCATCCGCGCCTCGATCTACGAGGAGGAGCTGTTCAGCGCCCACGCCGAACGCGTGCTGGTCGGGGAGAAGACGGCCGAGGCGGGGCTGGACTCCTTTCTCGCGTGGCTGGAGCGCTCGCCGGAGATGCGGCTGGACCTGCCGCTGTACGTGGTGCGTTCCGACACGGCCGAGCGCGCGATGCTCGAGGTCGGGGACGAGCAGCACGGCATCTGCGACGCGATGGACACCGCCGACCGGGCCGCGCAGCGCCGGGGCGACTGCGGCCTGACCACGGCCGCCGACATCCTGCGCGACAACGCGCGCTTCGGCAGCGCCCTGATCTGCGCGCTCTCCCTGCGCCCCGCCGCCGAGCAGGGCGGGGACACGCTGACCGCCGCGCCCTCGGGCTACGCGGTGCTGCGCGGCGGGAAGCTGGTGCGCTTTCTCAACGCCGAGCAGGCCGTCGCCGCGGGCATTTTGAAGAACCGGCCCGGTCTGAGCGAGATCACGGTCTGCGACCGCTTCGGGCGTCCCGCCGTGATCGAGCTGACGGACGGGAGCAGCCGCATCCGCCCGGTCTGGGAGGGCGGGGCGCTGCGGGGCCTGCAAGTGGAGGTGCAGCTGCGCGGAAGCGTCGCGGAGCTGAGCGCGGGGTCCGCGCCTCCGGACACGGACGAGCTCACGGCGCTGCTGGAAGAGAAGCTCGCCTCGGCGGTCAGCGCCGCGCTCCAGGCCAGCCGCGAGCTGCGCGCGGACTATCTGGGTCTGGCGTCCCATGTGGAGCGCGCCGATCCCGCGCGCTTCCGGGCGCTGACGCAGCCCTTCCCCGACCTGCTGCCGGAGCTGCAGCTCGAGGTCACGGTGCGCGCACGGCTGGACCACGCCCGCGACCGGAAGGAGGTCTGAATGGAACAGAACATCGAGCGGCGGCAGCTTCTGAGTCTCGGCGTGGTGCTGTTCCTCGCGCCCGCGCTGCGGCTGTTCCCGGCGGAGGCGGCCTCGGCGGCCGGGCGCGCCTCCTGGCTGACCCCGCTCGCCGCGCTGCCGCTGCTGGTTTTTTACGCGGCCTTTCTCACAAAGCTCCTGTCCCTGCGGCGCGAGGGCGAGGCCCTGCCCGAGCTTCTGGGCCGCGCGGCGGGAAAGCCCGCGCTCGCGCTGACGGCGCTGTGGCTGCTGCTTTACGCGGCCTTTGTGCTGCGCGCCGGGGCGGACCGCTTCGTCGGCACGGTCTACCCGCGCGCGTCGTACGCGGTGTTCGCCGAGGTCATGGGCGCGCTGGCTCTGGCCGGGGCGCTCGCGGGACCGCGGGCGCTGGCGCGCATGGGTCGGATGCTGCTGCCCTTTGTGCTGGGCGTGCTGCTGATGCTGCTGGCGATCTCGCTGCGCGGCGTGCGGCTTGACAATCTCTGGCCGCTCCGGCCCTCGGACCTGCCCGGGCTCGCGCGCGGGGCGCTGGCCCCGCTGGACGTGGTCGCGGGCGCGGCGGCGGCGCTGTGCTTTCCGGCGCGCGCGGAGAAGCAAACGCCGGGGGCGCGGCGGGCGCTGACGCTGTGGATGCTGGGGCTGTGCGCGCTGCTGACCCTGCTGGCCCTCGCGGTCACGGGCAACCTCGGCCACGAGCTCACGGGCGAGCTCTCGCGCCCCTTCTTCGTGCTGGTGCGCACGCTGACCTTTTTCCGCACGGTCGAGCGCGTGGAGGCGCTGGTCGTGATGCTGTGGATCTTCCCCGATTTTCTGACGGCCTCGCTCTTTCTCTGGGCGCTCTCGCGCTGCCTGTACCGCCTGCTCGGCGGCGGGGAGGAGGGCTCGCTCGCGGACCGGGCCGGGCTGAAGACGGCAAAGCCGCTGCTCTGGCTCTGCGCTCCCGCCGCGGCGGGGCTCGCGCTCGTTCTCGCGCCGGACGCGCAGCGGCTCGAGCGCTGGTCGCAGGCGCTGATCCCGGCCTGCAACCTGCTGTTCTGCTTCGTGCTGCTGCCCGCGGTCTACGGCCTCGCGAAATGGCGGGAGAAAAAGAAC
>CADCLH010000151.1 GCA_902802215.1 Oscillospiraceae bacterium
CACTTGATCCTGGTCAACGGCGTCACGCTGCACTATGCAGACGTCGGAAGCGGAAAGCCCGTTGTGCTGGTGCACGGGAACGGCGAGAGCCACGAGCTGTTTGACGTGGAGATCGGACAGCTGGCCGCCGCGGGGTACCGGGTCCTTGCGCCGGACTCGAGAGGCCACGGGGCAAACGAGCCGCTCAAAGAATACCACTACGCCGATATGGCGGAGGATATGTTTCTGTTTATACGGGAACTCGGACTGGAAAAACCGCTTTTCTACGGCCACAGCGACGGCGGCATCATCGGCCTGCTGCTGGAGCTCCTGCATCCGGGGACGCTCGGCGTGATGGCCGCCAGCGGCGTCAACCTCAGCCCGGAGGGGATCGAGCCGTCCTTTATCGAGGAGTTCACGGAAATCAACCGGAAAAACCCGGACCCGCTGATCACCCTGATGCTGACGGAGCCGCACATCGACCCGGAGTCTTTGGAGAGCATCGACATTCCGGTGCTGCTCACGGTGGGGGAGAACGATCTGATCCTGCCGGAGGAGACCATGCGCATCGCGGCGCATCTGCCGCGGGCGCAGCTCGTGATCGTCAAAGGGGAGGACCACGGGAGCTACATCGACGGCAGCGAGATCATGGGGGACCTGCTGCTCGCGTTTTTTGAGACGGGTACAATACAGGCCGATCCCAAGCTGTATGATATACGGATATTGGAAAAAGGGGGAACAACCACATGAAACACGTCCTCAGACGCGAATTGGCGCTTGCGCTCATCCTCGCGCTTGCGCTGTCTCTCGGCGCCTGCGCGGCTGCGCCTTCTTCGGCGCCTAAGCCGACCTCCGCGCCTGCGCCGACGGAAGCGCCCGCATCGACGCCGAAGCCCACAGAGGCGCCCGTTTTGACGCCGGAGCCGACTCAGACGCCCGAGCCGGAGGACCCCAACGTGACCGTCTTTGAAAACTTCGGCCTGATGCTGAAGGTCCCGAACGAGCTTGCGGATAAGCTCATTCTGGAGACGAAGGACGAGCCGCTGTTTAACGCGACGGAGATCGCGTCGAGAGAAGCGGCGGAGAAGAAGCACCTGGAGTATGCGGACGGCATGGGCTGGCTGTTCAGCATCTCCCGCGTCACCGAAGACGAGCTCCATGAGATGCTGACCTATGTCATGTTCGGGCAGGAGGTCTTTGCCCGGGACGACAGCGGCTGCTACTATGTCCTGAACACGCCCACCGACGTCCGCATCGATCGGGAGGGCGAGATCACCGAGGCCGACTTGGCGCAGTGGAGCGCGTTCTATCAGTGGATCAACGGCTCGATGCGCGAGCGCTTCATCGCGGACAACGCCCTGACGCCGTGCCGCGTCAGCAACACGGATCTTGACATTGAGCTCGCGCGGATCGTCTGGAACGGGGAGACGGCGTATACGCTGGCCAGTCTGGCCGACGGCGTACACGGCCTCGGCAACGCGGACGGCGCCGCGGCGGCGGAGAAGATCCTGTCCGAATGCTTTTTCAAGATGACCGACGAGGAGAGCCCGGACGGGGAGTATCTGGTCCTCCAGATCCCGGATTCGAGGGTGCGCTTTGACTTCTTCTACGCGGAAGCCGGTCGTCTTGTTCGGGAGTACCGGGACGATATGGTGATCCTGTACCGCTGCACGGAGGACGTCGACGTCGCGTCTCTGGTCGAACAGTGGTATGAGGCCCTCCCGCGGGCTGCGCAGACCTATGACGCCGACGCCTACCGGAAGGCAAAGAACGATCTGCTCTCGGAGTACACCGGCCTGAACCAGCCCGCGCTGGAGGACTTTGACGACGAGGCGCATCCGGAGCTGCCCTGGTACTCGGCGATCGTTGCCAACCCGGTCCGCAACAGCCTGTACTACGCCCTTTATGACTTTGACGGCAACGCCGTGCCCGAGCTGGTGATCGCCGCCGGGGATGACGACTGGAAGCAGCCGGCGGGGATCTACGCCTTCGACGGGGAAAAGATGGTCTACCTGTGCAAGCAGATGCCCCTGGGAGAGCGGTGCAGCCTCTCGTATTTTGAGGACGGCCTGTTTGCCGTGCAGGGCTCCGGCGGCGCGGCCACCGGCTCCGTGGCGATCTATCGGATCGCGCCGGACGGGTTCAGCACCGACCTGATCGAGATCATGGACTACGAATACCAGGACGAAAACAAGGTGACCTATACGCCCGAAATCGGCAACATGAGCCCGCAGGAATTCGAGCAGGGCGACTATCTGCGCGGCTTTGACGTGCCGCTGTACTTTAAGCTGTTTGCCGGAAAACGGGATCAGAACTAAACGAAATCAATACATAAAGGGAGGAAAACGCATGAAAACGAAGCTGAAAAGAACGCTGTGTCTGCTCGTGATCGCCGTGATGCTGCTGACGGCGGCGGGCTGCTCTGCGGCTAATCCGCAGGCGACAGCGCAGCCCACGCAGGCGCCCGCGCCCGAGACAGCGGCGCCCGCCGCCGAGACGCCCGCTCCCGCGCCGGAGCCGGAGGCCCCCGCAAAACCGGAGCCTGAGAAAAACGGCGATATCGTGATCCTTTACACCAGCGACATCCACTGCGGCATCGACCAGGGCTTCGGCTACGCCGGACTGGAGCAGGTCCGCGACTATCTGATCGCCCAGGGCAACGACGTCATTCTCGTGGACGACGGCGACAACATCCAGGGCGAGCCGATCGGCACGATGACCAAGGGCGACGCGCTGATCGACCTCATGAACGACATGGGCTACAGCGTCGCCATCCCCGGCAACCATGAGTTCGACTACGGTATGGAGCGTTTCCTTGACCTGACGAAAAAGGCGAACTTCCCCTATATCAGCTGCAACTTCAACTACAAGGGCGAGCTTGTGTTCGAGCCCTATGTGATCCGGGAGCTGGCCGGGAAGAAGGTCGGCTTTGTCGGTGTGACCACACCGGAGACCCTGACCAGCTCCACGCCTACCTATTTCCAGGATGAAAACGGAAAGTTTGTCTACGGCTTTATGCAGGATGATACCGGCGAGGCTGTTTACAACGCGGTGCAGAAGGCGGTGGACGACGCCCGCGCGGAAGGCGCGGAGTATGTGATCGTTCTGGCGCACTGCGGCAACGAGGTCGTCTGTGAACCCTGGACCTACGGAGACATCATCTCACACACCGACGGGATCGATGCGTTTCTGGACGGTCACAGCCATGACACCGATCAGGTGATCGTGAAGAACAAGGATGGAAAGGACGTCCCGCGTTCTGCCTGCGGCACGAAGATGGCCTGCATCGGCTGGTGCCGCATCGCGGCTGACGGGAAAGTCACCGCGGGCCTCTACACCTGGAACAACGATGTCGCCGCACCGAAGCTGCTGGGCATCGAAAACGAGATGTCCCGCGCGGTCGCGGACGCCTCGGACGAGCTGAAAGAGCAGCTTCAGAAGGTCGTGGCTCACGCGGATGTGGATCTGACCATCAATGATCCCACCGAGGTGGACGCCAACGGCAGGCCAATCCGCATGATCCGCCGCGCGGAGACCAATTTGGGCGACCTGTGCGCGGACGCCTACCGCGACCAGTCCGGCGCGGATATCGCTGTTCTCAACGGCGGCGGTGTTCGTGCAAACATCAAGCAGGGGGACGTTACGCTGAACGATATTTTGAGCGTCAATCCCTTCGGCAACATGCTCTGCCTGATCGAGGTAAGCGGCCAGCAGATCCTGGACGCGCTCGAATGGGGCGCCCGCAGCGTTCCCGACGAGTGCGGCGGCTTCCTGCAGGTCTCCGGATTGAGCTACGAGGTCCACAGCTATATCGAATCCCCGTGCGTGTCCGATGAGAAGCGAGCGCCGTGTGAAGAACGTCCTGATCGGCGGCGAGCCGCTCGATCCGGCAAAGACCTACACGCTGGCCAGTCACGAATTCATGCTGCTCAAGAACGGCGACGGCTTTACGATGTTCGAGGGCTCGCGCCTGCTGCTGGACCGCGTGAAGATCGACAACCAGGTGCTGATCGACTACATCACCGAGACCCTGGGCGGCAGCATCGGAGAAGCTTATGACGATCCCTTCGGACAGGGACGCATCGTGATCGTGGAAGAGAAACCCTGAAAAGAAAGCTGACCAAACGGCAAATGCCCGCCTGCACAACGCAGGCGGGCATTTTTGCGGTCTTTCTTTATTTCTTCTTATCCTCGCGCATCCGCTTTTCCGCGAGCGCATACACGTCGCCGGCGAGGCCGTTTCCCACATAGCGGGCCAAACCGTAGGCGATCACAGGCCCCCGGCCGTCCGCGTTGATCCGGTTGTTCTCATCAAGCTGAGCAAACAGCTCGTCCAGCCTCTCATAGTCATGGCCGCGGGCGATGACCGCAAAGCGGTCATCCTCGATCCGGAATACCGGGCTGCGCTTGAACAGGGCGCAGATCTCGGCGCAGGCCTGCCGGATGACCTGGTCGCCGGCGTGACGGCCGCGGGTATGGTTGACTTCCTTCAGACCGCGCACGTTGAACACCGCCACGGCAAAGCCGAGCTCGCGGCTGTCCGTGATCTGCGCGTTGAGCTGTTCTTCCGCCTCCAGATAGGCGGTGCGGTTCTTCACGCCGGTGAGAGAGTCCAGGTTCGCGCGGGAGCGCGCGACGGACAGATCGTGCGCAAATGCCATGTCGCGCCGGACGCGGGCGTCGATGTTGTTGACGCCGATGATGAGCTGCGGGCCGTCCTTCTCCTGCACCATCGCCGCCTTGAGAATCACATATTTGGGCTCGCCCCGGATCATCAGGCGGTATTGCAGCTCAAAGACCCCGCTGTTTCGGATCTCCCGCAGGACGTTCTCCTTCGTAAAGGACTTAAGAAACCGGTCAAGGTCCTCGCTGAAAATCACATGGGTGCCGTCTCGTCGGGCGGAGTTGAAGAAATCCTCGCCCGCTTTCTCAAGCTCCAGGTTCTCATAATCGGAAGAGGCGTTGTATTCCGTATACCGGTCGGTCACCGGGTCCACCGTGTAGATGCAGATGTAGTCCCCCGACAGGGCGCAGATGCGCGCGTAGGTGGTGCGCTCCTCCTCCAGCCGTTCAAGGGCCTGCTTCTCCTGCATCTGGGCGTTGATGTTGTTCACGCCGATGATGATGTGATGCTCGTCGGTGTTCATGCGCACGGCCTTCATGTTGACGTAGACGGGCTTCCCGTCCATCATCAGGCGGTAGGTGAGCGTAAAGGAGCCCTGCGCCTGAAGCGCATGCAGCACGTTCTCCTTGGTAAAGGAACGGATAACCAATTCGCGGTCGTCGGGATACACCAGCTTGAGCGCGTCCTGCCGGCTGGCGTTGAAGAAATCCTTCCCGTGCCGTTCCAGATTGATATCCTCCTGCTGCTGGCTGGAGCTGTATTGGATAAAATCTTCCGTCTCCAGATTCACATAGAAGAGATCAAAATAGTCGTCGGACAGGGCGTTGGCGATCTGCGCGTAGCTCAGACCGGCGTTCCCGCTCCGCTTGTCGATGACGGCCAGCACCGCGACGGCGAGGGCCGAGGTGCCGGTGACGGGGTTGACGGCGACACGCTTGATCAGGGCGTGGACCGTGGAGCCGTCCGGCATCGTCTCGTCGACAATAAGCTGATTCCCTTCGATCCCGCACTGGCGCGCGGCGCGCAGGAAGCCGAGGCCTGATTTGGCCGTCATGCCGGAATACGGCAGAGACTTGCCGATATAAACCACGCCGCACATCCGGGTCATGAAGGAACGGTAGGTGTTGTTGCAGCGTACCAACGTAAACTCGTCCGGAGTGGTCTCGATGATCGCCATGGGGAGGGTGTTGAAATAGTTGCGGAGGGATTCCTGATCCTCCTCCTGTGCGATCACGGCGGCGTCGTAGAGGTTGATCCTGCCGATGGCGGTATAGTACTCGGTTTCCTCCGGGTTTTCAAAGCCGATCTGGATGCCTTTCCGGTTGCGCTCGACGATCTCCTCCGGCGGAATGGCCTTGCAGAAGTAATAGCCTTGCAGCTTGGTGCAGCCGATCTCCCGCAGAAACTCGACCTGCTCCGCGGTCTCGACGCCCTCGCAGACGGTTTCGATCCCGAGGCCGATGGCCATGCGGACCAGCTCCGTGAGGATGATCTTGCCCTCCTCGCGCTCATTGAAGCGCTGCATGAAGCGCATGTCGAACTTCAGCACATCAAAATGAATGTCCTGAAGCACGTCAAGAGAGGAATAACCGCTGCCGAAATCGTCCATCCAGACCTGAAAGCCCAGCTTCTGGAAACGCCCGACCTGTTCGCGGATAAAGGAGGGGTCCCTGCCGACGACGCTCTCGGTGATCTCGACGGTCAGCTTGTCCCGGGCGATCCCGGCCGCATCCACGCGCCGACGGATCTCCTCCACGATATCGCAGGCGTCGAAGTCGGAGCGTGAGAGGTTCACGGACTGCGGCACGATATAGAGACCGGCCTCCGCCTGTGCCTTCATCTTTTCCAGTACCTGCTCGACCACATAGAGATCGAGCTTGTAGATCAGCTTCGCCTCTTCGAGCGTGGGAATGAAATCCGCGGGGGAGAGCAGACCGCGCACCGGGTCGATCCAACGGGACAGCGCCTCCTCGTCGCAGACTCTCCCGTTTGCGGAGCGGATGATGGGCTGGTAATAGACCTTGATCCATTTTTCCGCAAGGGCGCGGTCCAGATTATCCAGGATATAGTGCCGGTTCTCCGCATCGGCGAGCATGTTCTTGTTGAAAAAGGCATAACCGGATGCGTAGGAGCCGAGCGAATCACAGGCATATTTTGCCCTGTCGCAGGCGGTGCCGGGGTCAATTTCCTCCTCGTCATCCGAATACATGCCGATCCGGATGGTAAGCGTCCTGCCGTCGTTTGCCGACGCGCATTCGGCGATGACCGCATCGAGCTTGTCCTCAAGATCTTCCGTCTCGGTGAAAACGGCGAAGTGATCCTGACCGAAGCGGCTGCAATTGTTGCTCTCAAACTGCCGGACCAGGATCTTGGAGACGGCCAGCAGCAGCTTGTCGCCCTCGGCAAAGCCGTACTTCCGGTTAAAATACTTCATGCCGTTGAGGTCGATGAACAGAACGGCGGGCGTTTTTCCCTCGCTCCGGGCAGCCTTGCGTCCGGCGTCGACCAGTTCGAGGAAGTAGGACATGTTCGGCAGGCCGGTCAGGTAGTCGTAGTAGTTGGCCTGAAGCATGCTCTCCTCGCGCAGAGCGGAGCGGAACACCGAGCGCAGCGCCGGACTCTGCGTGTCGCCTTCACCGGTGTAGCTGCCCTCGTCCGTATACCAGACAAAGGCGAGGCGTTCGCCGGTATCCGTAAAGACATGCTCGCCGATCGAGTGGACGATCTTATAGGTGGAGCTTCTCCACGCCTTCACGCGATAGACGACCTCATACCGACCGCCCTGCGTCGCAAAGCGATAGGCGGCGTCGGCAACGCGGGAGGCGTCGTCCGGATGGGCCGTGCTGTAAATGTCGCTGGTCATGACGGCATACGCCTGCTCACGGGTCTCGAAATCAAACAGATCGCAGAAACCCGCGGAAAGCACGCGCGTGATCACACGCTTGTCCAGAAACTGGTACACCGCAAGGGGGACGCGGAGATTTTCCAGACAGGAAAATTCCGCTTCGCTGAAGTGATACTTCTTCATGTCGGTACATCCTTCGTGAGCCGGACTGACAGTCTGCTTGCCTTGATACTTTATTATACGGGAAAACTGTTTGTTTTACAAGGGGTCCGACGTTTTTCTCACAGCGCCGCT
>CADCLH010000152.1 GCA_902802215.1 Oscillospiraceae bacterium
AGCGCCCGCAGAGACTCGCCTGCGTGGACGAGGCCAGCATCACGGGGGCCCGGTTCCCGTGCTTTTTCAGCATCCCGAGCAGCTGATCCGCCAGGCCGACATTGCCCGCCGTGAACTCGGCGGCGTCCTTCGGCCGGTTGACCCCGGCGAGGTGGAACACGAAGTCCGCCTTTTCGCACCAGGCGTCGAGCTCGTCAACGGTGCTCTGCCGGGTGCATGCGTAGATCTCCCCGATTTTGAGTCCCGGGCGCGTGCGGTTCTTCCCGTCGCGCGGAGCCTCGAGATTCCGCCTCAGCGCCGTGCCGACCATGCCGGACGCGCCGGTGATGAGGATGTTCATACGCCTGTCTCCTTGCGCCAGACCATCTTATCCACGACGCCGGTATAGCTCTGGATGATGCGCACGACCTTGCCGCTGACGTTCTCGTCGGCGTAGTCCGGCACGGGCAGGCCGCCGTCGCCCTCCCTTACCAGCGAGGCCGCGAGCTCCACCGAGCGCAGCAGCCCCGTCGTGTCGATGCCGGAGAGGATGAAGCAGCCCTTTTCGAGCGCCTCGGGGCGCTCGGTGCTGGTGCGGAACCGCCGGGATGGGCCGTCCGATGGAGGTGAAGAAGCTCGACTCCTCGGGCAGCGTGCCGGAGTCCGAGACGACGCAGAAGGCGTTCATTTGCAGGCAGTTGTAGTCGTGGAAGCCCAGCGGCTCGTGCGCGATCACGCGCCGGTCCAGCTGGAAGCCCGAGGCCTCCAGACGCTTGCGGCTGCGCGGGTGGCAGGAGTAGAGCACCGGCATGTCGTACTTCTCCGCCATGCGGTTGATGGCCGTAAAGAGCGAGCGGAAATTGCTCTCGGTGTCGATGTTCTCCTCGCGGTGGGCCGAAAGCAGGATGTACTTCCCCTTCTCGAGCCCCAGGCGGGCGTGGATGTCGGAGGCCTCGATCGCCGCGAGATTGACGCGCAGGACCTCGGCCATCGGGGAGCCGGTGACGAAGGTCCGCTCCTTCGGCAGGCCGCAGTCGGCGAGATAGCGGCGGGCGTGCTCGGAGTAGGCGAGGTTGACGTCGGAGATGATGTCCACGATGCGGCGGTTGGTCTCCTCCGGCAGGCACTCGTCCTTGCAGCGGTTGCCCGCCTCCATGTGGAAGATCGGGATGTGCAGCCGCTTGGCGCCGATGACCGACAGGCAGGAGTTGGTGTCGCCGAGCACCAGCACGGCGTCCGGCTTCATCGCGGCCATGGCCTTGTAGCTTGCGGCGATGATGTTGCCCATGGTCTCGCCCAGGTCCGCGCCGACCGCGTCGAGATAGAGCTCGGGATCTTTCAGGCCGAGATCCCGGAAGAAGATGCCGTTGAGCGTGTAGTCGTAGTTCTGCCCGGTGTGCACGAGCAGCGTGTCAAAGCAGGCGCGGCATTTTTTGATGACCTCGGACAGGCGGATGATCTCCGGCCGCGTGCCGACGATGATCATCAGCTTCAGTCTGCCGTCGTTTTTCCATTCAGCCATGGTCTTCTCCTTCCAGCGCCCGGCGGACGTACTCCGCCGTCAGGAGCTTTTTCACGACGCCGTCGACGTCCAGCAGGCGGGTGTTGTGGCTGGTGTAGCTCTCCTCCGCCTCGGTCAGGACCTGGCCCCTTCTCGCCGTGGCGGGTGCCGATGATGCGCGTGCCGGTGTCGCCGAAGAGGCGCTGCACGCCCTTGGCGAGATCGCCGATGGTCGAGGCGTCGGACTTCTGGATAAAGAGGTCGCCCGGCTCGGCGTGCTCGAAGGCGAAGCGCACGAGCTCGACCGCCTCGTCAAGGTTCATCAAAAAGCGCGTCATGGCGGGGTTGGTGATCGTGACGGGCTTGCCGGCGCGGATCTGGTCCATGAACAGCGGGATGACCGAGCCGCGCGAGCACATGACGTTGCCGTAGCGGGTGCAGCAGATGACCGTGCCGCCGCGGTCGGCCGCGACGCGGGCGTTGGCCGTGATGACGTGCTCCATCATGGCTTTCGAGATGCCCATGGCGTTGATGGGGTAGGCGGCCTTGTCGGTCGACAGGCACACGACCCGCTTCACCCCCGCGTCGATCGCGGCGTGGAGCACGTTGTCGGTCCCCTCGATGTTGGTCTTGACCGCCTGCATCGGGAAGAATTCGCAGCTCGGCACCTGCTTGAGCGCCGCCGCGTGGAAGATGTAATCGACCCCGGGCATGGCGTCGGCCACCGAGCGCGGGTCGCGCACGTCGCCGATGTAGAATTTGACCTTTCCGGCATGCTCGGGGCGCCGCGCCTGTAACTCGTGGCGCAGGTCGTCCTGCTTCTTCTCGTCACGCGAGAAGATGCGGATCTGGCCGATATCGGAGTCGAGAAAGTGCCGCAGCACGGCGTTGCCGAAGGAGCCGGTGCCGCCGGTGATGAGCAGCGTTGCGCCGCTGAATGCGTCCATAGAGCCGTCCTCCTGTGCCCGGCGGTCCTCGCCGGGACCGCCCTGAATGGATATTATAACTGAAAGCGCCCCCCGGCGCAAGTCATTCCGCGCTGTAGACCTCGCGCACGACGGCCTCCATGGCCCGGGCGGCCTGCGAGTGATACTCCCGCGTCGGCAGCGCGACGCCCAGGTTCAGATAGATGCCCGCCTTGCCGATGCGGTACAGCTCCACCTGCGCGTTGGGGTTGACGCTCGAAGCGTAGGTAAAGGCGATCCCCAGCCCCGCCTCGGCCATGGAGACGGCCATGGCGGCGGTGATCGTGTCGAAGCGTATCGTCGTTTTCAAACGGTGCTTCTGAAACAGCTCCCGGCTGATGCTGCCGAGGATGGTGTCGTGGTAGCTGAGGATGAAGGGGTGCTTCGCCGCCGCCGCGAGGCTGACCCAGCGGCCGGGCCCGTCGGGGATCTCGTGCGCCTCGGCCAGCAGCGGGTGCCCCTTCGCGGTCACAAGGTAGATTTCCTCTTTTTTCAAAAAGTGCGCCTCGTTTTTGAGCTTTTCCGCCGGCAGCGCGATGACCGCGACGTCCACCTTGCCGTCGAGCAGCAGATCCTCGAGCTTCTTGCTGTTCTGCTCCTCCACCTGTACGCGCACCTCGGGGTAGAGCTCCGAAAAGCGCAGGAGGATCTTCGGCAGGGTCTGCTGGCCGCGGAAGGAGCTGATGCCCAGCACGACGCGCCCGCCCTTCATGCCCTCGCTGTCGTAGAGCTCGCTCCTCGCCTGGCGGTACTCGCCGCGGATGCGCCGCAGGTGCTCGATGAAGACGGCGCCGTTTCGCGTCGGGCAGATGCCGCGGGAGGTGCGGAGAAAGAGCTTGGCGCCGAGCTCGCTCTCATATTGCTGCAAAAACTGGCTCAGCGTCGACTGGGCCATGAACAGCCGGTCCGCCGCCTTGGAGACGCTCCCCTCCTCGGCCAGAGCGATCAGGTATTCAAAATCTTTCAGATCCATCGGCACGCGCTCCTATCGTTTTTTTCGATACGCTGCATTGTCAATTTTCGCTTGCCAGTCTTTTGACTATCCATTATTATAGAATCAGCAGGCGGAAAGCACAAGCCTCACTTTCCGCCCTCACGGAAAAAACCGGAAAGACCCGGAAAATCAAACAAGGAAAGGAGCATTCAATGGCAAAAGTATCCATGAAGGGCGTCATCGACATGCACGTCCACTCCAACCCCGACATCCGTATTCGGGCCTACGACGACTTTGAGCTCATGGAAGCCGGCATCCGCGTCGGCGCAAGGGCCATCGTCATCAAGACCCACCAGGGCATCACCGTCGACCGCGCCTACCTCTGCAACCGCCACAACGCGATCGTACACGGCGGCGACAACGACTTTCAGATGTTCGGCAGCATCACCCTCAACCGCCAGATGGGCGGCATCAACCCCGCCGCCGTGGAGAGCGGTCTGAAGCTCGGCGGCAAGGTCGTGTGGCTCCCCACCGCCTCGGCCTGCAACCATCTCAAAAAGATGGGCAAGAACCCCGACGCCGGCGTCGCCTGCGTGCGCGACGGCAAGATCGTCCCCGAGCTCAAGGACGTCTTCCAGCTCGTCAAGGACTTTGACGTGGTGCTCGGCACCGGTCACGTCTCCCCCGAGGAGTGCTTCGTGGTCGTCGAGGCCGCGCGCGCCGCGGGCGTGAAGAAGATCGTGGTCACCCACCCCGAGTGGTGGATCGTGGACATGAGCCTCGAGGATCAGCTCAAAATGGTCAGGGACTACGACGTCCTGCTCGAGCGCTGCTACGCCCAGAACATGGGCGGCGGCAAGTACAAAAGCAACCTGCCCTCCAACCTTGAGGTCATCCAGACCGTCGGCTACAAGAACGTCATGATCAGCACCGACGGCGGGTACATGGCCGACCACGGCATCCCGGAGGACCAGCTGCGCTACATGACCCACGACATCCAGATGGGTCTTCTGAACCTGACAGAGTAAGCCCCCCGCGAGTGAGAGAAAAGAAAAAGAATCAAACAGGAGGATTTTCATGCTCGGTATTCTGATTGTCGCGGCGATCGTGCTCGCCGTCTTCCTTGGCTACAAGACCAAGATCAACACCGGTTTCTTCTGCATTGTCTTTGCCTACCTCATCGGCTGCTTCGCCGTCGGCCTCAAGACGAAGGACGTCATCGGCATGTGGCCGACGAGCACCATGTTCGTCATCATCTCCGTCTCGCTGTTCTACAACTTCGCGGCCCTGAACGGCACGCTGGAGAAGCTCTCCGGCAGCCTGCTCTACGCCTGCCGCAAGTTCCCCGGCATGCTCCCCTTCGCGCTGTTCTTCGTGGCGGTCATCCTGTCCGTCATGGGCGCGGCCTACTTCACCGTCCTCGCCTTCCTGGCCCCCATCACCATGGCCATCTGCGAGGAGTCCAAGATGGACAAGCTCACCGGCGCCGTCGCCATCAACTGCGGCGCGCTCGCCGGCGGCAACTTCCCGACCGCCGCGCTCGGCGTCATCTTCCGCGGCCTGATGGACACCGCCTATGAGGGCGCCGGCCTGCCCGCGCTCGCGGACACCTTCGGCCCCGAGATGAAGGTCTTCGGCCTGGCCATCGTCTTCTCCCTGATCCTCATCGCCATCTTCCGCTTCGGCTTCAAGTCCAACCGCGAGATCGGCAAGGGCGTCACCTTCAAGAAGCCCGAGGCCTACGATCCCAAGCAGAAGACCACGCTCCGCCTCATGCTCATCATGATGGCCGTCGTGCTCATCTTCCCCCTGCTCAAGCTCCTGTTCCCGAACGTCGGCTTCATCAAGACCGTCGCCGGCAAGATCGACGTGGGTCTCGTGGCCTTCATCTTCACCGTCATCGGTCTGCTGCTGAAGCTCGCCCCCCAGAAGGACATCATCGCGAAGGTCCCCTGGAACACCATCCTGATGATCGCGGGCGCCGGCATGCTCATCGGCGTCGCCGTCAAGGCCGGCACCATCGAGGCCGTCTCCCACTGGATCGGCAACAACGTGCCCACCTTCCTCGTGCCCATCGCCTTCAGCTTCATCGGCGCGTTCATGAGCTTCTTCAGCTCCACCACCGGCGTCGTCTGCCCGGCTCTCTTCCCGCTGATCCCCGGCATCGCCGCGGCCACCGGCCTCAACCCGATCACGCTCTTCGCCTGCACCATTCTGGGCGCGCAGAGCAGCGCCATCAGCCCCTTCTCCTCCGGCGGCAGCCTGATCCTCGGCTCCTACGGCAACGACGAGGAGCGCAACAAGCTCTTCAACCGCCTGCTGTTCGTGGCCGTCCCCATCAGCGTCGGCTGCGCGGCTCTCTACAACTTCATCGTCGCAATGGTTCTGTAAGAAAACGCATATCGGGAACAGGCGGACTCCGCCTGTTCCCTTTCCGAAAATTCATGGGAGGATAACACTATGGTCAAGCTTTATGACGGCGGCGTGTATCTGGTAAACGGCACGCAGCTCACCCGGAGCCTCGAGGAGGTCAAGGCCCTCACCGGCGAGAAGACCTGTCAGGACTGCGCCAAGAAAGGCACGATGGCCTATTCCATCCTCAAGGCCCACAACACCGTGGACGACATGGAGCACCTGCGCCTCAAGTACGACTCCATGACCAGCCACGACATCACCTACGTCGGCATCATCCAGACGGCCCGCGCCTCCGGCATGAAGGAGTTCCCCCTGCCCTACGTGCTCACCAACTGCCACAACTCCCTCTGCGCCGTCGGCGGCACCATCAACGAGGACGACCACAAGTTCGCCCTCTCCGCTGCCCACAAGTACGGCGGCATTTACGTCCCCACCAACATGGCGAACATCCACTCCTACAACCGCGAGACCATGACCGGCTGCGGGAGGATGATCCTCGGCTCCGACTCCCACACCCGCTACGGCGCCCTCGGCAACATGGCCGTCGGCGAGGGCGGCGGCGAGCTGGCAAAGCAGCTTCTGGGCCGCACCTACGATTTCTCCTACCCCGGCGTCGTCTGCATCTACCTCGACGGCGAGCCCAAGCCCGGCGTCGGTCCCCAGGACGTGGCGCTTTCGATCATCGGCGCGGTGTATAAAAACGGCTACGTCAAGAACAAGGTCATGGAGTTCGTCGGCCCCGGCATCGCGAAGCTCCCCATCGAGTACCGCAACGCCATCGACGTCATGACCACCGAGACCACCCGAGGAGACCAAGCGCTACTACACCATCCACGGCAGACCCGAGGCGTACAAAAAGCTCGACCCCGCCGCGGTCGCCTACTACGACGGCTGCGTCTACGTCGACCTCTCCAGCATCGAGTGCACCATCGCCATGCCGATGCACCCCTCGAACACCTACACCATCCATGAGCTGCTGGAAAACGCCGAGGACATCCTGCACGCCGTGCAGGAGGCCGCCAACAAGCAGCTCAAGGGCGTGAAGATGGACCTGCTCTCCAAGTACCACGACGGCGGGATCTGGGTCGAACAGGGCGAGATCGCGGGCTGCTCCGGCGGCACCTACGACAACATCTGCGCCGCGGCCGACATCCTGCGCGGCAAGTCCTGCGGCAACGGGGCGTTCTCGCTCAACGTCTACCCCGGCTCCATGCCCGCCTGGTCCTGCCTTGCCAAGAACGGACGCCTCTTCGATCTGGTCTCCGCGGGCGCGATCATCCGCGAGTGCTTCTGCGGCCCCTGCTTCGGCGCGGGCGACACCCCGGCCAACGGCGAGTTCTCGATCCGCCACACGACCCGCAACTTCCCGAACCGCGAGGGCTCCAAGCCCGGCGAGGGCCAGCTCTCCGCCGTCGCCCTCATGGACGCGCGCTCCATCGCCGCAACCGCGGCCAACGGCGGCAAGCTCACCGCCGCGACGGACATCGAGGTCGAATACACCAATCCCCCGTACGAGTACGACGCGGGCATCTACGCCAAGCGCGTGTACAACGGCTGGGGCAAACCCGAACCCGAGCATGAGCTGAAGTTCGGCCCGAACATCAAGGACTGGCCCGAGATGCCCGCCCTGACCGACGACCTGCTGGTCAAGGTCTGCTCTTACATCACTGACCCCGTCACCACCACCGACGAGCTGATCCCCTCCGGCGAGACCTCGTCCTACCGCTCGAACCCCGAGAGGCTGAGCGAGTTTGCCCTCTCCCGCCGCGATCCGCAGTATGTCAGCCGCTCCAAGGTCCTCAGGCAGGAGGACCGCGACCGCCGCGCGGGCAAGGGTCTCAGCGAGGAGATCAAGGCCGTGTACGAGTCGCTGGAGATGCACGGGCTCAAGGTCGATCCCGAGAACACCGACGTCGGCTCCACGATCTTTGCGAACATGCCGGGCGACGGCTCGGCGAGAGAGCAGGCGGCGAGCTGCCAGCGCGTTATGGGCGCGAGCGCGAACTTCGCCAAGGCCTACGCCACGAAGCGCTACCGCTCCAACTGCATCAACTGGGGCATGACCCCGTTCCTCGTGGAGCATCCCGAGGTCTTCGCGCTGGGCGACTACATCTTCGTGCCGGGTCTCAAAAAAGCCATCCTCGAGAAGAACGACGACATCACCGCCTACGCCGTCAAGCCCGACGGCACGGTGACGGAGTTCAAGTGCTCCATCGGCCCGCTGACCGACCCCGAGCGCCAGATCATCGTCGACGGCTGCCTCATCAACTACTACAGAAACAACTGATTTTCCCCAAACGAGCAAACGGGCTCCGGATTTCGCCGGAGCCCGTTTCGTTCGTTATGGTTTGTTTTCAGGCCTTCAGCGCGTCGAGAAGCGCCTGGGCGCGGTCGGTCTTTTCCCAGTTCACGCCGAGGTCCTCGCGGCCCATGTGGCCGTAGGCGGCGAGCTGCCGGTAAATGGGCTTGCGCAGATCGAGGTCGCGGATGATGGCGCTGGGGCGCAGATCGAAGACCTTCTCGACCGCGCGTTCGAGCTCGCTGTCGGCCACCTTGCCGGTGCCGAAGGTCTCGACCAGCACGCTCACCGGTTTCGCTACGCCGATCGCGTAGGCCAGCTGCACCTGGCAGCGCGTGGCGAGCCCCGCCGCGACCACGTTCTTGGCGACCCAGCGCGCCGCGTAGGCCGCCGAGCGGTCGACCTTGGTCGGGTCCTTGCCGGAGAAGGCGCCGCCGCCGTGGGGGGCGCTGCCGCCGTAGGTGTCGACAATGATCTTGCGGCCGGTCAGGCCGGAGTCGCCCTGCGGGCCGCCGATGACGAAGCGGCCGGTCGGGTTGACAAGGTACTTGGTGTTTTCGTCCAGAAGCTCCGCGGGCACGGTGGTCTTAACGACCTTCTCGATCATATCCGCGCGGATCTGCCCGAGCGTCGCCTCCGGGGCGTGCTGGGTGGAGATGACGATGGTATCCACGCGCACGGGGCGGCGCTGCTCATCGTACTCGACCGTGACCTGGGTCTTGCCGTCGGGGCGCAGGTAGCTCAGCTCCCCGCTCTTGCGGACCGCCGTCAGCTTCAGGGCCAGCTTATGCGCAAGCGAAATGGGCAGGGGCATGAGCTCCGGGGTCTCGTCGCAGGCGTAGCCGAACATCATGCCCTGGTCGCCCGCGCCGTTTTGCAGCTCGTCGACCTCGCCGGTCTTGTTCTCGAGCGCCTTGTCCACGCCCATGGCGATGTCGCCGGACTGCTCGTCGATGTTCAGGATCACGCCGCAGGTCTCGCAGTCGAAGCCGTACTTGGCGCGGTCATAGCCGATGTCGCGCACGACGCCGCGGGCGATCTTGGCGATGTCGACATAGCACTCGGTGCTGATCTCGCCCATGATGTGCACAAGGCCCGTGGAGACCGTGGTCTCGCAGGCCACGCGGCCCATGGGGTCCTTCTCCAGGATCGCGTCGAGCACCGCGTCGGAGATCTGGTCGCAGATCTTGTCGGGATGCCCCTCGGTGACGGACTCGGAAGTAAACAGATAGTGGCTCATTCGTATATCCTCCTTAAAAATATTAACACAGCAAAAAACGCACCCCGGTCCGGGGTGCGCAAAGAGTCTGTAAGCAAGCCTCATCTTTCGTCTCACCGCCGGATTTGGCACCACGCTTTCGCAGGTTGCCGGGCTTCACAGGGCCGTTCCCTCCACCGCTCTTGATAAGGTGTCTTCAATTGTGATTTCAATATAGCAGAAATTGTGCGATTGTCAAGCATATTCTTCCGGTTTTGTCCCGCTTTCCGCAAAAAAGCGCATCCGGTCGGAGAGTTATATACTCTAGTTAACGTGCTTTAGCCATTTGCCCCGTGATACAGGGGCAAATGGCTCTTTTTATCCCCTGAATCTTGTGTTTTTTCGTTGATTCTTGTTGGACATAAACCCCATTTTCAGAAAAATATCGTTGATTCTTTCTTGTAGCATCAAGAAAAATCCTAATTTCAACTGTCCAATGGGTATAAACAACAAATGTTAATTCTGGACTTTTAGGAAAAGTCGTGTTATATTCAAGCATTGGAAGGAGTTGAGAATATGAAGAAGTCAATTAGTCTGGTGTTGGTCTTTGTAATGACACTTTGCTTATTATCTGCTTGTGGTGGTGAAAGTACATCTTCATCATCTACAAGTAATACGGGTAGTCCTACGACAATAGAGACACCGAAGAAAGAGGATACTACCACTACTCCAGAGCCCGAAAAGGAAGAATCAAAGGAAGTTGTGATTGCAGATGATGATTATGTAACAGCAACTTTTGAGAAAATTTATGATGCAACCAATTTGGGTGTTGAAGGTGTTTTCTACATAGATATAAATGTTAAGAACAAGACCGATAAGGAGATATGGGTATATCTTGATGGTGCATCTGTAAATGATGAGATGGTTCCAATGGTAATGAGTGGAGTACCCCTCTATGTTAAGCCAGAGAAATCAGGTCGTAATGCCTTTATCATATCTTTTGCTCAGTTGAGTATAGATAAAGTAGAGGATGTAAAGAATATAGAGTTTGATTTGGTAATAGCCAATGAAGAAACCCTTGACGAGATAGACCGTGTAAAAGGAATTAGTTTGGATTTCTAATGTTTATAATTTAATCAGACTTGAAAACCCTTGTAGTCGTT
>CADCLH010000153.1 GCA_902802215.1 Oscillospiraceae bacterium
AAGCTCTACCCCGGCCGCCGGCACGAGATCCACAAGGAACCGGGCTGTGAGGATGTGCTGCAGGATATTCTCTCGTTTTGTGAAGCACAATAATATAACAGTCAACAGTTCTCGTTTTTATTATCACACCCATGTTTCCGCTCCGGGTCATCGGCTTCCAGCGGGAGTTTTCCTATGAGAGCGCCTATGCGGAGATCCCGAAGTTCTGGGACGAGATCTGCGAAAAGTACGCCGCGAACGTGTACGCCGGGAACGCCCCGGCAAACGCCTATGAGCAGGCGCTCGTGGACAACTGCATCGGGGAATACGGCGTCTGCATCGACGATCTGTGCGGCGACAGGTTCCGCTATCTGATCGCCGGGAAGTATACCGGCGGCGAGGTGCCGGAGGGGATGGTGCTGTACGAATTTCCGCGCGGAGACTGGGCGGTGTTCGACTGCGTGGGCCCGATGCCGGAGACCCTGCAGAGCCTGAACACGCGCATCTTCCGGGAATGGCTCCCGGGAAACCCGGACTATGAGCTCGCCGGAAACGCCAATGTGGAATGGTACGACTGCCTCAACGGCGAGAAGACCGACCCGGATTATCACGCCGCGATCTGGCTCCCGGTGAGGAAAAAGTGACCCGAGAAGCCGGCTGCATCCTTTGGGATGCAGCCGGCCCCTTTAGAACAATGAGAATACAAAGCCGGGAGCGATATGCTCCCGGCCTTGTATTTTTATTAATTCTGACTATTTCTTCACATCGAAATCCAAACTCATCCGGTATTTTATTCCAATCTTTATCGACTTTTGTCTTCCAATCGACAAGACCCTTTACGCCTGGCCGAAGCGCCGCTGAAAGATCTTCACCACGCCGCACTTCCAGCACAGCAGCAGCGCCAGCGTCGAGCCCACCAGGGTCTGCAGGATCTGGAAGGGGAACTTCGCAACGGCGTAGGCGGGCGTGCTGTAGACATAGGCGCGCCCGAGCGTATAGCCGACGACGGAGAGGACCAAGCCCAGCGCCGCCCCGATCACAGAGGCGGGGACCGGGCGGCTCTTCATCCAGCGGTGAACAAAGAGCGAGATCACGAGCGCCTGCACGCCATGGCTCACGAGCGAGACGAACATCGGCGCGGGGTAAAACAGCATATCCCCGATGAAAGCGCCCAAGCCGCCCACCGCGAAGGCGTAGAAGGGCTCGAGCAGCACCGCGGCGGTCACGATGATCACGTCGTTCAGATACATGTGGCCTCCCGGGACCGGGATGCTCAGCGCGGAGATGCTCATGATGATGTTCATGGCCATCAGGACCGCGGCGGCGGTCAGTTTTTTTACCGACAGATGCGAGTCTTTCATGCCGGACGCCCCCTTGACTTTTCTGTGTCTCGGATTATAATAGGAAACTGACCATGATACTATATCCAGTTTTTATATTTTTTATATGGCCAGTTTTTGAAAAGCCGGGTTTCCTCCATGAACTACACGATCGACAAGCACGGCGCGGAGAGCGCCTATATGCAGCTCTACCGGCAGCTCCGGCAGGACATCGTCGGCGGGGCGGTCCCGCGCGGGATGCGCCTGCCCTCCAAGCGGACGCTGGCCGAGGAGCTCGGCGTCTCCGTCATCACCGTGGAGCACGCCTACGCCCTGCTGGTGGACGAGGGCTATGCCGAGGCGCGGCCGCGCAGCGGCTATTTCGCCGCCTTCGGCGGTCCCGCGGCGGGCGGCGCCTGGCGGCCAAGCCTTGCGGACATGAGCGCGCCGCGGGAGGCGCCGGAGGCTTTTCCCTTTACCACGCTCGCGCGGACCATGCGCGCCGTGCTGAGCGACTACGACCGGCGCATCCTCGAGCCCTCGCCCAGCCGGGGCGTGCCCGAGCTGCGGGAGGCCCTGGCCGGCTATCTGCGCCGCAGCCGCGGCATGGAGGTCTCGCCCGAGCAGCTCGTCATCGGCTCCGGGGCGGAGTATCTCTACGGGCTGGTGGTCCAGCTGCTGGGGCGGGATCGCGGTTTCGCGCTGGAGGACCCCTGCTATGAGAAGATCCGCCGGGTCTACGAGGCCAACGGCGCGCGCTGCGAGGCGCTGAGGCTGGGGCCGGACGGGATCGAGAGCGAGGCGCTCCGCGCCTGCCGCGCCGGGGCGCTGCACGTGACTCCCTTCCACTCCTACCCCAGCGGCATCACCGCCACGGCCGCCAAGCGCCATGAATACGCCGCCTGGGCCCGGGAGCGGGACGCGGTGATCGTGGAGGACGACTACGACTCGGAGCTCGCGAGCCCCACGCGGCAGATCGAGACCATCTTCTCCCTGGCCCCGGAGCGGGTCATCTACCTCAACACCTTTTCCAAGACCCTCGCCCCGGCCATGCGCACCGGCTACATGGTGCTGCCCGGGGCGCTGTGCGAGGAATACCGGGCGCGGCTGGACTTCTATTCCTGCACCGTCCCCGTCTACGATCAATACGTGCTGGCCGCCTTTCTCGAGGAAGGGCACCTGGAGCGCTATATCAACCGCCGGCGGCGGAAGCTGCGCCGGCAGAGAGAGGAGTAAACGCCATGCTGTACTTCAAGAGCGACTATACCGAGGGCGCGCACCCGAAGATCCTTGAGGCGCTGGAGAGGACCAACCTCGTCTCCCAGCCCGGCTACGGAGAGGACTGCTTCAGCGCCGCGGCTGCGATCTTCCTCACATTCCTGCCGTCCAGTGCATCAAGCTGCTTTACCAGGGCGTTTTTCGACCGCTGTCTTTCCGACTCGAAGCTCGCTCCTACCTCGGCTGTCCTGGGGCGTGACGCTCGTTCCTCAGCCGCTTTTCTGACATCGTCCATCCGTTCACCTCCCGCCCGCGTATTTTTGCAAATGCCATGCGCACCGCCTCCTGTCGTTATTACTGCCATAATGGCATCGACATATTCCGATAATTGCTGATAGTTATCAACGTCCACGGGGATGTATTTGAGCATTTATTTGCAGAAACAAGCCCGCCACGGCCTTTCTTGGGGGTCGGGGCGGGCTTGTAGCCTTGGAAATCATTGCCCTTCAAGGAAAAGCAGGTCGTATGGATCGAGTTCCAGAACCATGCAGATCCGCAGGCCAAGGTTCATCCGGCAGGTCGTAAACCGCCGCTGTCCATATTCAAACCGCTGGTACTGCTGCAGTTCGACACCGCATTCAGAGGCTACCTCAAGCTGCGTGAACCCCAGTTCCTGCCTGCGCTCCTTCAGTATTTTGCCTTCTTTGACCGCCTGCCGGTTTTTTCTGTAGCTCATACCGCACACACCTCCGCATTAACCGCGCCCCGTCTCCTGTAGCTCCGAACTCCGCTCTGCACGTATTCTTTTTCTTCAGAACCATCACGGAGGAAGAAGGTGACGGTGCCATCCGCACTGATGGAGGCGTGGTCTACAACCGCCTGCCAGGCAAGTGTCTCGAACTCCATCAGAGGTCCGTTCCTGCCGGTCAGCGCCTTGAGGTAGCGTTCCGCTGCGGTGCGTTTTGAAGTAAGGCCGGCAATTATCCCTTCCAGATCAGCCATAGCTTGATTCGAAACTCTGCCTTAACATATATGAATGAATTTGTTTGGCAGGATGTAGAATTAACCGATGAGTTTAAAAATCAGTTTACGAAGTATCTGAGAAAAAACAATTATGATATAGAATTTCTTGGTGCAACAGCAGTTATTACATCCTCAAGCACAAAGTATATTTATGTCCCGAATCAGTGGTTTGTTATTGCGTCGTATGCTGTTGATGTATTCGAAGAATTACAACGATACAAGGAGTACTTTAAGCAAGTTGCCGCGAGACTCAACAAGCAACCTGTGGACTATGCAAAATACTTGAGAGACAGTGCAACAGCGCAAGATAAAGTAAGCTTTATCAACTGCGCTAGGATGGTTTTTTCATCCCAATTCTCTGACGCAGATGTGGTCGAAGAGGCTGCATCTAGACTTTGGCGATTTGTATAGGGTACTGGAATAGTTTTCGTGTTGCTCGTACTCATACCAGTAACGGTCATAATCTTTGAAGATGGAAATCGGCGCGTCAATCAGCATTGTAAACGGCTCGTATCCACTTCGTTGTTTGCCGCCGTATGCCCAACACAGAAGCAGCCCGAAAAAAGATCCACATTCCAAGTCCGGGCCATGGACGAACTCGTCCTCGACATAGAACTCAAACACGTTTTCATCAAATTCGCCGGAGCCCTCAAAGCTATATACCGTATTGGGATTACCTCCATGCTCCAGTACTGCTCATATTTCTTCTTTGGAGAGAGAAGAACATGACTGAACAAGAAAAGCGGCTACATCGCTGTTGTTTCACGGGCCACAGACCACAGAAACTCCGGCGCTCTGAGATGGAAATCAAGGCTGATCTGGAGAGGGCTATCAAGCAGGTCATGCGAGTACGGTTTTTACCGTATAATAGTAGAAATGGCTGCAACGCGCCGCCGCAAAAAAGCATCACGGCCAGGGCATCATGCTGCTCTGACCGTGATTGTGATTTCACCCCTGAAAACAAACTCAACGCATCCGTTCGAGACCAGAAGGTTCCATGCCTGCTCATCCCAATCCTCAAGGCTTTGAGGCTGCCCGTCAAGCGCGGACAGAAATCGGCGGATACCCTTGCCCCTGGTGAGGTGATCTTCTCGTTCAGCTTTCAGCCGGGCAATTTTCTCATCCGCTTTTTTGTATCGCTCGTTCAGCATTGCGGCACGAGCATCGAAGCTCAACAGCAAAGGGACGCAGGCCGGGGGCTGATATTCGGCGGCAGAGGTCAGCGGGCGCTGCCCACCTGCCAGATGTCGCGGTCGTAGTCGG
>CADCLH010000154.1 GCA_902802215.1 Oscillospiraceae bacterium
GCTGCGCAATTTGCAATTGCTTTTTTTGGGCGTTCTGATAAAATTTGAGGCAGAGGACCATTTATGACAGAAAGGATGGATCGCCATGCCCGAAGTGAAATTTCCCTACGGCAGAGAAACGCTCTCTCTGAACATCCCCGACGACCGCTATGCCGGGACCCTGGTCTCCCGGATGCACGACTATGTCGCCCCCAAGCGTCCGGAAGAGCTGGTCAAAGACGCCATGGCCGACCCCATCGGGACCCCGCGGCTCAGCGTCATGGCCGAGGGCCGGAAGAAGGTCGTCCTCATCGCCAGCGACCACACCCGCCCCGTGCCCAGCAAATGCATCGTCCCCCAGATGCTCGCGGAGATCCGCGAGGGCAATCCCGACGCAGACATCACCATCCTCATCTCCACCGGCTGCCACCGCGAAACCACAAAAGAAGAGCTCGTCAACAAGTTCGGCCCCGAGATCGTCGCCAACGAGAAGATCGTCATCCACGACTGCGACGACGCCGCGAACCTCGTCTGCCTCGGCAGGCTCCCCTCCGGCGGCGAGCTGATCATCAACCGTCTGGCCGCCGAGGCCGATCTGCTGGTGGCCGAGGGCTTCATCGAGCCGCACTTCTTCGCCGGCTTCTCCGGCGGACGCAAGAGCATCCTTCCCGGCATCGCCTCCCGCAAAACCGTCCTCTACAACCACAACGGCCAGTTCATCGACAGCCCCCGCGCCCGCACCGGCATCGTCGACGGCAACCCGATCCACAACGACATGCTGTACGCCGCGCGCGCGGCCCGTCTCGCCTATGTGGTCAACGTGGTCATCAACGCCGACAAGCAGGCGATCTTCGCCGTCGCCGGAGACGTCGACCTGGCCCACCGCGTCGGGCGCGAATTTCTGGCCTCTCAGTGTCAGGTCCCCGTAACGCCCTCCGACATCGTCATCACCACGAACGGCGGCTATCCCCTGGACCAGAACATCTATCAGGCCGTCAAGGGCATGACCGCGGCCGAGGCCACCGTCAGGGAGGGCGGCGTGATCATCATGCTGGCCAGATCCAACGACGGCCACGGCGGCAGAGTCTTCTACGAGACCTTCCGCGACGAGAAGAATTTGCAGCGCATGATGAAGAAGTTTGTCGAGACTCCGCCCGACGAGACCATCATCGACCAGTGGGAATCCCAGATCTTCGCCCGGATCCTGATGCGCGCGACCGTCGTCTACGTCTCCGACGCGCCGGACGACATGGTGACTGACATGCACATGATCCCCGCCCACTCTCTGGAGGAGGCGCTCAGAAAGGCCGACGAGATTCTCGCCGCCCGGGGCGTCGTCAACGGCTCCGTCCTCGCGATCCCCGACGGCGTCTCCGTCATGGTGGTTTGATGGTAAAAAACACCCGTCCGGCATGTTTTTCTGCGAATGCGGTATTGAAAAAGGCCGGACAACAAGGAATAATATTTTAATAATGCATCTCTCTGCCGGACGGAGCGGAAAGGAGGCTGGCCCGTGTCCCGCGACTATCTGTTCTTTTACAGTGAGGCGACGGTCGTCTGCATCCTGTTCTTTGTCATCATGCTCGTCAACGACCACCGAAACGGCAACCGGCAGGAAAAGCAGATCCTGCTCGACCGTGTGATGGTAGCGCATATCGTTTACTTCGCCAACGACTGGGTCTGGGCTGCGCTGCTCAGCGGCCTGATCCCCCGCACGCGCTTTCTTGTCGCGCTTGTAAACTTCATCAACGCTTTCTTCCTCGCCGGCATCACCTACAGCTGGTTCCTCTACGCGGCCGCGGCCGAGCAGCTGCCCTTCCGCAGGGAAAAGCACTTCGACACTATCGTCGGCCTCCCCTATTATCTGGTGACCTGCGTCGCCGTCGTCTGGTATATGATCGCGCCGACCTTCTGGGTGAACGAGAACGCGGAGCTCAATCCGCTCTACTATCCGCTGATCCTGCTGCCCGCGCCGATGACCTACCTTCTGGTCACGTTCGTCATCTCCATGATCCGGGCCAGCAAGGCCAGGATCCATATGGAACGCCGTCTCTGTTTACAGATCGGCATTTTCCCGCTGGTGATCGCGCTCTTCGGCGTGCTTCAGCTCACCATGCTCAACGCGCCGCTGTTCTGCTTCGGCTGCACGATCAACATGCTGCTGTTCTATCTGAACAACACCGCCGACCAGATCTCCGTCGATCCGCTGACACGGCTGAACAACCGCAACCAGCTCCACCACTATCTGTCGCAGGACGCCGCGCACCGGGCAAACGGCCTGCGGGAGTTTGTCGTCATGGTTGACGCCAACGACTTCAAGCAGATCAACGACACCTACGGGCATGCCGAAGGCGACCGGGCTCTGGTCCTGATCGCCGACGCGCTGAAAGGCGCCATACGCATTTTGAAGGAAGCGCCGTTTCTCGCCCGCTACGGCGGCGACGAGTTCATCCTCATCGTCCGCACCTCAGACGAATCCGAGCTCCCCGCCCTGCGCCGGGAGATCCGCCGCCGTCTGCGCGAAGCCTGCGAGAAGGAGGCGACGCCCTACACGCTCTCCGTCGCCGTCGGTTATGACGAGCTGGGCGCGGACGAGCCCTTCACTGCCTGTCAGCAGCGGGCCGACCGGAAGCTCTACGCCGACAAGAACCGCGAAAAGCTCCTTGCCGCGCGGATGGACGGGTAGGCCTCATCCTTTCCCCGGAGCAGTCCCGGCATCAGCCTGACCTTTGCGGAGGGATACTATGAAAGAAAAGCACACACCCGACAGGAGACGCAAGATCCTCAAGGGGGTCTACAGCTCGACATGGGAGACCTCCGTGATCGCGCTGGCCATGGTCGCCGTCCTCGAGATCGCCATGCTGATCTATTCGACCGTCAACCGGGCCCTCTTCGGCGAGTATATCTGGAAATACCGCATCTTTTATATCCTGCTTCTGAGCATAGCGCTCGTCTATCTCGGCCTCTATGTCTATGTCAAGAAGGACATGGAGCGCCGTTATGTGCTTCTGAACGTAGCCAATCCCTTCTGCGCGGTTTTCTTCTTCGCCTGGTCTCTGGCGATCACCCTCTCCGACGCGGTGATATACAACGTCATCGATCCCGCCGTCTTCATGACCTTCTCACTGACGGTCCCGCTGAGCTTCTTCCTCTTTCCCGCCGTCTACGCGGCGATCGTCCTTGCGGCCGCCATCGTGATGCTCTACGCCACCGCGACGATCTCCGGGGCGCTGGGTCCGATGATCAACCTGACCATCTTTTTCCTCTTCCAGCTCGTGCTCGGCATCAGCTACCTGCGTCTGAAAATGCGGCTGGCCGAGCGCATCGTGCAGGAGGAGGAGAACGCCGGCATCGACGTTCTGACCGGCTTCCCCAACCGGCGCCAGTATGAGGACGAGCTGAAGAAGCTGCTCTCGGAGCCGATGCCGGAGGATCTGGTCTATCTCGCCATCGACATGAACGGGCTGAAGGAGGTCAACGACACCTACGGGCACGACGTCGGAGATGATCTGATCGTCGGCGCCGCGCACTGCATCGATCAGTGCTTTGGGAAGATGGGAAAGCGTTTCCGCATCGGCGGGGACGAGTTCGTGGTACTGATCGCCGCGGGCCAAGAGGAGCTGTCCCTGCTTCTCGGCGAGTTTGAGAAGCGGATGGATCAGTGGTCCGAGGAGCATGTCATGACCCTCAGCGCGGCCCTCGGTTCCGCCGGCCATGCCGAGTTCCCGGGCAAGAGCGTCACCGAGCTCGCCCGGATCGCAGACCGGAGGATGTACGAGGCGAAGTCCCTCTACTATCAGAAGAACGGGAAGGATCGCCGGCGTTTTCCGGCGGAAGCGGCGGAGACCGCGGACAAGAACCGGGATACCGTCCTGGTCTGAACTGCGGTCCGG
>CADCLH010000155.1 GCA_902802215.1 Oscillospiraceae bacterium
AAGAGCCGCCCCGTTATTATTTTCTTTCCGGATTTTGAGAGGGATTTGAGAGAGGCGTATGGTATATTGACTCTGAATGGACTAATCTGGCCGGGGAGCAGGAACAAGTACCCGGTCGGGGGTGGAGAAGCGTCAGGGAAAACAGGATCATCTGTGAACTCGTCAAGCACAGTCCCGCCTTCCGCTACGTCGGCGGAGACGAGTTCGTCGCTTTCCGGCTTGACAGTCGGCCGGAAAAAGTGCATGATGAGATTCGTAGATTTCCGTGGAATCTGTTGTAAATCTCCAGAATGCCTCTGGAGGATACCCATAACCAGCTGATGCTCGTGTGCGGAGCCGACGCGAGACTGTTTGAAATCGGAGAATTTCTGATTTCCACCTCAGCAGAGCAATCTATATGAACTGGGTCCGTGCCTCGTAGGACGCAGGAGAGAAGGAGGCGTATTCCTGTCATGAACACGCATAAAAAACGAACCGTCAGGCTCCTGCTGTGCCTGACGCTGATGCTGGCAATCGCCTCGGTGTTTGCGGGGACCTGCTTCGCGGAAGGAGACGTCCTCGCCCTCAACGCCTCCGGTGTCCTGAACCGGGCGCCGTCGGTGGACCCGACCGGCAAAACCGAGGGCTTTTCCGCCGTGCTGTACAACAACCCCAACGGCCTGCCGACCTCCGAGGCCAACGCCATCGCGGAGACCGGCGAGGGCTTTATCTGGATCGGCAGCTATGCCGGTCTGATGCGCCATGACGGGACCAGCTTCGAGCGCCTTGATTCCGCCACGGGCATCTCGAGCGTGATCTCCCTGTATGTGGACAGCCGGGACCGCCTGTGGATCGGAACAAACGATACGGGCGTGTTCGTCATGGAGCAGGGGACGTTTCGGAACTGGACCGTGTCGGACGGTCTGCCGGCCGTCAACATCCGCGCCATCGCGGAGGACGCGGATGGCACCATGTATATCGCCACCACGGCGGGCGTCTGCATGATCGACAGCGACATGAACGTCCGCGCTTTGGAGGATGACCGGCTTGCGCAGACCTATATCCGCGACATCCGCCTCGGCGCCGACGGCCTGATCTACGGCCTCACGCAGATCGGAGATCTGTTTACGCTGCACTTCGGCAGGCTCAACAGCTTCATCAGCGCGGACGAATGCCGCGTCAAGGGGATCATCGGCATCTTCCCCGACCCGGCAAAGCCGGGCTATCTGTACCTCGGACGGGAAAATTCCGAGGTGTATTACGGCAGCCTCGAGGACAACTTCGCCTCCCTGGACGTCCGGGACATCGCGCCGCTGTCCTATGTGGAGCGTTTTGAGTACATCAACGGCCAGATCTGGATCTGCGCGGGCAACGGGGTCGGGAATCTGGACGAGGCGGGCTTCCACAGGCTCGAAAATATCCCGATGAACAATTCCGTCGGCCATGTGATGACGGACTATGAGGGCAACCTCTGGTTCACGTCCACCCGGCAGGGCGTGATGAAGGTCGTGCCGAACCAGTTCTCGGACGTGTACGAACGCTGCGAGCTGCCGTCGGCCGTCGTCAATTCGACCTGCCAATACGGTGATCAGCTCTTTATCGCCACCGACACCGGGCTGACCGTCATCGAGAACGGGAAAAAAGCTGACAGCATCCCGCTGACAAAGGCGGCCACGGCCTCGGACGTCGATATCGACACGACGGACCTGCTGGACTACCTCGACGGCGTGCGCATCCGTTCCATCATCCGGGACAGCAAGGGGCGGCTCTGGATCGCCACCTGGCGCAAATTCGGACTGCTCCGCTACGACAAAGGCGAGCTGACGGCGTTCACCGTGCAGGACGGCCTTTTCTCCGACCGCGTCCGCACCGTCTGTGAGCGGGAGGACGGCACGATCATGGTCGCCAACACCGGCGGCGTGACCATCATCGACGGGGATCGGGTGGTCGCGTGCTACGGGGAGGAAGCGGGCATCGTGAACACGGAGATCCTGACGGTCGCCGAGGGCTACGATCACGAGCTGATCCTCGGCTCGGACGGCGGCGGGATCTATGTGATCGGGCCCGAGGGGACCAGGCATGTCGGACTGGAGGAGGGGCTGCGCTCCGGCGTCGTCATGCGCATCAAGCGCGACCCGAAGCGCGAGCTGTTCTGGCTTGTGACCAGCAACTCCATCGCCTATATGACGCCGGATTATCAGGTGACGGCCGTTCAGAAATTCCCGTACTCCAACAACTACGACCTGTATCAGAACAGCAAGGACGACATGTGGGTGCTCGCCAGCAACGGGATCTACGTGACCGCCACCGAGGAGCTGCTCGCAAACGAGCGGATCGAGACGGTTCATTACGATACGGACAACGGCCTGCCCTATATGGCCACGGCCAACTCCTTCAGCGAGCTGACCGCGGACGGCGACCTGTTCATCGCGAGCTCCGCGGGCGTCGTGAAGATCAACATCGAGCAGCCTTTTGAGGACGTCAGCGACCTGAAGGTTGCCGTGCCCTTCGTCGACGCGGACGATGTGCGCATCTATCCCGACGAGAACGGCGCCTTCACCATCCCCTCGGACACGCACAAGCTCACGGTCAACAGCTTCGTCTACAACTACTCGCTGATGAACCCCCAGGTCTCCTATTGTCTGGAGGGCTTCGACAAGACGTTCAAGACCGTGATCCGCAGCGAGCTGGCTCCCGCGGACTATACGAACCTGAGCGGCGGCACCTACCATTTCGTCATGCAGGTCAAGGACTCCATGGGCCGCGGCAACAAGGAGCTGCGGGTACAGATCGAAAAGGAAAAAGCCTTTTACGAGCAGGCGTGGTTTTTCGTCGCAGCGGGTTTTGCCGTGCTGCTCATCGCGGCGGTGCTGATCCGGCTCTACGTCCGGCGCAGGATGCAGAAGCTCGAAAAGAAAAACCAGGAGACCATGACCTTCGTCCGCGAGATCACCGAGGCCTTCGCCAAGGTCATCGATATGAAGGACCGGTACACCAACGGCCACTCCACCCGCGTGGCGCAGTATACCACCATGCTCGCGCGGGAGATGGGCTTTGACGACGAGACGGTCGAAAAGTACTACCGCATCGCCCTGCTGCACGACATCGGCAAGATCGGCGTGCCGCCGGAAGTCCTGAACAAGCCCGGCAAGCTGACGGACGAGGAGTTTGAAACCATCAAGTCCCACACGACCAAGGGCTATGACGTGCTGAAGGACATCAGCATCATGCCGGAGCTCGCCATCGGGGCCGAGGCGCACCATGAACGCCCGGACGGGCGGGGTTATCCGAAGCATCTGAAGGGTGACGAGATCCCCAGAGTCGCGCAGATCATCGCCGTGGCGGACTGCTTCGACGCCATGTACTCCAACCGTCCCTACCGCAAGCGCATGAACTTCGACAAGGTCGTTTCGATCATCCGGGAGGTCTCCGGGACCCAGCTTGCGCCGGAGGTGGTGGACGCCTTCCTGCGCCTCGTGGAAAAGGGCGAGCTCCGCGCGCCGGATGACACCGGCGGCGGCAGCATGGAGAACATCGAAAACATCCGCAAGGAGTCCGGCCCGAAAGAATAACGGGAGCATGCGGTTGATTCCGTGCGTCCGCGCGCCGCTCCGGGGGAGATGCAAATGATCAGTTACTATACCGCCATACTCATCCTGTGCTGGATCGCGCTGGCCGTGCTGACGATCCTGGTGCATGAGAACAACCGCATCCCGCTTGAGGGCAAGCGCATCCTGTATGTGACGTATGCGCTGGTGGCAGGCGCCGCGCTGGCGGAGTTCTGCGGCGTCCGGCTCGACGGGCGGGCGGAGCTGCCGCGCTG
>CADCLH010000156.1 GCA_902802215.1 Oscillospiraceae bacterium
ATCTTGACCAGATCAAGCTCATGCTCGGTCGCGATGCGCAGCGCGTCGACGACGGACATGATGCCGAGCTGCTCGCCCTGATCGCCGATCAGGCGCACTTCTTTGTCAAGGATCTCTTCGTTGATTTGATGAACAGCGTTTGCGATTGGAAACACCTCCGAAAATGATTACTTGGTCGACTGCAAAATCGCCAGGTAATTTCGCCCTGTTTTGCGGCTGCCGCGCAGGCGGCGGGCAAAACGGCAGTCAAATGAAAAAGCTCGGATGCACGGCATCCGAGCGCAAAAACACAGTGAACCCCCGAAAGGGCGGTGCTTTTATTGACCGCGGCTGGCGCAGTTGCCGCCGGGTGAGGCAGGGTGGATGCCGTACCTTCTTTGTTTTAGCTTCGATAATATAACAGGTTTGTGGGGCGTTGTCAAGAGAAAAAATCAGTATTTCTCGTCCGGGGCGCCTGCGAGCTTCTCCTGCTCCATGGCGAGCTTGACAACCCGGCTGGTGCCGAGGCGGTCGGCGCCCAGGCTGATGAAGTCCTCCGCATCCTGCAGGCTTGCGATGCCGCCGGCCGCCTTGACCTTGAGCAGCTTCGGAGAGTGCTCCCGCAGCAGCTTTACGTCCTCGCGCGTCGCGCCGCCTTTGGAGAAGCCCGTGGAGGTCTTGATGAAGTCGGCCCCGCAGTCGGCGACGGTCTTGCACAGGTGCACCTTTTCCTCTTCGGTGAGCAGGCAGCACTCGATGATGACCTTGAGGATCTTGCCCTTTGTGGCCTCGCGCACGGCGCGGATGTCGTTTGCCACGTCCGCCCAGCAGCCGTCCTTGACCATGGAGAGGTTGATGACCATGTCGATCTCGTCGGCCCCGTTCTTCACGGCGTCGGCGGCCTCGAAGGCCTTGGCGGCGGTGGTCATGTAGCCGTTCGGAAAACCGATGACCGTGCAGAGCGTCAGCCTGTCGCCCACGTAGCGCTTCGCCCCCGCGACATGGCAGGGCGGGATGCAGACGCTGGCGCAGTGATAGCGGATCGCCTGGTCGCAGAGGGCGCGGATCTCCTCGCTCGTGCAGTCGACGCGCAGCAGGGTGTGGTCGCATTTTTCCAGAATTTCCTTGATATCCATAAAAGAACGCTCCTTTGCTTTTGTTTAGATGATTTATTATACCGCTTTATGCCGTCATATTCAAGCGGGAGAGGCGAATAGGATGGACCATCAAACGAAAAGGACGGCACAGGCCATGGAACAGATGACGGAAACCAACGCGGTCAGACTCTGCGGGACCCTCGCCGGGGCGCCGGCGTTCTCCCACGAGAGCCGGGGCCAGCGCTTTTACAGCTTCCCGCTCGAGGTGCGGCGGCTGTCGGGCAACAGCGACACGCTCAACATCGTCCTGCGGCGCGAGCAGCTCGAGGCCGTCGAGGCGGCCGAGCGGGAAAAGCTCCTGATCACGGGACAGCTGCGCAGCTACAACAACCGGCGGGGCGAGGGGGCGAAGCTCGTGCTCACGGTGCTGGCCAGGGAGCTGCTGCTGTGCGAGGGGCCGGATGAAAACAGCGTTTTCCTCACGGGGACGCTGTGCCGGGCGCCGAATCTGCGCGTGACGCCCATGGGGCGCGACATCTGCGATCTCATGCTGGCGGTCAACCGGAGCTACGCCCGCTCGGACTACCTGCCCTGCATCTGCTGGGGCCTGCGGGCGCGCGAGGCGGCGCGCTGGCCGGTCGGGACCGCGGTGCGCCTCGAGGGGCGCTTCCAGAGCCGTCCGTACATCAAGCTCACGGAGACCGGCCCGGTCGAGCGCGTGGCCTACGAGGTGTCCGTGACGGAGGCCGAAGCGCTGGAACCGGCGGAAACCGGGATATGAGCGCTTGTTATGAGAGCTTTTGCCGAAGCCCTTGACCACGGCCGGGAAATAGATTATGTTAACCGCGGAGGTGGTGAGGATGCTGAGGAAAACGGCATGGCTGCTCGCCGCGCTGCTGCTCTTCGCGGCGGCCAACGTCCGGCTGCGCTGGGACTTTGAGGTGGCGGGCGAGACGCTCGCGCTCGGCTGCTCGGCCCGGGCGGCGATGCGGGCGGCGGAGGCCGCCCGCGCTGCCGCGGAAGAGATCCTGCCCGGGGAGGCGGCGCTGCCGCAGCTGAAGCGGAGAGCGCGCCTGACGCTGCGTCTGCCGGAGCGGGAGGCGCCGGGACTTGCGGACGCGCTGCTGCGCGCCGTGCCCGGGGTCGAGCTGCGGGAGTACGTGTATCTGGGCGACAGGCGCGTCGGCGCGGTGACGGACGCGGCGGCCTTTCGCCAGAAGCTGCGCGGCTACATCGACAACACCGTGCCCGACTGGGCCTGGGGCGGCGTGCTCTCAAAGCCCCTGCGTGTCGAACGCTGCTGGGGGCGGACAGACTACGCCTCCGCGCCGGGGGACATGGTGCTGCTCGTCACGGGCATCGCGCCGGTGTTCTACTACGACGCGGAAGGAAATTATGCTACCGCGTAAGAAAACCGCCGCCGAGCAGGCGTTCGCCGTCGTACAGGACGGCGCTCTGCCCCGGAGCGGGGGCGCGCACCGGCGTCTCGCAGGAGATGCGGGCGCTCCCGTCCGCCAGAGCGCGGGCGAGACAGCGCGGCTCCTCCCACTTCGTGTGGCGCACGCGCACGCTCGCGGGGATGTCCTGCGCAAGCGGCGGCTCGATGAGCCAGTTGAAGTCCGCGGCGTGAAGCTCCGTCTGAAACAGCTCCTCCCAGAGGGCCAGCTCGATGCGGTTTTCCTCCGCGTCGATGCGTGCGACGTAGAGCTTGCGGCCCTCGTACAGACCGGGGACGCGCTGGCCGACGGTCCAGCGGACGACGCCCTTGTGCCGGCCGACGGTCTTCCCGTGAAAGACGAAGTCCCCCGGACCGGGCAGGGCGGCGCGGCGCGACAGCCAGGAGACGTAGTCCCTGTCCGGGATGAAGCAGATCTCCATGCTGTCCTTCTTGCGCGCGGCGGGCAGACCGAGCTCTGAGGCCAGGGCGCGCACCTGCGTCTTCTCCCAGGGACCGAGCGGCAGCGTCAGACGGCGGACCTGTTCCTTCGTCAGGCGGCAGAGCATGTAGCTCTGGTCGTTGGCGGGGCGGCCCTTGTACAGCGCGCCGTTTTCGGCGCGGGCATAGTGGCCGGTGGCGACGAGCTCCGCGCCGACGCGGTCGGCCTCCTTCAGCAGCGCGGGGAATTTCAGCGCCCGGTTGCAGAGCACGCAGGGGTTGGGCGTCTCGCCGCGCAGATAGCAGTCGGTGAACGGACGGCAGACCAGCGCTTCGAGCTCCGCGTGCACGTCGACGACCGTCAGTTCGACGCCCATGCGTGAAGCGGCCTCGACGGCCTCGCGGCGCGCCTCAAGCCCGGTGTTGTCGAGGTACACCCCGTGCACCTCAAAGCCCGCCTTTTGCAGCAGGACGGCCGAAACGGCGGAGTCGACCCCGCCGGAAAAGCCCAGGACGACCTTGCTCATCGGCGGCCCTCCATCCAGATCATCAGCACCGAGATATCCGCCGGGGACACGCCGGAGATGCGGCTTGCCTGCCCGAAGTTCTCGGGGCGGATCTTTTCCAGCTTCTCCCGCGCCTCGAGACGCAGGCCCGTGATGGCCCGGTAGTCGAGCTCCGGCGGGAGCTTTTTCGCCTCCAGCCGGGCGAATTCCTCCACCTGCCGGAGCTGGCGCTTGATGTAGCCGTCGTATTTCAGGCGGATCTCCACCTGCTGCGAGACCGCCTTCGGCAGCGCGGGACGCTCC
>CADCLH010000157.1 GCA_902802215.1 Oscillospiraceae bacterium
GTGGACTTGCCGCAGCCGGAGGGGCCGACCAGAATGATGAACTCCTTGTCGGCGATCTCGAGGTTCAGATTGGGGACGACGGGTTTCTCGGCGCCGTCATAGATCTTGGTGACGTCTCTGAAGCTGATGGATGCCATAGTGTTTCCTCCCGATCCGTTGTAGTATCGTTTTTTTCCGGACAATGCCGGTAGAAAGCCCGTAGATTCTGCTTATAAAATAGCATCTTTTCGTCTGTTTCACAAGCCTATTTTTTTGATTCAAGGATAATTTTTTGATCTGTTTGCCTTCCCCTTGTCCCGACAGGCCGGTTGTGATATACTGGAAGCCGAAAAGGATGCGTTGTTTTTCTCTGCGCCGCGCGGGATGCGCGGGAAAAAGGAGCTGGATATGTCGGACATTTCCTATCAGCAGGCCCGGCGGCTCGGGCTGAAAGAGGTCAAGGCGCGGACAGCGCGGCATGAGTATCCCTATCTGCACGCGCTCGAGGATGAGATCGAGCATCTGAACTCGCAGAACGAGGTTTCGCTCGGCACCTCCCGCGTCGATCTCGAGCAGGTCGCGGGCACCTATACCGCCTCCCGGCGGGATTCCTTCTCCGCCTCCTTCTTCCCGCTGCTGGAGGAGTCGAGCGAGTTTGCCGCCAAGTGGTCGGCGCTGGCCGCCTCCCATCTGAAGGAGGGCATACGCGAGCCCATCCTCGTGGTCGAGTACCTCAACCGCTTCTTTGTCGTGGAGGGCCACAAGCGCGTGTCGGTCCTGCGCTATTTCGGCGCGCTCACGGTGCGCGCGGAGGTCCGCCGCCTGCTCCCCGCGAGAAGCAAAGAGCCGGAGATCCTCGCCTACTATGAGTTCCTCGATTTCTACCGCGTCACGCAGATCCAGTACATCGTCTTCCGCACGCCGGGGCGCTATCCCACCCTGCTCGAGCTGCTGTGCGGCGAGGACCGCAGCGTCTGGGACGAGGACCGGCAGCGCTGCTTTTTCTCCGACGTGACGCGCTTTCGCCGCAGCTTCCGGGACTCGGAGCTGAGCGCGAAGCTGACCCGGGACGAGGCCCTGCTGCGCTATCTGGAGATCTTCGGCTACGACCGCCTGCAAGACCGCACGCCGTCGGAGATCGGGGCCGATCTCGCCGCCATCGCGCCGGAGCTGTTGAGTCAGGCCGGGGACAAGCGGCCCATCCTGATGACCGACTCCGCCGAGGCCCCGCGCGGGCTGATCCAGCGCATCGTCCACCCGCCGCTGCACGATCTGAAGATCGCCTTTCTGCACGACAAGGACCCGGACAGCTCGTTCTGGACCTGGTCGCACGAGCAGGGGCGGCTCGCCGTGCAGGAGGCGCTGGGCGACCGGGTCGAGACCGTGAGCCGCTTCAACGTCCTGCAAAACGACCCCGCCGAGACCGTCCGCGAGCTGGCCGAACAGGGCTTCGGCATGATCTTCACGACCACGCCGCGCCTGCTGCGCGCCACGCTGACCGCCGCGGCCGCCTGGCCGGAGATCCGCTTCCTCAACTGCTCGCTCAACGTCAGCCACCCGATCGTCCGCAGCTACTACGGGCGCATGTACGAGGCTAAATTTTTGACCGGTGTCATCGCCGGCGCCATGAGCATTAATTCAAAAATTGGATATATTTGTAATTACCCGATTTTCAGCATGCCGGCGTCGATCAACGCCTTTGCGCTGGGGGCGAAAATGGTCAATCCCGAGGCGCAGATCATCCTGGAATGGTCGACCATCGTGGACGCGGACATCGGCGGACGCTTTGAACGCGACTGCGTGACGGCCGTCTCCGGCAGCGACAGCTTTGAGCCAGCCCGCCGGGATCAGGAGCTCGGGGTCTTTGCGCTGCGAGACGGGAAACGGGAAAACGTCGCGTACTCCCTCTGGGATTGGGGAAAGCTCTACACCCAGCTCGCGCGCTCGGTGCTGGACGGCTCCTGGTCGGAGCTAAAGAGCACCAGCGAGGCGGGGCAGAGCATCAACTACTTCTGGGGCCTTGCCAGCGGGCTTGTGGATGTGCGCATCCTCCCGGCGCTGCCCGCGGCGACCGCGCGTCTGGTCACACTGCTGCGGCGGGAGATCGCGCAGGGCTCGCTGCTGCTCTTCGCCGGACCCGTTTATGACCAGGACGGCGTCTGCCGTATCCCGGCCGACCGCGTGCTCACGCACGAGGAGATCCTGCACATGAACTGGCTGGTCGACAATGTGGTCGGCTCCCTCCCCCGCTTCGACCAGCTCAACGAGGAGGCGCGGGAGCTCGTGCGGCTCCAGGGCGTCAGCCTGCCGGAGGGAGACGCGTAAAGAGAGCGCGGATTGCCGCGTCGCTTCGCTCCTCGCAATGACGCGCACAGGGTTTGTTTAACCAAAAAACGAGGCAGGCTCAGCGCCTGCCTCGTTTTGGATTCTTTTTCGGTTTTTCCTCCGGGAAGAGGTCGTCGCGGCGGTTCCAGTTTGGGTCGGAGAAGCTGCTCTCCTGCACCATCAGATCCTCCTCGCGGTGCTCCTCGTCGGTGAAGATCGCGCCCTCGGCCTGGGCGCTTTTCTTTTTTGTCAGCAGCTCGGGACTGAGCTTGCGGAAGGCCTGCCGGAAGAAGAAGCTTTGCAGGTAGGCCACGATCCCGAAGCCGCAGACCGCCCACAGATAGGCGAAGACCTCGACCGCCGCCGGGTTCATGATAAAGCTGACGTACAGCGCGGCGATCAGCAGACCCAAGGAGGCGAGCGTCCAGGGCAGGGCCCCGACGCTCAGCAGCCAGGCGTTGCGCAGGGTATTGCGCACCGTGTTCACATAGCGCGCCTGTAGCGGGAAGATGTAGAGAAAGCCGAACAGGAACAGCAGCGCCAGCAGGTAGAAGGTCACCTGATAGACCCGGCCGTAGGTCCCGCCGAGGCTCTGCGTCACGAACCAGTAGGCGGTCAGAAAGCCGATCATCAGCAGACAGATCAGCCACAGGCAGGTCGCCTGCCTGAATTCCGCCCGGAAGGCCCGCCAGAAGTCGCGGAAGATCAGGCCGTCGTCCTTCTCCTCGTCCTCGATCAGCTCCTGCATGCAGGAGAACAGCGCCGTCAGCGAGGCGCCGATCGTAAAGACGGGCAGGCAGAACAGGACAAACATCACGTTGCAGATCACGATGTCGGCCAGCTTGCTCAGCGCGGTCATCATCGGTCCGTCCGGGTCAAAGAATCTCATGGGTTTTCCCTCCGGAAAAGCTGTAAACTGCGGTGAAGGGTAACGGATTGCCGCGCCGGTGACCTCGGTCGCCGGCTCGCAATGACGGGAAACGGGGTCTGCCGAAAGAGCAGAAAGGGCGCCGTATTACGGCGCCCTTTTGGATGTTGGATCGCAGACGCTTACTTGATGGCGCCCTGGACCATGCCGTCCATGATGTGCTTCTGCGCGATCAGGAAGATCACGATCATCGGGATCATAGCGAGCAGAGCCGCCGTCAGGATCATATCCCAGGACTTCACGAACGAGCCGACGAAGGCCTGCACCGCGACGGGCAGGGTCTTGTTCGGGTTGTTCTGGCCCAGCAGGATGGAGGGGAGCAGGTAGTCGTTCCAGATCCACATGCCGTTGAGGATCGTGACGGTCACGATCGTGGGCTTGAGCAGCGGGAAGATGATGCGGAAGAAGGTGCCCTCGGGCGAGCAGCCGTCGATGGCCGCGGCCTCCTCCAGCTCATAGGGGATGCCCTTGATGAAGCCGGTGAGGATGAACACCGTCATGGCGCCGCCGAAGCCGCAGTAGCCGGGCAGGGTGCCGTTCATGCCGAGACCGACGAATTTGCCGACCTCACGGAAGGTGGCGATCAGCGGGAGCATGACGACCTGGAAGGGGATGATCATCGAGGAGATGAAGACCATGTAGATCACGGTGGACCAGCGGGTCTTGTTGCGGCAGATGACCCACGCGGCCATGCCGCCGAAGACGGCCAGCAGCACGAGGGAGATGACCGTCACCAGCGTGGAGGAGCCGAAGGCATGCCAGAACACAAAGTTCTTGTTGTTGATGACAGAGCTCGCGTTGGAGATAAACTGCTTGAAGCTCGCACCCGCGAAGGAGATCGGGTTGGAGACGATGGCGCTCTGCGTCTTGAAGGAGTTGAGCACCACCAGCGCGAAGGGGAACAGGATGTAGGCGGCGAGGAGAATCGCGATGATCATCAGCGTGACCATGCGGGACGTCTTCATTTTCATTACATCTCGACCTCCCTCTTGTTGGAGATACGCACCTGGATCAGCGAGACGCAGGCCAGGATGATGAAGAACAGGATGGCCTTCGCCTGCGCATAGCCGAACTGGTCACGCGCGAAGGCGGTGTTGTAGATGTTCAGGGCGATCATCTGCGTGCCGTTGGACAGGCGCTGACCCATGAAGCCGCGGACCGTGCCGACGCCGTTGGTCAAGGCCAGGTTGACGTCGAACTGCTTGAAGGCGGAGGTCAGGGTCAGGAAGGTGCAGATGGTGAAGGTGGCGGCGATCATGGGGATCTTGATCTGGAACAGGGTCTTCATGGCGTCGGCCCCGTCGATCTGCGCGGCCTCCAGCACGTCCTTCGGGACGGTGGCGAGACCGTTGATGTAGATCAGCATGATGTAGCCCGCGTACTGCCAGACATACACGATGATGATGGCCATAAAGGCGGTGTTCGTGCTGGCAAGCCAGGAGTGCGGCGAGTGCGTGATCGCCGTCAGCACGTTGGAGAAAACGAACTGCCAGATATAGCCCAGAACGATGCCGCCGATCAGGTTCGGCAGGAAGTAGGCGGCGCGGAAGAAGCCCACGCCCTTGAGCTTGGTGGTGCACAGCAGGGCCAGCAGGAAGGCGACCAGGTTCACCAGGATCATGTTGACGATCACGAAGAGCACCGTCAGCAGCAGAGACCAGATGAAGGCCGGGTCCTTGAACATGGCGCCGTAGTTTTCAAAGCCCACCATTTTGGTATACGAGACGCCGTTCCAGTCGGTGAAGGAGTAGAAGATACCGACAAACATCGGGATGATGACGGTGACGGCGAAGGTGAAGAGCAGGGGGAAGAGGAAGATGAAGTTGATGATGGCGCGGTGGTGCATGACCGTGGGGATGTAGTACAGGCCCGCCAGGCAGAGCAGAGCGCCGAGCACCAGGAACAGGCCGCGCAGCGCGATTTTGGCAGAGCCCATGTTGACCACGAGGTAGGTCTTGGAGAAGTCCATCCACAAGGCCGCGATCAGCAGAACGGCGCCGACAATCAGAAGTGCAAGCGAGAGAATCTTTTTGCCGGAGGTGTTTTCATTCATATCTCGGATCGCTCCCTTTTCAGTAGCTATTCTCCCAAAGGAACAGGGGCGGCGACGAATCGCCGCCCCTTCGGAAACGCTTTATTGACGCGGATTACTTGACAGCCTGGGGAATGGTGGCGACCATGTCGTCGATGAAGCCCTGGGTGTCGATGGTGCCCATGGCGTAATCCTGGAAGATGGCGCCGGTGAAGTCCTCAGCCATGTTGGCGGGCTGCTCGAGGAAGTGCCAGCCGGAGGTCTTGCCGCGGGCGGTGAAGTCGGCAACCGTGGGAGCAAACGGGTCGTTGGCGACGACGGTGCAGCTCTTGTACGGGCTGTTCAGACCGGCTTCCTGAACCAGGATCTGCTGGCCGTCGGGGCCGGCGAGCCACTGCAGGAAGGCCTCGGCCTCAGCCACGTTGCCCTCGTTGTAGACGGCCCAGTGGGAGGGAGGATTGGTCAGGATGGTGTCGATGCCCTCGATGAAGGCGTAGGGGATCATGCCGCACTCGAAGTTGCCGGCCGCAGCGTACAGATCCTTGTACTGGTCGGTCAGGGAGGCGCCGATCCAGGAGCCCTGGGTCACGAAGGCGTACTTGCCGGAGGCGAAGCCGGAGACCTGCAGGTCATAGTTGCCGGAGACGAGCAGGGCGGGATCGGAGTACTGGTTGAACAGGCCGACCATCTCGGCGAACGGGGTGAAGCGGTCGAGGTCGAGCTTGCCCTCGTTCATCATGAGATCGAAGTAGGTGTCGTCGTCACGGGCAAGGCCGGCGTCCAGATAGTTGGAGAACATGTGGTTGCCGGTGGACCAGTAGAGCTCCTTGGCGTTGGCGCAGTAGCCGACGACGGCGGTGATGCCGAGCTCGTCCTTCATGGAGTCGAGCTTCTCGAAGGCGGCCTTCATGGACGCGGGTCCGGTGATGGAGGCGGGATCAATGCCGGCCTTGTCGAGGATGCTCTTGTTGTAGGCCAGACCGATGGCCTCGGTGGTGTAGGGGAAGCCGATGACGGCGCCGGTGTCGTCGACGAACTCAGCCTCGGTGTCGGAGACCCACGCCTGGTCGGACATGTCGACAACCTTGCCGACCCAGTTGGAGAAGTCGGGCGTGCCCTCGCAGGTGAAGATGTCGGGCATGTTGCCGGCCTGGTAGCGCTGCTTCAGCTCGGACTGGAGGTCGACGCCGCCGCCGACGGAGTTGACCTCGACGTGCTTGCCGGTCTGTTCCTCGTAGACCTTGGCGGCGTGGTCAAGCGCGCCGGCGATCTCGATCTTGCCGTTGAAGAGGGTGATGCCATTCTTCGCGGAGGTGTCGGCAGCGGGGGCTGCCGCCTGGCTGTCGCCGCTGGAGGCGGCGGGAGCCGCGGATTCGGTGCTGACGCCGCAGGCCGCCAGAGCGACGATCATGACGAGCGCCAGCACAAGAGCAAGTGTTTTCTTCATGCTTTTTTCCTCACTTTTTCATAGAGTTTTTGGGC
>CADCLH010000158.1 GCA_902802215.1 Oscillospiraceae bacterium
AGCATCGGCGAGATCCGCGCGCTGCTCGCCGCGGCCCCGGTATCGGAGAAGGTGCGCGCCGACGCGCGCGCTGTCTTCGACAGCCTCGCCGCGGCGGAGGCCGCGGTCCACGGACAGGAGATGGAGAACATCCATTTCCACGAGCTCGGCAGCATCGACGCCGTGGCCGACGTGCTCGGCGTGTGCCTGCTGATGGAGACGCTCGCGCCGGAGCGGGTCGTCTGCTCGCCGGTCAACGTCGGCGGCGGGACGGTCAAGTGCGCCCACGGCGTGCTGCCGGTCCCGGCCCCGGCCACGGAGCGCCTGCTGCGCGGCGTCCCGTACTACGAGGGCGAGATCAAGACAGAGCTCTGCACCCCGACGGGCGCGGCCCTGCTGCGGCACTTCGCGGATCGCTTCGGGGACATGCCGCAGATGGTCGTTCAAAACACCGGCTACGGCACCGGGACGAAGGACTTCGGACGGCTCAACGCCGTGCGCGCCGTGCTCGGCGAGGCGGAGGGGGAGACGGAAAGCCTCGTGGAGCTGGCCTGCAACCTCGACGACTGTACCGGGGAGGAGCTGGGCTTTGCGGCGGAGGAGCTTTTCGCCGCCGGGGCGCTGGACGTCTGGACGGCGCCGATCGGCATGAAAAAGGGCAGGCCCGCGGTGCTGCTGAGCTGCCTGTGCCGGGAAGAAAAGCGCGGGGAGCTGCTGAAATGCCTGTTTCGCTGCACGACGACGCTCGGCGTGCGGGAGACGCGCTGCCGTCGCCACACGCTGGAGCGGAACGTGGAGACGGCAAACAGCGCCTACGGAGAGCTTCGCGTCAAAACCGCCCGCGGCTTCGGCGTGGAGCGCAGCAAGCCCGAGTATGAGGATCTGGCGCGGCTGGCGCGGGAAAACGGCGTGAGTCTGCGGCAGGTCAGAGACAGGCATCCGGCGGGCTTTTCCGCTATACTTTGAAGCAGGAAAGCAAAAAACAGGATTGTTATTATGTAAATTATATTATGTAAAAAGGAGCGGGACATGACGGAAATCCAATACGATGAGAAGACCCTGAAATACCTGAACATGCTCTCCCGCATCTACCCCACGACCCAGTCGGTCTGCACCGAGATCATCAACCTGCGCGCCATTCTGAACCTGCCCAAGGGCACCGAGCACTACGTCAGCGATATCCACGGCGAATACGAGGGCTTCCGCCACATCATGCGCAACGCCTCCGGCTCCGTGCGCCGCAAGATCGACCAGGCCCTCTCCGACTACGTCTCCACCGCCGACCGCGACGCCCTCGCCTCGCTGGTCTACTACCCCGAGCTCAAGCTGCGCGACCTGCGCCACAAGGGCCTGCTCACGCGCGAGTGGTACACCATCACGCTGCGCCAGCTCGTCAAGGTCTGCAAGATCACCATCTCCAAGTACACCCGCTCCAAGGTCCGTAAAATGCTGCCCAAGGACTTCGAGTACATCATCAGCGAGCTCATGACCACCGGCAGCAAGGACTTCAACAAGGAGGAGTACTTCGGCCAGATCATCGACTCCATCATCGACATCGACGCCGCCGACAAGTTCATCATCGCCCTGTGCCACCTCGTGCAGGACACCGTCATCGACAAGCTCCACGTCGTCGGCGATATCTACGACCGCGGCGACAGCCCCCACCTCGTCATGGACGAGCTCGAAAAGCAGCGCTACGTCGATATCCAGTGGGGCAACCACGATATCCTGTGGATGGGCGCCGCCACCGGCAACCTCTGCTGCATCGCCAACGCCGTGCGCATCTGCCTGCGCTACAACAACTACGACTTCCTCGAGGACGGCTACGGCATCAACATGCGGCCCCTCTCGCTCTTCGCGCTCGAGACCTACGGCGACGACCCCTGCGCCCAGTTCCAGCCCAAGCTCTCCGCCGACGACGGGACCGATCCCCACAGCGTCGCCGTCATCGCGCGCATGCACAAGGCCATCAGCATCATCCAGTTTAAACTCGAGGGTCAGGCCGCCAAGGCCCACCCCGAGTACCGGATGGAGGATCGGCTGCTGCTCGACAAGCTCGACCTCGAAAACGGCACCGTCACCGTCGGCGGCGAGGTCTTCCAGCTGCTCGACAGCCACTTCCCCACGCTCGACCCGAAGGACCCCTACGCCCTCACCGCCGACGAGCAGAGAGTCATCGACGGCCTGCATACCTCCTTCCTCAACTGCGAAAAGCTCCAGCGGCACATCGACTTCCTGTACAAGAAGGGCTCGATGTACCGCTACTACAACAACGTCCTGCTCTTCCACGGCTGCATCCCCATGGAGGCCGACGGCAGCTTCACCGAGATGGAGGTCTACGGCGTCAACTGCCGCGGCCGCAGCCTCTTCGACCGCTGCGAGGAGCTCGTGCGGCAGGGGCGCTACTCCAAGGACAAGGCCAGACGCGAGCGCGGCGCCGACTTCATGTGGTACCTCTGGTGCGGCAGCAAGTCGCCGCTGTTCGGCAAGGACAAGATGGCCACCTTCGAGCGCTACTTCATCGCCGACAAGAAAACCCACAAGGAGACCTCCGACCCCTATTTCACCCTCGCCTACACGCGCGAATACTCCGACCGCGTGCTCGAGGAGTTCGGCATCACCGACCCCGAGGCCGTCATCGTCAACGGACACATCCCCGTCAAGATCAAAAAGGGCGAGAGCCCCATCAAGGTCCCGGGACGCCTCGTCATCATCGACGGCGGCATGTCCAAGGCCTACCAGTCCGTCACCGGCATCGCCGGGTATACGCTGGTCTCCAACTCCCACGAGATGTACCTGTCCGAGCATGAGCCCTTCTGCTCCGTCGGGGAGACCGTGCAGAACAACCGCGACATGCAGTCGCAGATGATCCGCTTCAAGACCTACCCCGAGCGCGTCACCATCGCCGATACCGACGACGGCCGCGAGATCGCAGGGCGTATTGCGGATCTCGAAATGCTGCTCGACGCCTACCGCTCGGGCGCGGTCAAGCAGGAAAAGAAATGATTTCGGGAGTTTGCCATGTCTGAGCTCAACATCTGTCTGATCAACGATTCCTTCCCGCCGGAGATCGACGGGGTGGTCAACGCCGTCGTCAACTACGCCAGCATCATCACCCGCGACTACGGGAAAACGACGGTCGTCACCCCGGACAACCCCGAGGCCGACGACAGCGTCTTCCCCTTCCCGGTGCTGCGCTACCCGAGCGTCGACCTCACCCGCTTCGTGGGCTACTACGCGGGCTTCCCGTTCTCCCCCGAGGTGCAGAAAAGGCTGGTATCCGAGGACTTCGACATCATCCACAGCCACTGTCCCATCACCTCGACCATGCTCGCCCGCTCCCTGCGCGACCGCATCCATGTGCCGCTCGTGATGACCTACCACACCAAGTTCGACATCGACATCGCCAACGCCGTCTCCTCCCGGCTTTTGCAGGAGGAGGCCAAGCGCCTGCTGGTCAAAAACATCTCCGCCTGCGACGAGGTCTGGACCGTCAGCCGCGGCGCGGGGGACAACCTGCGCTCCCTCGGCTACGAGGGCGAGAGCATCGTCATGCCCAACGGCGTGGACTTCCCCCTCGGCCGCGCGGAGGACAGCCTCGTCGACGAGGTGACCGCGGGGCTCGACCTGCCCGCGGGCGTGCCCGTCTTCCTCTTCGTCGGACGCATGATGTGGTACAAGGGCATACGCATCATCCTCGACGCGCTCAGACTGCTGCGCGAGACCGGCGAGGACTTCCGCATGGTCTTTGTCGGCGGCGGCGGGGACCGGGACGAGATCGTCGCCTACGCGCAGGAACTGAAGCTCTGCGACCGGACCTTCTTCGTCGAGCCCATCCACGACCGCGGCCGCATCCGCGCCTGGTACTGTAGGGCGGATCTCTTCCTCTTCCCCTCCACCTTCGACACCAACGGCCTCGTCGTGCGCGAGGCGGCGGCCTGCGGCCTTGCCAGCGTCCTGATCGCGGGCAGCTGCGCGGCCGAGGACGTGACGGACGGGGAGAGCGGCTTTCTCATCGAGGAAAACGCGGAGAGCATGGCGGCGAAGCTCCGCGCGCTCTGCGCCTCTCCCGAGTGCATGCACGAGGTCGGCCTCGGCGCGCAGCGGGACATCTATATCTCCTGGGATACCGCCGTCAAAAACGCCTGCGAGCGCTACGGCGTCGTCATCGAGAACTACCGCGCCGGAAAGTACCCCAAGCCCGAGGGCCTGAGCGAGGACTTCATCCACAGCATCGCCCAGAGCATGGACGCCTACAACCAGAGCCGCGACCGCCAGCGCGCCCGCGTCCGGGAACTGACCGAGAGCGTGCTGCGCCTGCGCGGCGAGCTGCTCTCCGGCGGCGAGCGCACCCTCAGTGAGCTGCATAACAGCCAGGCCCGGCTTCAGGCCGAATGGCAGAGCGGGCAGGCGAGGCTCCAGGCCGAGTGGCAGGAGCGCGAGCAGCTTCTGCACGCAAAGCTCGAGGAGCTGAGCAAATACTGGGATAG
>CADCLH010000159.1 GCA_902802215.1 Oscillospiraceae bacterium
GCCTACCGGGTCATGGAGGGGGATCTGTTCAGCAACACCCATCCCGACGACGCCGCCCGCGTGGCCGAGGCCGCGCGCCGCTTCATCGAAGAGGGCGAGAACTATGAGGTCATCTACCGCTTCCGCCGCCGCAAGAGCGGGGACACCCGCATCATCCACGCGATCGGCAGGTACGCCGCCGCGGAGGACGGGACCATGCTTGCCTATGTCTGGTATACGGACGAGGGCGAGTACACGCCGGAGGCCGGGGAGCTCGCGCCGAACCTGAACAAGGCGATCAACCGGGCCCTGCACGAGGAGAGCCTCTTGCAGCGAAACTATTACGACTACCTGACCGGGCTGCCCAGCATGACCCACTTCTTCGAGCTGGCGGCGGCCGGACGCGACAGACTGCTCTCCCTCGGCGGCATCCCGGCGCTCCTGTTCGTCGACCTGAGCGGGATGAAGGGCTTCAACAGCAAGTACGGCTTTTCGGAGGGCGACGCGCTGCTGCGCGCCTTCTCCCAGCTGCTGATCGGGCACTTCGGACGGGACTGCTGCAGCCGCTTCGGGCAGGACCACTTCGCCGTCGTCACCAGAGCGGACGATCTGGAGGAGCGGCTCAACGAGCTTTTCCGCGAGACCGCGGCGCTCAACGGCGGAAGAACGCTGCCGCTGCGCGTGGGCATCCAGATCTACGACAAGGGCGTCGAGGAGATCTCCGCCGCCTGCGACCGGGCCAAGATCGCCTGCGATCTGGGCCGCAACACCTACGTCTCCGGCTTCAACTACTACGACGATTGAGAATCTGGACCGGGCGCTCGCGGAGCGCTGGATCAAGGTCTATTACCAGCCCATCGTCCGCAACGCCAACGGACAGGTGAGCGACGAGGAGGCGCTGGCGCGCTGGATCGACCCGGACAGGGGGCTCCTGCCGCCGTCGGAGTTCATCCCCGTGCTGGAGGACTCCGGGCTCATCTACAAGCTGGATCTCTACATGATCGACCGCGTGCTGGAGGAGCTCCAGCGCAAGCGGGAGGCCGGACTTGTGATGCTGCCGGTGTCCGTGAACCTCTCCCGCGTGGACTTCGACGCCTGCGATATCGTCGAGGAGGTCCGGCGCCGCGTGGACGACGCGGGCGTGAGCCGGAAGCTCATCACCATCGAGATCACCGAGAGCGTGGTCGGCAGCAATCTGGAATTCATCAGGTCGCAGATCGACCACTTCCACGCGCTGGGCTTCCGCGTCTGGATGGACGACTTCGGCAGCGGCTACTCCTCGCTGGACGTGCTGCAAAGCATACGCTTTGACGTCATCAAGTTCGACATCCGCTTCATGCAGCAGTTCGACAGATCGAAGCGCAGCCGCATCGTGCTCACGGAGCTGGCCAAGATGGCGATGGACATGGACATCGAGACCGTCGTCGAGGGCGTGGAGACGCGGGACCAGCTCGACTTCATCACCGAGGTCGGCTGCACCAAGGCGCAGGGCTACTACTACCGCAAGCCCAACCCGCTCGAGGAGATCCTCGAGCGCAACAGGAAGGGCGAGGCGATCCGCCGCGAGAGCCCGGACGAGGAGGACTACTACGCCGCGATCGGCGCGTTCAACCTCTACGACCCCTCGGTCATCATGGAGGTCGAGGACGACCGGTATCAGTCCTTCCTCGACGCGATCCCGATGGCCATCATCGAGAAGGAGAACCCGGAGGACAGATGCCTGCGCATCCTGCGCTGCAACGCCTCGTTCCGCAGCTTCATGGGGCGGGTGCTCGGCGTCCGGCTGCCCGAGGAGGCGGAGCTCAAAAAGCACACGCTGCAAGAGCCGCCGAACGGCGCGCTGAAGGAGACGCTCGCAAGGTGCTCCGCCAGCGGAAACTGGGTGCTGATCGGCGAGAAGAAGGGCAAGGCGGGTTATTCCGCCCACGCCTTCGTGCGCCAGATCTCCGCCAATCCCGTCAGCGGGGCGAAGGCCTACGCCGTCGTTGCCCTCACCATCCCCGTGTGAGGAATTGAAAAACAAGGACTCCACCGGCCGCAAGGCCGGTGGAGTCAGACTGTAGACAAACCCTTGCAAACCAAGTTGGTCTTGTAAGGGGGATCAGTGAAGGGGGACGGAGAGTCCCCCTTCACGTACAATCCATGCAAAAATGAACAGCACCTCGGCCCTCTCGGGGAAGGTGCGGGTCAGGGACGAGAAGCGGACCTCGCCCATCATGAACTCGCGCAGCTTGCCGTTGGGCTCCTTGCTGTCGAGCACGAAGGGGTTCTTGCCCTGGGCCTTGTTCTCGGGGATGTAGCGCCACAGCGGCCAGTAGCCGCACTCCACGGCGAGCTTCTGCTCGGCCTGGGACTTGCCCATGCCGTTGACCAGACCGTGGTTGATGCAGGGGGCGTAGGCGATAATCAGGGACGGGCCCTTGTGCGCCTCGGCCTCCTTGAGCGCGGTGATGAGCTGGGCGGGATTGGCGCCCATGGCGACCTGCGCGACATACACGTCGCCGTAGCTCATGGCGATGCGGCCCAGATCCTTCTTGGCGGTCTCCTTGCCCGCGTTGGCGAACTGCGCCACCGCGCCGATGGAGGTGGCCTTCGAGGCCTGGCCGCCGGTGTTGGAGTAGACCTCGGTATCCACGACGACGATGTTCACGTCCGTGCCGGAGGCGAGGACGTGGTCCAGTCCGCCGTAGCCGATGTCGTAGGCCCAGCCGTCGCCGCCGTACATCCACATGCTCTTCTTGACCAGCGCGTCGGTGCGGTCTTTCAGGAAACGGACGTCGTCGGAGTCGTCCTTTGTTGCTGCCAGCGCGGCCTTGAGCTCCTCGGAGACCTTGCGGGTGCACGCGGGCTCGTCGCCCTTTTCAAGCCAGGCGGCGAGGGCGGCCTTGAGGGCCTCGTCCTTTGTCGCGGCCAGAGCGGCCTCGGCGTGGGCCCTGGCCTGACGGCGCATCTGGTTGACGGACAGGCACATGCCCAGCGAGTACTCGGCGTTGTTCTCAAACAGGGAGTTCGACGGGGCGGGACCGAAGCCCTTGGCGGTCTTGGCATAGGGGAAGGTCGGCGTGGAGGAGCCGACGACGTAGGTGCAGCCCGTGGCGTCGGCAATGTACATGCGCTCGCCGAAGAGCTGGGTCATCAGCTTCATGTACGGGGCCTCGCCGCAGCCGGCGCAGGAGCCGTTGAACTCGTAGAGCGGGCGCTCGTACTGGCTGCCGCGGGTCGAGAACTTGTCCATGGGGTTGGCCTTGACCGGCAGAGAGACGAGGTAATCCCAGTTGGGCTGCTCGTGCATCTGGCTCTCCAGCGGCTCCATGACCAGGGCCTTGTTCTTCGCCGGGCAGACGTTGGCGCAGGAGGAGCAGCCCTGGCAGTCGATCGGGTCGACCTGGATGCGGTAGGTATAATTTTCAAAGCCCTTGCCGACCGCCTTCTTCGTGACCATGCCCTCGGGCGCGGCCGCCTTCTCCTCCTCGGTCACGAGGAAGGGACGGATCGCCGCGTGCGGGCAGACCAGCGAGCACATGTTGCAGCCGATGCAGTTCTCGGGGATCCACTTCGGCACGTTGGTGGCGATGCCGCGGCGCTCGTACTTCGAGGTCTCCACCGGGCTGACGCCGTCGGCGTAAGGCATGAACTTCGACACCGGGATGCGGTCGCCCTTCTGGTTGTTGACCGGGATCTGGATGTCGCGGATGTAGGCGGGCAGGCTTTCGTCCACGGTCTCGGGCTCGTCCTTGAGCGCGGCCCACTCCTTCGGCACGTCGATCTTTTTGACCGCCGTGAGACCCGCGTCGACCGCGGCGCAGTTCATGTTGACGATCTTGTCGCCCTTCTTGGAGTAGGTCTTGACGATGGCCTGCTTCATGTAGTCGACCGCCTCGTCGATGGGCAGCACGCCCGAGAGCTTGAAGAACGCCGACTGCAACACCGTGTTCGTGCGGTTGCCGAGGCCGATCTGCTGGGCGATGGCGGTGGCGTCGATGGTGTAGAAGTTCAGGCCGCGCTCGGCGATGATGCGCTTGGCGCGGTTCGGCAGATGCTCCTCGAGCCCGGCCATGTCCCAGTCGGTGTTGAGCAGGAAGGTGCCGCCCGGCTTGATCTCGGAGACGATGTCGAAGTTCTTCATGTAGCTCTGCTTGTGGCAGGCCACAAAGTCGGCCATCGTGACGTAGTAGGTGGAGCGGATCGGCTCGTGCCCGAAGCGCAGGTGGCTCTTGGTCACGCCGCCGGACTTCTTGGAGTCGTACTCAAAGTAGGCCTGGGCGTACTGGTCGGTGTTGTCGCCGATGATCTTGATGGAGTTCTTGTTCGCGCCCACCGTGCCGTCGGAGCCGAGACCCCAGAACTTGCAGGAGATGATGCTCTTGCCGGCGGTGACGATGTTCTCGCCCACGGGCAGGGAGGTGAAGGTCACGTCGTCCTCGATGCCGACGGTGAAGTGGTTCTTCTTCGCGCCGGACATGTTGTCGAACACGGCCTTGATGTGGGCAGGGATCGTGTCCTTGGAGCTCAGGCCGTAGCGGCCGCCGAGAATCGTCACCTTGCGTTCGGACTCGGAAAAGGCGGTGCAGACGTCGGCGAAGAGCGGCTCGCCGGCGGAGCCGGGCTCCTTGGTGCGGTCGAGCACGGTGAGGACCTTCACGCTCTCCGGCAGGGCCTCCATCAGATGCCTGACCGAGAACGGGCGGTACAGGTGCACCTGCACCATGCCGACCTTCTCGCCGCGCGCGGTGAGGTAGTCGACGACCTCGCGCATGGTCTCGCACACGGAGCCCATCGCGATCGCGACGCGCTCGGCGTCGGGCGCGCCGTAGTAGTTGAAGAGCTTGTAGTCGCGTCCGGTGAGCTTGTTGATGGCGTCCATCTTCTCCTGCACGATCTCGGGCAGGGCGTCGTAGGCGCTGTTGCAGGCCTCGCGGGACTGGAAGAAGGTGTCGGGGTTTTGCAGGGTGGAGCGGATGGTCGGGTGCTCGGAGTTGAGCGCGTGGTCCTTGAAGGCCTTGATCTTGTCCCAGTCGACGATCTCGCGCAGATCCTCGTAGTCGAGCACGTCGATCTTCTGGATCTCATGGCTGGTGCGGAAGCCGTCGAAGAAGTGCTGGAAGGGGATCGAGCCCTTGATCGCGCTCAGGTGCGCGACCGCGCCCAGATCCATGCACTCCTGCACGCTCGAGGAGGCGAGCTGGGCAAAGCCGGTCTGGCGGCAGGCCATGACGTCGGACTGGTCGCCGAAGATGGAGATGGAGTGCGTGCCGACCGTGCGCGCGGCGACGTGCATGACGCCGGGCAGCATGGAGCCCGCGATGCGGTACATCGGCGGGATCATCAGCATCAGGCCCTGAGAGGCGGTGTAGGTGGAAGCGAGAGAGCCGGTCTCGAGCGCGCCGTGCATGGCGCCGCAGGCGCCGGCCTCGCTTTGCAGCTCGACGAGCTGCACGGGCTGGCCGAAGAGGTTCTTCTTGCCGTGGGCCGCCCAGTTGTCCACATGGTCGGCCATGGGGCTCGAGGGCGTGATGGGGTAGATGGTGGCGAGTTCGGTAAAGGCATAGCTTGCGTAGGCGGCGGCTTCGTTGCCGTCCATGGTTTTCTTGGTGAGCATGGATATCCTCCTATTTTTTACGCGCGATTCGGTCCGCCGAAAACCGGCGGACCGAATCGCTGCGAATGCTTACGCGGGGATCAGACGAGCGAGGCGAAGGCCTGCTCGAAGTCGGCGATGATGTCCTCGGGGTCCTCGAGGCCGACGGAGATGCGGACCAGACCCTCGGAGATGCCGGAGGCCGCCAGCTCCTCCTTCGTCATGCCGCCCGGCAGCTTCATCTGCTTCTTCGCGATCTCATAGCCCTCGAAGTCCTCCAGCCCGGGGTAGTAGACCTTCGCCACGGCCGGGTGGTCGTGCAGGTAGCGCGCGACCTTCATGGCGTTGGCGCAGTGGCGCTCCATGCGGATGTCCAGGGTCTTGAGGCCGCGGGCGATCAGGAAGGCGTCAAAGGGACTCATGACCGCGCCGGTCATGTCCTTGAGGCCGAACATGCGCACCTGAGCGATGAAGTCCGCCTTGCCGACCACAAAGCCCGCGATCACGTCGCCGTGGCCGTTGATGTACTTGGTGGCGGAGTGGACGACCACGTCGGCCCCAAGCTTCAGCGGCTGCTGCAGGTAGGGAGAGGCGAAGGTGTTGTCCACGATCACGCGGATGGCGGGATCGTAGGCGTGGGCGATCTTCGCGACCTCTTCGATATCCACGACCTTCAGCGTCGGGTTGCAGGGGGTCTCGAGGTAGACGACCTTCGTCTTCGGGGTCAGCGCCGCCTTGACGGCCTCGAGATCGGCGAAGTTGGCGAAGGTCACCTTGACGCCGAACTTGGTCATGCCGTGCTCGAGCAGGGCGAAGGTGCAGCCGTAGAGCGTGTCGGAGGCGAGGATCTCGTCGCCGCCCACGACCGAGGTCCACAGCGCGGCGGAGATGGCGCCCATGCCGGCGGCCGTGCCGAGCGCGGCCTCGCCGCCCTCGAGGGCCGCGACCTTCTCCTCAACGGCGGTGACGGTGGGGTTGCCGAGACGGGTGTAGATGTAGCCGCCCTCCTGTCCGGCAAAGCGTCTGCCGCCCTGCTCGACGGAATC
>CADCLH010000160.1 GCA_902802215.1 Oscillospiraceae bacterium
GTCCTTGAGCTCCATGCCCACGTCGGCGGAAATGACCTGACCGCCGGTGAGGATGGCGATATCCTGGAGCATCTCCTTGCGCCTGTCGCCGAAGCCGGGGGCCTTGACGCACACGCAGGTGAAGGTGCCGCGCAGCTTGTTGAGCACGATGGTGGCCAGAGCTTCGCCCTCGACGTCCTCGGCGATGATCAGGAGCTTGCGGCCCGCCTTGACGATCTGCTCGAGCAGGGGCAGGATATCCTGGATGTTGGTGATCTTCTTGTCGGTGATGAGGATGAGCGCGTCGTCGATGACGGCCTCCATCTTGTCGGGATCGGTGACCATGTAGGGGGAGAGGTAGCCGCGGTCAAACTGCATGCCCTCGACCACATCGCTGTAGGTCTCGGCGGTCTTGCTCTCCTCGAGGGTGATTTCTGGCTGACCTTCTCCATGGCCTCGGAGATCAGGGAGCCGATCAGCTCCTCGCCGGAGGAGATGGTGCCGACGCGGGCGATGTCCTTGGAGCCGGAGACGGGGACGGAGATCTCCTTCATCGCGTCGACGGCGGCCGAAGCGGCCTTCTGGATGCCCTTCTTCATGACCATGGGGTTGGCGCCGGCGGCGAGGTTCTTCAGGCCCTCGGCGATCATGGCCTGCGCGAGCACGGTGGCGGTGGTGGTGCCGTCGCCCGCGACGTCGTTGGTCTTCGTGGAGACTTCCTTGATCATCTGGGCGCCCATGTTCTCGAAGGCGTCCTCCAGCTCGATTTCCTTGGCGATGGTCACGCCGTCGTTGGTGACCAGGGGAGAGCCGAACTTCTTATCCAGAACGACGTTGCGTCCCTTCGGGCCGAGGGTGATCTTCACCGTGTCGGCGAGCTGGTTGACGCCGCGCTCGATCGCTTTTCTTGCTTCTTCACCGTAAATAATCTGCTTAGCCATTGTTGCTTCCTCCTTGAAATTACTCGATCACGGCCAGAATGTCGGACTGGCGGACGATGGTGTACTCCTGATCCTCCAGCTTGACCTTGCTGCCGCTGTATTTGCCGACGAGAACGTTCTGGCCGGGCTTGACGATCATGACGACCTCGTTGCCATCGACCATGCCGCCGGGGCCGACCTCGACGACCTCATAGACCTCGGGCTTTTCCTGGGCGGCCGAGGTGAGGAAAATGCCGGAAGAGGTGCGCTCTTCGGCGGCGTTCTGTTTGAGAACGACTCTGTCAGCAAGGGGTTTGAGTTTCATGCTTCTATACCTCCAAAAAACTGTTTTACAAAAATCAGCATCGTTAGCACTCAAACAACCTGAGTGCTAACGATGCTTACTATACCACACTTTTCTATTTTTGCAAGAGTCTGTGAGGAAAACTTTTTGAATTTTTTGTGAAAGAGCGGTCAGGCGCCGCTTTTGCTTTTGAAGTACATGAACAGCTCGCACTTGATCATGCCGTTGTAGAGCTTGCGTTTTTTGTCCGCCTGTCTGCCGAAGCAGCGCTCGAACTCCGTATGGGAGGACAGAAGATACAGCGACCAGTTTTCACAGCGGCTGAGCGCCTGCCCGAAGCCGCGGTAGAGGGCCTCGGCCTCCTGCTTCTCCAGGATGCGCTCGCCGTAGGGCGGATTGGTGACGATGACGCCGCGCTCGGTCTGACGGCTGAACTGCATGGCATCGGCCTGCTCAAACCGGACCACGTCGTCCACGCCCGCCCGACGCGCGTTTTCCCGGGCGATCTCGAGCGCCTTCGGGTCGACGTCGCTGCCGACGATGCGGTAATCGCCGCGAAACTCCCTCGCGCGCGCCGCCTCGCGCTCGTCCTCCCAGACGCGCGGCGGGATGCTCTGCCAGCGCTGGGCGGTGAAGGAGCGGTTCAGGCCGGGGGCGCGGTTTTTGGCGATCAGCGCCGCCTCGATGGGGATGGTGCCGCTGCCGCAGAAGGGGTCGCAGAAATCGTCGCGCCCGCGGTAGCGGGAGAATTTCACCATGGCGGCGGCCATCGTCTCCTTGAGCGGGGCCGCGTTGTGCGCCGGACGGTAGCCGCGCTTGTGCAGCCCGTCGCCGGAGCTGTCGATGCACAGCGAGACCCGGTCCTTCATGATCGAAAACTGGATCTGATACAGAGCGCCGGTCTCGGGGAACCACTCGAGCCTGTAGACGGATTTGAGCCGTTCCACAACGGCCTTTTTGATGATCTTCTGGCAATCCGAGACGGAGAACAGCGTCGAGTTCAGGCTGTAGCCCTTGACGGGAAACGCGGCGTCCGAGGGGAGCATAGCCTCCCAGGGCAGGGCCTTCGTGCCCTCGAAGAGCTCGTCAAAGCTTCTGGCCTCGAAGCAGCCGAGCTCGATGAGAACGCGCTCGCCGACGCGCAGGCAGATGTTGGCGCGGGCGAGCTCCGCGTCGCCGCCCGAGAAGTAGACCCGCCCGTTTTCGGCTGCGACGTCCGGGATGTCCAGACGTTTGAGCTCGTCCGCGATCGGTCCTTCGAGACCGAGCAGACAGGGAACGCACATTCTGTAGTTCATCGTTTCTCCTTAAATACTGAAATCCGGCCCGTTGTCCCGCTGATAGGAGCACCAGTTCCCGTTTTCGATCAGCTCCTCGCGGGCGATCAGCTCCAGCAGGGGATCGACCTGGCCGCGCTTTTGGAGCTGATCCGACATTTTCTGGTAGAAGCGGGCCATCTTCCTGTGGTCCGCCTTCTTTCGGTCGAGAGACAGGCGGCCGTAATAATTGCCGATAAACAGCGTGGCGGCCGAGATGACGCCGAGGAGGATCTTCAGCGCTGTCCGGTACTGCTCCACGTTCGCAACAAAGATCTGCGGGCGGAAGATCAGCCCGCCGCACAGCAGCTCGAAGCACAGGGCCGCGAGGTACAGCGCGACGCTCAGCAGCAGGGCCGTACGGACGACCCTTCCGCTGAACAGAAGCTTTCGCAGCGATTTTTTGCCGGCGCGCAGATGGTAGTCCCGCTGACCCTCGAGCCAGCAGGCGCGGATCTCGTGCGCGGTCTGCGGGGGCGGTCCGATCTCCAGCGCGCAGAGGGCGTTGAGGACCCAGGCGGTTTCGGCCTGTTCGGTCCAGGGCAGCAGCTCCGAGACGAGCACCCTGCCGCCGGCGTAGCGCAGGAAGGTCTCCACGCGCAGGCATTCCGCCAGCGATCGAAACTCGATATAGCGCCGGTTGCAGTCCGAGCGCACGGCGATGCGCTGGAGCAGCAGGGCGGCCAGCAGCATCGCCCCGCACACGAGGATCATCCAGACGGCCTCCGCCTCGTCGTACAGCAGGAAGGCCAGCGTCAGAACGGTGCTGGCGGCGGCCAGAAGCGCGAGTACGCGGCGGTAGATGCGGGCGTAGCGCTCGCTCAGGCTGCCGGAGACCATGCTGACCTGCTCGATGCGCCGCAGGATCTGATCCCGTTCGGCATTTTTCAGCAGACGCCTGTTTTTAAGCGGCCCGGATTCCCCGGCGAGGCGGTTGAACTCGTCCGTTCGCTCCAGCACTTCCCTCAGCGCGTCCGTATCCCCCAGCATATGCACCGTGCCCGCGCTCTCGCCGCAGCGTTCTCCCCGGGGCGTGAACACATGGATCACCGCCGTGTTGCTCCCGGAGCGGAGCGGCGCGCCCTTGACGGGAGCATAGCTTCCGTGCAGAGAGAAGTCCACCGCCTCCGCCGTGCCGCAGGCGGCCTCCGTCCCGGGCCCGCCGTCCCAGAGCGCGAGAAGCAGATGGCTGTGCGCGGAGATATAGATCCCGGCCTGACGGTAGAGAAAATCCCGGCTGAGCTCTTCATCGGCAGCCTCGGTATACGGGACCGTAAAGACCTGCTCGGCCTTTGCGCAGAAAGCCCGGAACCGCTCCAAAGCTTCGGGCGAAAAATCCCGCTCAAACTCGTCCGCCGACATGGGCAGGGCGGCGATCAGCGGGATACCGAGCGCGGTCGCCGCCTCGGCGCAGAGCTGGTCTCCGCCCTCCGCGAGACTTGTCAACAGCCTGATCGGAGAG
>CADCLH010000161.1 GCA_902802215.1 Oscillospiraceae bacterium
ATCTGGACTACCGCGTGCAGGAGATGGTCGTCGCCTTCAACCGCAAAAACGACCAGTACCGCATCGAGATCGCGGACTACTCCGAGTACAACAACGACAAGGACGGCTGGGACGCCGGACAGACCAAGCTGCGCACCGAGATCCTCTCCGGCAATGTGCCCGACATCTTCTGTCTCAGCGGCCTCAACTACACCCAGCTCGCCTCCAAGGGCGTGCTCGAGGACCTGTACCCCTACATGGACGCGGACAAGGACATGCAGCGCAGCGACTTCTTCCCCAACGTGCTGCAGGCCTTTGAGGTCGACGGCAAGCTCTGCCAGACCGTCTCCGGCTTTTACATCAACTCCGCCATCGGCGCGGCCGCCGTGGTCGGCGACGAGCCCGGCTGGACCTACGAGCAGTTCAACGAGGCCCTGGCCTCCATGCCCGACGGCTGCACCGCCTTCGATCAGTACGTCACGCGCGACAACATCCTCCAGACCTGCCTCGCCCTCGACATGAACGACTTCGTCGACTGGGGCACCGGCAAGGTCAGCTTCGACAGCGAGCAGTTCATCAAGCTGCTCAAGTTCGCCGACTCCTTCCCCTCGGACTTCGACTGGGAGAACTACGACTGGTCGCAGGATATGGACACCAGCGAGCGTCTCGCACAGGGCAAGCAGATGCTCGTGCAGACCAGCGCCTACAGCATCGAGGATATCTTCTACAACAACTACACCCAGTTCATGGGCGGGAAGGTCACCTACATCGGCTATCCCACCGCCCACGGCACCGGCAATATGATCAGCCTCTCCGAGGCCGGCTACGCCATGAGCAGCAAGAGCCCCTACAAGGACGTGATCTGGCAGTTCCTGCGCAGCTTCTTCACCAAGGAGTACCAGGAGGACGGCTACTCCCTGTCCAGCCGCATCGACGTGTTCGAGGAGAAGGCGAAGGACGCCACCACCGTCCAGTACCAGAAGAACGCCGACGGCAACTACATCCTCGACGAGAACGGCGAGAAGATCCCCGTCGCCCGCTACAGCATGTGGGACGCGAAGGAGAAGAAGGCCAAGGACATCTACGCGCTCGAGCCCGAGCAGGTCGACCAGATCCTGGAGCTGATCAAGAGCACCACCAAGGTCGCGGACTACAACCAGGAGATCCTGTCGATCGTCTCCGAGCAGGCCGCCCCCTACTTCGCCGGCCAGAAGACCGCCGAGGAGGTCGCAAAGCTCGTGCAGAGCAAGGCGAACATCTACGTCAACGAGCAGCGGTAAACGCCGCAGCACGCGACAGACGGCGAAGGACTCCGCAATTTCTTTAAGAAAATCGCCGTACTGCAGGCAGAAGCGCTTGCAGTACGGCAAAGTTTGTGATACACTTATGTTTACCGAATTATGCCGAATTTGCCCGGAAAGGGAAAACGCATGGACAGAAGCAGAGAACAGAGAAAAAACAGGCGGCGGGACTTCCTGACCAGTCTCTGCTTTCTGCTGCCGAGCCTGCTGGGCGTGGGCGTGTTTTTCATCCTGCCCTTCGGCGTGGTCGTCTACTACTCGATGATCGACGGGGTGTCGTCCCGGAATTTCGTCTTTCTCGAAAACTTCACCCGTCTGTTTGAAAACGCCGCGTTCAAAATGGCGGCGCTCAATACGCTGAAGTTCTCCGTCATGGCGGTGCCGCTGGCGGTGATCCTCGCGGTGGCGCTGGCGCTGATGCTCGAGGCCCGCATCCCGGGAAAGAGCCAGTTCCGCACCTTTTTCCTCAGCCCGATGATGGTCCCGGTGGCCTCGGTGGTGCTGATCTGGCAGGTGCTGTTCAACTACAACGGCACGGTCAACGAGTTTCTGATGCTCTTCGGGGCCGAGCGCATCGACTGGCTGCAGTCCGAGCACAGCATGATCGTGGTGCTGCTGCTGTTTCTGTGGAAGAACCTCGGCTACAACATGATCCTGTTCATGGCGGGACTTGCCAATATCCCGAAGGATCTGCTGGAGGCCGCGGACGTGGCCGGCGCGTCGGAGAGCTACAAGTTCTTTGCCATCAAGCTGCGCTACCTCTCGCCGACGGTGCTGTTCGTGACCATCCTCTCGCTCATCAACTCCTTCAAGGTCTTCCGCGAGGTGTATCTGCTGACCGGGGATTACCCCTATGAGAGCCTCTACATGCTCCAGCATTTCATGAACAACACCTTCCGCTCGCTCGACTACCAGAAGCTCTCGGCCGCAGCCGTGGTCATGGCCATCGTGATGGTGGTGCTGATCGCCCTGCTGTTCGCGGCGGAGGACTGGTTCGGAAAGGATGTGGAGGGATGACGCCGGTCAACAGACATCCCTACACGGGCGGCGCGGGGAGGAAGAAAAAGCGCATGCTCGGGCGCGGGGCGATCTTTCTGCTCTGCCTCGTGTTCTCGGTGCTGTTTTTGCTGCCGACGGTGCTGACCATCACCAACTCCTTCATGGCCGAGAGCGAGATCAAGTCCAACTACGGCATGGTCTTCTCCACGACCTCGGGGGGCTTCGTGTCCAAAAAGGTGAATCTCAAATTCATCCCGGACCGGGTGACGCTCAGCCAGTACATAACCGGACTCATCAAGTCCCCGGAATACCTGCTCAAGCTGTGGAACAGCATCCTGCTGGTGGTGCCTATTGTGATCGGGCAGGTCTCGGTCGCGGCGGTGGCCGCCTACAGCTTCACCCGCTGGCGCGGGAAGATCAGAAGCGGCATCTTTTTCTTCTACGTCATCCTGATGCTCATGCCCTATCAGGTGACGCTGGTGCCGAACTATCTGGTCAGCGAATGGCTCGGCCTGCTGAACAAGCCCTGGGCCGTCATCCTGCCCGGCATCTTCGCGCCGTTCTCGGTCTTTCTGCTGACCAAGTTCATGCGGCGCATCCCCTACTCGCTCATCGAGGCCGCCAAGGTCGACGGAGCGGGGGAGTGGGAGATCTTCACCCGCATCTGCCTGCCGCAGTGCCGCTCGGCCCTGTACTCGATCGCGATCCTCGTGTTCATCGACTACTGGAACATGGTCGAGCAGCCGCTGATCCTGCTTCAGGACAGCGACGCCCAGCCCCTGAGCGTGTTCCTCTCACAGGTCAACGCCGGGGAGATCGGCCTTGCGTTCGCGATGGCGACGGTGTACATGATCCCGTCCCTGCTGCTGTTCCTGCACGGGGAGGAGTATCTGGTCGAGGGCATCGCGAACTCCGGGTCGGTCAAAGGATAAATTGTTCTGAGGTGTTTTATGGAGACGAAAGTCAAAAACCGGGAATGGGTCAAGGACGCCGCCATTGTCTTTCTGGCGGTGCTGCTGGTGCTGACCTTCTTTTCCAACACCATCATGAACCGCACCCTGCCCGAGGTCGCGACCGAGGGCGTGCATGAGGGCGCCATCGTCGCGAAGGTCCGCGGCACGGGCACCGTCACCGCCACCGGCAAGCACCAGGTCAAGGCCAAGGAGACCCGCACCATCCGCTCGGTCATGGTCAAGGTCGGCCAGGAGGTCAAGGCGGGGGACGTGCTCTTTGTCCTCGGCGAGGGCGACGAGACCGAGCTCGAGCAGGCCAAGGAGCGCCTGCGCAATCTCCAGACCAGCTACCAGAAGACCGCCCTCTCGACGCCGATCTACGACTACAGCAGCTACAACCGCGCCATCGAGACCGCG
>CADCLH010000162.1 GCA_902802215.1 Oscillospiraceae bacterium
CGTGTCGAGCCTCGCGACCATGATGACGTCCGTGTTGCCCGTGCCGTCGTCGCTGCCCGCGACCAGCACCGTGTAGACGCCGTCCTGGCGGCTCGTGTCGAAGGCCGTGCCGCGGTCGGGCTCCGGCGTCGCTGTGCGCCGGGGCTTCCCGCTCGGCGTGGGCTGCGTCAGCTCCGTCTTCACCTGCGCCTCGCCCGCCCGGTCGGGCGGCTTCTCCCAGGCCATGTAGCTGCCGACGGCGAGCGCCGCCGCGCCGCAGCCGATCGCCAGCGCCAGTCTGATCCGTCTTTTCCTGTCCATGTGTTCGCCTCTCTTTGCTGAAATACCTATGCATGGAAGTATGCCCCGAATCCGCCGGAAACATTCACAAAGTTTTTCGATTCCGCTTTTTGTATCTTTGTCGCTATTCCACGAAATGCCCGCGGGGCGCAAAATGGCTGTTGACTTCAGCGCCGAAACGTGCTAAAGTCGCGCCATCAAGCAAAGGAGACTTCCCGATGACTCTGATCCGCTCTGCTTATGCATACGGCTATTCCTATTACTTTTTCGGAAGGAATAGCGGTTTGTGCTGCAGAGAAACGCAAGGTCAGGGTCGGAGATAAGCTCCGCGCTTTGTTTGGAAAACATGCCGCACGAACTGCCGTTCGTGCGGTTTTTGTTTTGCCCAGAGTCAAAAAAGTTTGCAAGGAGAACACAAAAATGAAAAAGCTCATCACCCTCGTCCTCGCCCTGTCCCTCGTCTTTACGCTGTGCGCCTGCGGCGGCTCGGCCAAAAAGGACAGCTTCACCGTCGGCATCTGCCAGCTCGTCCAGCATCCCGCGCTCGACGCCGCGACCGAGGGCTTCAAGGAGGCCCTGAGCGCCAAGCTCGGCGACAAGGTCACCTTCCTTGAACAGAACGCCTCCGGCGATTCCGCCACCTGCGCCACCATCTGCAACCAGTTCGTCAGCGAGCAGGTCGACCTCATCATGGCAAACGCCACGCCCGCTTTGCAGGCCGCGGCCAACGCCACCAACACCATCCCCGTGCTCGCCACCTCCATCACCGACTTCGGCTCCGCCCTCGGCATCGAAAACTGGACCGGCGTGACCGGCACCAACGTCTCCGGCACCTCCGACCTCGCCCCGCTCGACGGGCAGGCCGCCATGGTCCGCGAGCTCTTCCCCGACGCCAAGACCGTCGGCATCCTCTTCTGCGAGGCCGAGGCCAACTCCCTCTTCCAGGCCGACACCATCCAGCCTATGCTGGAGGAGCTGGGCTTCACCGTCAGCCGCTTCACCTTCTCCGACTCCAGCTTGGTCTCCTCCGTCACCGAGAGCGCCTGCGGCGCCTGCGACGTGCTCTACATCCCCACCGACAACACCGCCGCCTCCTGCGCCGAGGCCATCAACAACGTCGCCCTGAACGCCAAGACCCCGATCGTCTGCGGGGAAGAGAACCTCTGCAAGGGCTGCGGCGTGGCCACCCTGTCCATCAGCTACCACGACATCGGCTTCGCCTGCGGCGAAATGGCCGCCGAGATCCTCTTAAACGGCACCGACGTGTCCAAGATGGAGGTCCGCTTCGCGCCCCAGTTCACCAAGGAGTTCAACGCCGAGCTCTGCGCCGCGCTCGGCATCACGCCGCCCGCCGACTACGTCGCCATCGCGTAACATCAACGATCTGCAAGGAGAATCTGTATGTCAGCTGCTTCCTATTTCTCGTCGCTCAGCCTGCTGAAGCTGGCCAAGAGCGTGCCCGGGGGCGTCGCCCAGGGCCTGATCTGGGGCCTGATGGCCCTCGGCGTCTACATCACCTTCCGCATCCTCGACGCCGCGGATCTGACCGTGGACGGTTCCTTTACCCTCGGCGGCGCGGTGGCCGTGATGATGATCCTCGGCGGCTGCCCCGCCTGGCTCGCCGTGCTGTGCGCGGTGCTGGCCGGGATGCTCGCCGGCTTCGTGACCGGGGTGCTCCATGTCAAGCTCGGCATCCCCATCATCCTCGCGGGGATCCTGACGCAGTTCTCCCTGTACTCGATCAACCTGCGCATTATGGGCATGGCCGCCAACAAGGCCCTGAGCGTGGACAAGTATGAGCTCCTGCTCTCCTCGCGCGCCATCCCCTCCGCCATTCTGACCTCCTTCGCCATCGCCTTCGTGCTCGTCAGCGTCTTTTACTGGTACTTCGGCACCGAGCGCGGCTGCGCGATCCGCTGCACCGGCAACAACCCCGCCCTCGCCCGCGCCCTCGGCATTAACATCGGGCTGATGAAGATCATCGCCCTGTCCCTCTCCAACGGCCTCGTCGCCCTGTCGGGCGCGCTGATGAGTCAGTTCCAGGGCTTTGCCGACATCAACATGGGCCGCGGCGCCATCGTCATCGGTCTCGCCGCCGTCATCATCGGCGAGGCCGTCGGGCGCGGCCTGCTGGGCAAGCGGCTCAACTTCTACGGCAGGATGAGCTTTGCGGTCCTCGGCGGCGTGATGTACTACCTCGTCGTGGTCGTCGTGCTGTGGCTGCGGCTCAACTCCAACGATCTCAAGCTCATCACCGCGATCATCGTGGCGCTGTTCCTCGCGGCGCCGTATCTGCGGGAGAAGCGGAAGGTCTCCTTCCGCCGCGGCGGAAAGGAGGGCGCGGCCTCATGCTGAAGCTCGAACACATCTCCAAGACCTTCAACGCGGGCACCGTCAACGAAAAGCGCGCGCTCTGCGATCTGTCCCTGCACCTGCGCCCCGGCGACTATGTGACCGTCATCGGCTCGAACGGGGCGGGCAAGTCCACGATGCTCAATGCCGTGGCGGGCGTCTGGCCCGTCGACGCGGGCCGCATCCTGCTCGACGGCGAGGACGTCACCGGCAAAAGCGAGCACCGGCGCGCCGGGAACATCGGCCGCGTCTTTCAGGACCCGATGATGGGCACCGCCGCCGACATGTGGGTGGAGGAAAACCTGGACCTCGCCCTGCTGCGCGGCGAAAAGCGCGGCCTGCGCTGGGCCGTGACGAAAAGCGACCGCGCCTTCTTCCGCGAGCAGCTCGCCACGCTCGGACTCGGGCTCGAGGACCGCATGACCACCAAGGTCGGCATGCTCTCGGGCGGCCAGCGCCAGGCCCTGACCCTGCTGATGGCCTCGATGAAAAAGCCCAAGCTCCTGCTGCTCGACGAGCACACCGCCGCGCTCGACCCCGCGACGGCCAAAAAGGTGCTGGAGATCACCGACCGCATCGTGGAGGAAAACCGCCTCACGACGCTGATGATCACCCACAACATGAAAGACGCCATCCGCCACGGAAACCGCCTTATCATGATGAATCAGGGGAAGATCATCCTCGACATCGAGGGCGAGGAGAAAAAGAACCTGACCAAGCAGATGCTCATGGAGATGTTCCAGAAGGTCGCCGGCAGCACGATCGACACCGACGAGGCGCTGCTGACAAGAAACAGCTGAACACCGGACCGCCGCGGGATTTGACAAGACTTCCCGCGGCGGGTTTTTTCGGGCGATGAAACCTTTTGCCCCTTTGATTCGTTTACCGTATGAGAGCGGATGGACCGAAACGCTTCCGCTCCCGGAACGGGGGACACCATGCAGGACCTGCTGCTGCGTACGGGCAGAACGGTCAGGGATGTGTACACGGAGCATGCCGGGACGATCTA
>CADCLH010000163.1 GCA_902802215.1 Oscillospiraceae bacterium
GGACAACGACCTGAACACCTCCCTCGCCGTGACCGCGGTCTACGACGTGCTCAAGGCCCAGACCAACGACGCCACGAAGCTCGCCGCTCTGGCCGACTTTGACCGGGTCCTGAGCCTGAGCCTCGTCGAGAGGGCCGCCGCCAAGCGCGAGGAGCTCAAAAAGCAGACCGTCGCCGCGGGCGAGTTCACCATCGTGTCCGAGTCCGGCGAGAGCGACCCCGACGTCGAGGCGCAGATCCGCGCCCGTCAGGACGCCAAGAAGGCGAAGAACTTCGCCGAGGCCGACCGCATCCGCGACGCCCTCAAGGCCGCCGGGATCGAGCTGACCGACATCCCCCACGGCGCGAAGTGGAAGCGCGTATAACGAAATCATGACCAAGAGGCCGCGGCTTTCGCCGCGGCCTCGTTGTCTCGATGAACCAATTTGCACGTCATTCCGAGCCAGCGCGCACGCTGGCGTGGGAATCCGCTTAACGCCTTGCCGAATTGCCTTTCCCGGGCCTGCTTCGCAACGGCCCGCCAAAGGCGCGGCTGCGGAAAATGCGCACCGCCTTCATCTGCCACGCGCAGCGGCGGTTCGCATTTCTCCCGGCGGCCAGCCCGGAAACTGGCTTATTTCAACGGGTTCGCACGATGAAGGAAAGACGGATTGCCACACCAGTGACATCGGTCACTGGTTCGCAATGACGAAACCCGGACTTTCCCTGTCAGCCGGTCCCGAGCGCTTCAAAGCTCAGTCCGACCGCGCGGGCGTATTTCTCCGCATAGCTCCCCTTCACGGCGACCAGGACGACGTCGCTGTCGTGGTCGAAGGCCTGGATGTGGATCTCCTGCTCCGGCGCGCTGATCGTGACGCGCTTGAGCCTGGGGCAGAGGCGGAAGGTGTTTTCTCCGAGCTTGTCCACCGCCTCCGGCAGAACGACGCTCTCCAGATGCGCGCAGGAATAGAACGCGCCGTAGCCGAGCTGCTGCAAACCGTCCGGGAAGACGACGTTGTCAAGACCCGTGTGGGCAAAGGCCCATCCGCCGATCTTCCGCATGCTCTCCGGGAAATTGATTTCGCGCAGGGAGGAACAGCCGTAGAAGGCGCGGTATTCGATGGTGCTCACCGTATCCGGCAGGATCACCTGTTCGATCTCGCTGCGGTCCTCAAAGCACTTTTCGTCGATCGTCGTGACCGGCTTGCCCTCGACGGTGGCGGGGACACGGACGATCGCCCGCTCCTCTCCGAAGTACTTTTGCAGCTTGACGGCGTGCTCGGAGACCGCATACAGGTAGTTGTCCTCGGGCGCGCCGTCGTCTCCGTCCGCCGGGACCTCCTCTGCCTGCGCTGTCGGCGCCGCCGTTTCCGCGGCGTCCGGCGCGGCGCTCTTTTCCTGCTGCGCCGGGGCGGGCGCGGGCGTTTCCTGTGCCGCGGCCGTCTCTTTCTCCTCCGTGACTATGGGCGCCGCCGTGACGGCGGCGGGTTCGACCGGCGCGGAACTCTCCGTCCGGCCGCCGGAAGCGCGCACGGCGAAGAAGACCCCCGCCGCGACGACGACCAGCGCGGCCAGCGCGTAAAACAGGCGCTTGTATTTGTCTCCGCCCTCGCCGGTCTTCCCGACCGGAGGCGCGGCGGCGGGCGCTTCTCCCGCCGGGGGAGGTGTCGACACGGAGACCGCCTGCGCCGGGGCGTTCTGTTCCGCGTCCATCTCCACGCCGCTCATGACGGAGCAGACCTTTCTGCTCAGCTGCAGGATGCTGTTTTCCAGCGGCGCGTCCATGGCGTCCAGCCAGTGCACCGTGGAGAGGTAATAACGCATCCCCTTGCTGGGCTCCGAGCGCGTCAGGCGGAAGGGGACGATGACCACGCCGCAGCGCACGGCGTTGTTGATCTCCCGCAGCACCTGACGCGAGGCGTTGGCGAAGTCGGTGAAGACCAGCACCATGATCTTCGTCTTTTCGATGGCCTCGATGATCGACGCCGCCCAGTCCGCGCCGGGCGCGATATCCCGCGGCGCATACCAGCAGCGGACGCCGTCCTGCTCCAGACGCGCGCAGATGGCGTCGGCGACGGCCTTGTCTTTTTTGGAATAACTGATGAACACATCGTGTGCCATGGCGTTTCCCCCGTCTCTTGCATCTTGTCCCGCGGCCTGCCGCGGGATCAGGGCGTCATGCTGTCCTTGATCTCTCCGGTGTAAGCGTCCAGAACGTACATGTACTTGCCGGCGTCGGTCTTGAAGGTGACCGCATAGGTGTTGTCCGGCTTAAAGGCGACGTTGACGTCCTGCGCCTCCTTGCGGGGCACGGAAGCGGCCTCCACCGCGATTTTGATCGCGTCCGGAGGCGAGAGCTTTTCCTTTACGGTGCCGGCGGCCCGGATCGCCTCGACGTCCGGCTCCTGCTTCTCCAGGATCTCACCCGTCTTGCCGTCCACCACATACGTGAAGTCGCCGAAATCCGAGCCGAAGGTGACGGTCCAGTTGCCGTCCTTGCTCTTCTTCGATTTGATTTTGCTGGCCTGCCAGCTGCTGATCGGGCACTGGCTGAACACGATCTCGGTCACGTTGTCCGGGTCCACCGGCTTCTGGAAGTCCGCCTTGCCCGCGGCCGCATCCATATCCGGTTCCGTTTTCTCCAGCACCTTCCCGGAATACCTGTCCACGACATAGCGGAAATCCCCGTAGGCGGAGGTGAAGGAGACGACCCAGTTGTCGCTGCCCTTGCGGGAAACCTTGATGTTCTGCTCCAGACCCCTCTTCAGCGGGCTGACGGCGAACACGCTGTCCAGCGCGTCTTCGGCCTCGATCGGCTCCTTGAAGCCCTTCTGTGCCCGGGCGGCCTCGATGTCCGGCTCCTCCTTCTCCAGGATCTCGCCGGTGAAGATGTCCATGAGATAGCGGAAATCTCCGTAGACCGAGCCGAAGCGGATCAGATAGGTGTCGTCCTCCTGCATGGAGACCTTCAGGTTTTCCGTCCGCCCCGAGCCGATCGGGCAGGCCTCGAACATGAGCCGCATCAGCTCGTCATGGTCGATCGGCTCCTTGAAGCCCTTCTGCGCCCGGGCGGCCTCGATGTCCGGCTCGTCCTTTTCAAGGATCTTCTTGCCCGTCGCGTCCAGCTTGTAGATAAAATGGCCGTAAACGGTATCGAAGCTCATGGTGACCGTCCCGTCGGAAGCCTTGGAGCACTTGATGTGCTTGGCAAAGGACGCGTCGATCGGGCAGTTCTCCCGCACCGTCTCAAACACGCTGGCGGTGAGCTCATCCATCTCGCTCGCCGCATTGTCGGCGCTCTCCTTCTCCGCGAACGCGCAGGGGCTGAAGGTCAGCGCGAGAGCAAGGATCAGAGTGATTGCCAAGAACAGCTTTTTCATTTGAATCATCGCCTTTTCCTGTTTTTTCCTGTTGTTTCCGTACTTTTATTATACGGTTCCCGGGATGACGTGTCAATCACAAACATGCCGGCGAGGCCGCGGCGAAATGCCGCGGCCTCGTTATATGGATTTACGATTGTCCTCTGGGGTAGGTCGAATTGCGGTCGAGCGGGATGTATTTGTAATTGCCGTTGTCCGGCCGCTCGCCCACGCCGAGCGCCCA
>CADCLH010000164.1 GCA_902802215.1 Oscillospiraceae bacterium
GGAGATGTATATGAGCGCCCTGGCCACCGCGGGCATCACCGACGCGCGCATCATCGTCGCCGCGCCCTTCGAGGTCAGCGGCACCGCGGCGCTGACGGGTATTTACAAGGCCTACGAGGACATGACCGGCATGAAGCTGGACGACATGGCCAAGCTCGTCAGCACGCAGGAGCTCACCATCACCGGCGATCTTGCCAGAGAGATCGGCACGATGGATTCCACCTCCATCGTGGGCGACCTGAAAATGATGCTCGATCAGACCCGGCAGATGTCGGACGACGAGATCCGGGAGACGATCGTCCAGATCGCTGGGCGCTACAACGTCAAGCTCACCGACACGCAGATCCGCCAGCTCATCGACCTCTGCCGCTCGCTCGAAGGACTCAATCCCGATCAGCTCAAGCAGCGGGTCGAGGAGGTGCAGGGCACGCTGCAGAAGGTCTCCGAGGCCAAAACCAAGGTCGTCGGCTTCGTGGAGACGGTGAAGAAGGTCGTCGACTCCATCGGCGAATTCTTCCGGCGCGTCTCCGATCTGCTGGACCGCTTCCGCTGAACCGTCCCCCAAACAAAAAAGGAAGCAGCTTCCGAGGAAGCTGCTTCCTTTTTCGTTTGGATCATATTTCAGATCAGGTTCAGGATCAGGGTCAGCACGACGAAGGCCAGCGCGCCGGAGATCGCGCCCGACAGACCGGCGCTCTTGCCGCTCTGCAGCAGGACGATGACGGTGACGGCCAGACCGGAGAGAACCTGAAGAACGGTAAAGACGATGGTGAGAGCAGACATGTATTTCAATCCTTTCGATTCTTGCATGCTTGGACAGCTTTGAAAGTATATCACAGCAAAAGGCACAATGCAAGACTTTTTTGCACGCCCTGCGCACAATTTGCGCTCATTCGCCGAGAAAGGGCGTCAGCGCGTCTCTCCAGGCTTCCGTGAGCCGTTCGAGAGACCAGGCGGCGTTGGCCGGGCTGGTCGAGGGCAGGCAGACGGCCGGACGCGCGCAGACCGGCTCCAGATACCGGCGGTACATCTCATGAGATTTCCGCCCGTTGCAGAAGACCTGACGGATGTCCGCGGCGGCGAAGATGGGCGACAGGTCGTTCGGGACCACGCCCGTGATGCTCGCGTCCGAGGAGCCCTCGATCTCGCAGCGGGCGATCGAATCCCACAGCGCGACGGAATGCGAGAGCAGCATGGCCCGTTTCTCGGGGATGCTCTGCGGCGTCTCACAGCCGAGCACGGCGGCCAGCACCCGCCAGAAGCGGTTTTGCGGGTGGCCGTAAAAAAACATCTGCTCGCGCGACTTGACGGAGGGGAAGGAGCCGAGGATCAGGATACGGGAGTGCTCGTCGTACAGAGGCGGGAAGGGGTGGACAAGCTCGCTTTTCATGCGCGGCTCAGTCCTCGCACACCGTGAGCTTCAGCACGTCCGGGCGGGAGTAGTGGCCGCAGGCGTCGCATTCCATGCGGCTGGCGGGGACCTTCTGCATGTCGAGCTCGGCGTAGAGCACGCCCTCCTCGTCCCACAGGGTCTCGGTCACGGGATGGCCGAAGGGGTCGATGACGTTGCTGCCGCCGCGGCAGGCGATGTCGGGGAGCTTTGCGATCTCGTCCTGCGCGTTGAGATCCTTCGGATACTGCGCACGGGTGAAGACCATGTCGCAGTTGACGAAGAAGCAGTGTCCCTCGATGGCGATGTGGCGGATGGTGTCCTGCCACTCGGGGTTGTCGTTGGTGTTGGGGGAGATGTAGATCGTGATGCCCTTCTGATACAGGGCGACCCTGGCCAGCGGCATATAGCTCTCCCAGCAGATCAGGCTGCCGATCGGGCCCCAGGGCGTGTCCATCACGGGGAAGTAGTCGCGGTCTGCGTCGCCCCAGACCACGCGCTCGCTGCCGGTGGGCTTGAGCTTGCGGTGGTTGAACGCGGTCCCGTCGGGCGCGATGAGCATGTTGGAGTTGTACAGCGTGCCGTTGAGCGCTTCGCGCTCGGAGTAGCCGACGCTGACATAGACCTGCCGCTCCATGGCGCGGTCGATGATGCGCCGCATCTCCGGCCCGTCGGCGAGGATCGAGTTGTCGTAGTAGCGCTTCCAGTCCTCGCGGCCGGCCTGATTGCGGCTGCCGACGCGGAAGCCGAAGGTGAGCCCGAAGGGGTAGCAGGGGATGAACAGCTCGGGGAAGACGATGAGCTCCGCGCCGTTGTCGGCGCACGCGTCGATATAGCGCAGGACCTTTTCCACACAGCCGTCCTTGTCGAACATCACCGGCGCCGCCTGTACGACGGCTATTTTGCAGGTATCGGTCAGATCACGCATGGGGGTTCCTCCTTTTTCCCGGGAAATCAGTCTCCGTAAAAAATGCAGTCGCGCCCGCCGGCCTGCTTGACCTTGTAGAGCGCCTCGTCGGCGTGAGCGAAAAGGGTCTCGGCGTCGGGCTCTGCTGCGCCGAAGGCGACGCCGACGCTGAGAGAAACGATCGGCAGCTTGCCCTCGGGATGGGCGAGCTCGCGGTTGATGCGGTTGACCTTCCGGCGGATCAGGTCCCGCTGGTCGCCCTCCACATTGAGCATCAGCACCACGAATTCGTCGCCGCCGATGCGGCAGACGCGGTCCTCGGAACGGAAATTCTGCCGGATCGCCCGCGAGATCGAGACGAGGACCCGGTCGCCGGTCTCATGGCCGTAGGTGTCGTTGACCGCTTTGAACTTGTCCGTGTCGAACAGCAGCAGGATCGTGCTGTTCAGATCCATCTCCGCGAGGATGCGGTCGTATCCGGCGCGGTTGTAGAGCCCCGTGAGCTTGTCCACGGAGGCCTTGTCGGTGAGCACCTTTTCCGAGTGGGTGGTCAGGAGCACGAGGGCGTACAGGCACATACCGATGTAGCCGAACACGACCGCGCCCCAGAAGGCCTGAAAGCGCGTCAAAGCGCCCGCGTCGGTGAAGGACGGGGTGCGTCCGGCGAAGAACAGGAGCAGCAGGTACACGACGGCGGCAAAGACCGCAAGCGGAAGGGCCGGCAGATGCGGGAGCTTCAGCGTGCGCCCGATGTATTCCCCGCAGAAGGAGAGCGTGACCAGCAGCAGCAGCGCGAGCTGGAAGCCGCCGCCCCAGCCGACGAACCACACGGCGGAGAGCGTCTCCAGCAAAACGGCGGCATAGAGCAGCGCGACATGCGCCCTCAGATCCTCCCTGCGCAGAGAGAGGGAACTGGCGGCGCACAGGCCCATGCAGATCAGACTGATGAGCATCATCAGATAGAGATCGCAGAAGAAAAAGAGGATCAGCAGAAGCAGGTGAAGGATCAGGAAAAACCGGGAAGTCCTGGACAGGAACGTCTGAATGAGCTCCCTGTTGAGCGTATCCACTATTCCGCAGCTCCTTTCGTTTGAGGCGTTCGGGATCCTGCTCTCCGCGCTCAGCGGTAGACGACCCGGTTCCTGCCTGCGGATTTGGCCTGATACATGCGCTCGTCCGCGAGCAGGATCAGCTCGTCCAGAGGCGTGTTCCGGTCGCCGGTCGCCACGCCAATGCTGACGGTGACGCCCACGCTCTTGTCAGAGCCGGGGATGCGCAGGGTCGCTTTTTCCACATCCCGCCGGATATCGTCGGCGATCTCGTCATGGAAGTCCCCGCCCGGGAACCAGACGACGATCTCCTCGCCGCCCCAGCGGCAGAGCTCGGCGTCGGCAACATGCGTCTTGACGACCTCCGCGACCTTGGCCAGCACCGCGTCCCCGGTCGCGTGTCCGTAGGTGTCGTTGACCTGCTTGAAGTGGTCGATGTCGATGAACAGGACGCCCTGATCGCCCTTGACCCGGATCTCCTTTTTCCGCTCCTTCAGGCCGCTGCGGTTGAGGAGCGTCGTGAGCGTGTCGTGGGCGGAGAGGAATTGATACCTCTCCCGCAGCCGGGACAGCTCCCGCTGCGTCACATGGCGGATGAACTCCAGCAGCAGGGAGAGCAGGAAAAACGCGAGATAGAGGATGGGGAAGCGCATCAGGAAGGTCTCGCTGTAGGCGTA
>CADCLH010000165.1 GCA_902802215.1 Oscillospiraceae bacterium
CTCAAGATCGCCTGCGACCTCGTGGACGAGGGCATGATCGACGAGAAGCAGGCCGTCCTGATGATCGAGCCGCGCAACCTCGACACCCTGCTCCACCCCCAGTTCGACGCGAAGGCCCTCAAGGCCGCCACCCCGATCGGCAAGGGCCTGGGCGCCTCCCCCGGCGCCGCCTGCGGCAAGATCGTCTTCACCGCTGAGGACGCCAAGGCCTGGGCCGCCCGCAAGGAGAAGGTCGTCCTGGTCCGTCTCGAGACCAGCCCCGAGGATATCGAGGGCATGGCGGCGGCGCAGGGCATCCTCACCGTCCGCGGCGGCATGACCAGCCACGCGGCCGTCGTGGCCCGCGGCATGGGCAAGTGCTGCGTCTCCGGCTGCGGCGACATCAAGATGGACGAGGAGAACAAGTGCTTCACCCTCGCCGGCAAGCTCTTCAAGGAGGGCGACTTCATCTCCATCGACGGCTCCACCGGCAACATCTACGACGGGCTGATCCCCACGGTCGACGCCACCATCGCCGGCGAGTTCGGCCGCATCATGGCCTGGGCCGACAAGTACCGCCGTCTGGGCGTGCGCACCAACGCCGACACCCCGCGCGACGCCGCCAAGGCCGTCGAGCTGGGCGCTCAGGGCATCGGCCTGACCCGCACCGAGCACATGTTCTTCGAGGGCGACCGCATCGCCGCCTTCCGTGAGATGATCTGCTCCGACACCAAGGAGGAGCGCGTCGCCGCTCTGGCCAAGCTCGAGCCGATGCAGCAGGGCGACTTCGAGGGCATCTACGAGGCCATGGAAGGCCGTCCCGTCACCATCCGCTTCCTGGATCCCCCGCTCCACGAGTTCGTCCCCACCGAGGAGGCCGACATCGAGGCGCTGGCCAAGGCCCAGGGCAAGAGCGTTCAGGACATCAAGAACATCATCGCCTCCCTGCATGAGTTCAACCCCATGATGGGTCACCGCGGCTGCCGTCTGGCCGTCACCTACCCCGAGATCGCCGAGATGCAGACCCGCGCCGTCATCAAGGCCGCCCTGGCCGTCCAGGCCCGTCACCCCGAGTGGACCATGGTCCCCGAGATCATGATCCCGCTGGTCGGCGAGGTCAAGGAGCTCAAGTTCGTCAAGGACGTCGTCGTCAAGGCCGCCGATGAGATCCTGGCTGCCGCCGGCTCCGACATGAAGTACATGGTCGGCACCATGATCGAGATCCCGCGCGCCGCTCTGACCGCGGACGAGATCGCCAAGGAGGCCGAGTTCTTCTCCTTCGGCACCAACGACCTGACCCAGATGACCTTCGGCTTCAGCCGCGACGACGCCGGCAAGTTCCTGGGCAGCTACTACGACAACAAGATCTACGAGAGCGATCCCTTCGCCCGCGTCGACCAGATCGGCGTCGGCAAGCTGGTCAAGATGGCCGCCAAGCTCGGCCGCGAGACCCGTCCCGACCTGCACCTCGGCGTCTGCGGCGAGCACGGCGGCGATCCCTCGTCCGTCGAGTTCTTCCACAAGGTCGGTCTGGACTACGTGTCCTGCAGCCCGTTCCGCGTTCCCATCGCCCGTCTCGCCGCCGCCCAGGCCGCGATCAAGGAAGAGAAGAGCGCCGCCGAGGCCGCCAAGGAGGCCGAGGCTGAGGTCAACGCCAAGGTCGAGGCCGCGAAGGCCGCCCTGTCCGACGCCGCCGAGAAGCTGACCGCCGCCGCGGCCGACGCCAGCGCCGAGCTCAAGGACATCGCCCAGGCGGGCATCAAGTCCCTGCTGGCCGGCTGGGAAGAGGCCAAGAAGACCTTCGGCGAGAACCGGAAGTAAGATTTTCCTCCCCTGTAAGGGAAGGTGCCCGAAGGGCGGAGGGGTTAACCCCTCAGTCATGACCTCGCGTGAGATCGGTCATGACAGCTCCCCTTACAGGGGAGCCGGATAAAACAGCAAAGAGCCGCGCCCCCAAACGGGGCGCGGCTTCTTATGATTTCAATCGGCGCGAAACAGCTCCGACTTAAACAGCGTCGGATAATCCGATCGCCCGTCGAAGATATGGTACACAAAGACCGTGCTTCCGATCAGCTTGTAGATCACAACATACTTGTCGACGACGATAAAGCGATAGCCGAGGCTGCGGAACTCGGCCTCGCGCAGGGGCGGGCCGGAAAGCGGGAAACGCGAAAGCTGTTCCAGTGCGTCGAAAAGACGGTCCGTGATCTTCCGCGCGGAATCCGGCCCGGCGAGAGAACAATACAGCCGCGCAATGTCCTCCAGTTCTCCCTGCGCGGGGTCAAGAAGCCGCACATTATATTGCTTCTCAGCCATAAAGCTTCTCCAATCTGGCACGGGACTCGTCCAGGCTGACCCCCTCGTGTCCCGCGAGGCGCAGCCTCTCCGCGGCCTCGAGATTCGCCTTCAGTCGGAACATCTCCTCCCTGCGCTCAAAGGCCTCGATGCTCATGACGACGATATCGCCCTCGCCGTTCTTGGTGATATAGATGGGCTCCGCCTCCCGGTGCGCCAGATCGGAGATGACGCCGTAATCGTTGCGGAGCGTTGTGGAAGATTTAATCAGCATAAGAAAACCTCCGTAGTTTAATTCTGCTATTATTATACGCTAATTCTGTCACAAAGCAAGCGTTTTCTTTGCCTGGCGGCGCTCCCTCCATTTTGCTGCCGGTTGGGAAGAGGCCAAGAAGGCCTTCGGCGAGAACCGGAAGTAAGATTTTCCTCCCCTGTAAGGGGAGGTGCCCGAAGGGCGGAGGGGTTAACCCCTCGGTCATGACCTCGCGTGAGATCGGTCATGACAGCTCCCCTTACAGGAGAGCCGGATAAAACAGCAAAGAGCCGCGCCCCCAAACGGGGCGCGGCTTCAAGCTTTGTGATCGTATTACCCGTTTTTTGCGGCCTTCCGGCGCTCCATCGCGGAGACGATGACGGCGCAGGAGGCGTCGCCGGTGATGTTGACGGTGGTACGGCCCATGTCAAAGATGCGGTCGATGCCGGCGACCAGCGCGATGCCCTCTACCGGCAGGCCGACGCTCTGGAGCACCATGGCCAGCATGATCATGCCCGCGCCGGGGACGCCCGCGGTGCCGATGGAGGCCAGCGTGGCCGTCAGCACGATGGTGAGCATCTGGGGCAGGGTCAGCTGGATGCCGAAGCAGGAGGCGATGAAGACGGCGCAGACGCCCTGATAGATCGCGGTGCCGTCCATGTTGATCGTGGCGCCGAGGGGCAGCACGAACGCGGAGACGTCCTTGTCCGCGCCGAGCTTTTCGGAGCACTCGATGTTCAGCGGCAGCGTGCCGACGGAGGAGGCCGAGGAGAAGGCCATGATCATGGCCGGCGCCATGCCCTTGAAGAAGGTCAGCGGGCTCATCCCCGCGCCCGCCTTGACGGCGATGGAATAGACGACCGCCATGTGGATGATGTAGGCGAGGTACGCCACCAGCAGCACAATCGCAAGGGAACCGAGGATCTTGGGACCGTTCTCCGCCACGACGGGGCAGATCAGGCAGAACACGCCGATTCTCCATGACCTTCAGGAAGATGCCATTCAGGGTCTCGACAAAGTTGAAATCCATCTGCTTCCTCTCGCCGACGAGCAGCAGGGCAAAGCCGATGAACAGGCTGGCGACGATGATCTGAAGCATGTTGGCGTCGGCAAAGGGCTTGACAAAGTTGGAGGGGAAGATGCCGACCAGCGTGTCCATGAAGCTGACCGGCTCCTTGGCCGCGTACTCCAGATTCGTGGTCTCAAGCACCGGGAAAGCGCCCCGGAAAAGGTTCGCAAACGAAAGGCCGATGATGATGGCCAGCGCGGTGGTGCAGAGGTAATACACGAGGGTCTTTACGCCGACGGAGCCGACCTTGTGGATGTCCCGCATGGAGATGACGCCCGCCATGATCGAGAAGAAGACCAGCGGCGTGACGACCCACTTGACGAGATTCAGGAAGATCGTTCCGAAGGGCTTGATGTACTTCGCCGCGAATGCAGACTGACCGGTCAGCAGGATGCCCACGACGATGCCGAGGACGAGTGCGATGAAAATCTGCACCGCCAGCGACAGCTTTGCTTTTTTCTTGTTTTCCATGTTTTGCGCCTCTCTTTCCGTATTTTTATCCGAACACACCCAGCACCTTCAGCGCCAGGAGGAACAGCACCAGCAGAATGACGGGCCTCGTGATCTTCGCCCCGCCGCGGATGGCCATGCCGGCCCCCAGCCAGCCCCCGAGCATGTTGCACGCCGCCGCGGCCAGACCCAGAGCGACGACGACCTGCCCCGAGCGGAGGAAAACGATCAGGCTCGTGACATTGGTGGTGAGGTTGATGGCCTTGCACTGGCCGTTCGCCGCACGCACGTCCAGCTTTGCCAGCAGCGAGAGGGCGATAATGAGGAACGTCCCCGTTCCGGGACCGTAAAAGCCGTCGTAGACGCCGATGACGAGGGCCGCCGCCGCGGCGATCAGCGTCGTGCGTCCCGCGGCCTGCGCCGGAGCAGCGCGCTCCGTCAGCGTGTCCTTTCGCAGGACGAGCAGGGCCGTCAGGGGAAGAACGACATAAAGCACCTTCATCAGCACCGCGCTGTCCATCATCAGGGACAGATGCGCGCCGCACCATGCGCCGACCAGCGCCGCGGCCATGCACGGCAGCGCCATGCGCCAGTCGATATAGCCCTGTCCCGCGAAGCGGGCAGTCGCAAGGGCGGTGCCGCAGGTAGAGGAGAGCTTGTTCGTGGCGATGGCATTGTGGGCCGGGAGACCGGCGAGCAGATACGCCGGCAGGGAGATCAGTCCCCCGCCCCCGCCGATGGCGTCCACAAACCCGGCCAGCA
>CADCLH010000166.1 GCA_902802215.1 Oscillospiraceae bacterium
GCGAGGCGGAGCCCAGGGAAAAGGATACTTACCGGGACGCCTGGGAGAACGCGAAAAACGCGCTGCTGCAATGCGGGAAGCTGCTGGAGGAGGACGACTTCGCCGGCGTTCTCACGGGGGTGATCCGCGCGGAGATCAGGGATATGAACCCCGCTGTGATCGTGATCGACGTTGAACAGGAGAATCTGAAGATCTCCGCCTATGCCAGGGAGGGCCTAATCAGCCAGCATACCGCGGAGAAGGCGATAGACAGGCTGTTGCAGGCGCTGTGACAGAAACCGAACAGGAGGGAAAAACCATGAAGTATGCCATTGACGAAAAACGCACGCTGACCATCGGAGGGATCCCGCAGGCGGTGCGCATCCGCTCGACCGACGCCTCGCTGCCCGTGCTGCTGTTCCTGCACGGCGGCCCCGGCGTGTGCGACAGACACTGGGTGCTGCGGGACCAGTCCGCGCTCGCGGAGACCGTGACCATGGTCTGCTGGGACCAGCGCGGCGCGGGCCTGAGCTGGAGCCCGAAGCTGAAGGCCGAGGACATGCGCATCGACCGCTGCGTGGAGGACGCGCACGAGCTCATCGCGTGGCTGAAGCAGCGCTTCGGCAAAGACTCGGTCTATATCGTCGGACACTCGTGGGGCTCGATCCTCGGTACGCTGCTGTGCCGGAAGTACCCGGAGGACGTGGCCGCCTACATCGGCATGGGCCAGTTCGTCAACGGGCCGGAGAACGAGCGGCTCAGCTACGAGTTTGTGCTGGAGGAGGCCAAAAAGCGCGGCGATAAAAAAGCGCTCCGGGATCTGGAACGGATCGGCTGGCCGAAGGAGGGCCACTACGCCTCCATCGACGATCTCATGGTGCAGCGCAACCTGATGACGAAGTACGGCGGCGAGGACTACGGCGAGAGCGACGGCATCATGAAGGCCATGATCCTGCCCATCCTCCGCTCCCCGGAGTACAGCCTCGCGGATATGTGGAAGTACTACAAGGGCGCGTTTTTCTGCCTGAACAGCATGTGGGACGAGGTGGTCGACCTCCGCTTCGACCTGACCGTTCCCGAACTGAAGGTGCCGGTCTATCTGACCGAGGGCCGTCACGACCAGAACACGCCCATCCCGCTGGCAGAGGCCTGGTTCGATCAGCTCAGCGCCCCGCGCAAGGAGTGGATCTGGTTCGAGAAATCCGCCCATTCCCCGATCAAAAACGAGCCGGAGCTCTGGGGCGCGACGGTGCGGGACATCGTCCTCAAGGAAGAGGCCGTGCGATGACGCGCTCTGCGCAAGAAAACCTATGGACGAAACCGCAAACCCGTGATAGAATGCAGGTAATTCATGTAAAGGAGATGCTTTTTTGAAAATCAAGGAACTGCGTGAGAAGTACAAGCTGACCCAGGCCGCGCTCGCCAAATCGCTCGGCGTGAGCAGCATTACCATTTCCGCCGTCGAAACCGGACGGACGAAGGTCAGCAAGAATCTTTCCGACAAGATCCGGGAGGTTTACGGCGAGATCGTCGAGCCGGAGACCAAACGGGGAACGACCGCGGAGAAAGCGGCCGCAAAGAAGACCAAACCCGCCAGGAAAAAGACCGCAGCCGCGGCAAAGCCCGCCGCCGCGGAGGGCAGCAAGATAGAGAAGAAAGCCAGAAGGGCAAAGAAGGCGAAGCTCGTGATCCAGTCCCCCATGGGCGGAGAGATCACGACGGAGGATATCCTCAAAAAGATCGGCGAGGCCGAGACCGTCTATGTCCGCGTCGACCAGAACAAGGCCTACTGGGTCAAAGGCGACGAGACCGGCTCCGTGGAGCTCTGGTAAACTATCCGACCAGCCCTCCGGAAACCGCCTGCCGGAAAGCGGAGACAGGAAAGAACTTGACAAGTGAACGCCCGTTCCCTACAATGCGTTTGAACGGGCGTTCACTTTTGCTTTTGGGGGGGTCATGATGGCGAAGGGTACGAAGGAGAGGATCCTGGCGGCGGCTCTGGACCTGTTTTCTCAAAACGGCTACGCGGGGACGAACATCCGTGAGCTGACCGCCTCGCTCGGGATGGTCAAGTCCTCAATGTATAAGCATTTCGAGAGCAAGGAGGCGATCTGGAACAGCCTGCTGGATGAAAGCATCGCCTATTACGGCGCGCATTTCGGCTCGCCGGAGCAGCTGCCGCCCGTGCCGGAATCGCTGGAAGAGCTTCACGCGATGACGATGCAGCTGGTGAACTTTACGGTGCACGACGAAAAGGTCGTCAAGGTGCGCAAGCTCCTGACGATCGAACAGTTCCGCGACGGGCGCGCGAGAGAGCTCGCCACAAAGCATTTCCTGACAGGACTTGAGGGGATGTTTGCCCCCGTCTTCGCGGGGATGATGGACAAAGGCCTGCTCCGCCCCGACGATCCCGCGATGCTCGCCTTCGCCTATACCGCGCCGATCTCCGCGCTGATCCACCTCTGTGACCGGGAGCCGGAGAAAACGGATGCGGCCATGGCGCAGATCGAGGCGTTCGTCGAACATTTCATCAGGACATACGGGACGGATCGTAAGCGGGAAGGCTCATCCCGCTGAGCTTTCCGGACACGAGGGAAACGAATAACAAGCGGATTCTTTTGCGGCCAAAGCGGTCGTTCGGCTGCAAACATTTTTTTCCGCCTGGCCGGAGCGGAAAAACGACAATTATTTCCTGCTCGGGGTGGAAAAGAAAAAAACGGTGTGATATAGTATAATAAGATGATTATCCGCTTGAATTCTCTCAAGATCAGAATCGGAAGGAAGGACAGGACCGACATGAACATCCGAGAGGGAACGCGCGCGCATGAGTCCGTTTTTCTCTGCGCAAAACGGATCGTTTTCCTTCTGCTCTGCCTGCTGCTGACGCTGGGCGCGACCGCTCCGCGCTCCGCTTTCGCGCAGGAGACGGGGCGGAAGCATGTGCGCGTCGGCTGGTACGATTCCTCCTACAACACCGTGGATTCCTCGGGGCGCCGTTCCGGCTACGCCTACGAGTATCAGATCAAGCTCGCCTGCTATACGGGCTGGACCTACGAGTATGTCAGGGGAAGCTGGCCGGAGCTGATGGCGAAGCTCGAGACGGGCGAGATCGACCTGATGAGCGACGTCTCCTATACGCCGGAGCGCGCCGAGCGCATGCTGTTTCCCTCGCTCCCCATGGGCTCGGAGGAGTACTATCTTTTCACCGCGCCGGGGAATCAGAGCATCCTGCCGACGGACCCCTCCACCCAGAACGGCAAGCGGATCGGCGTGAACAAGAACAGCATCCAGGCGGACTTCTACCGGGACTGGGCCGAGCGCAACGGCGTCCGGCCCGAGATCGTCGAGGTCTCCTGTTCCGAGGACGAATCGCTGGCGATGCTGGAAACCGGCGAGCTGGACGGCTATGTCACGGTCGACGCCTTTGTCCATCCGGAAAACGCGGCGCCGGTGTGCAAGGTCGGCTCCTCCGATTTCTTCTTCGCGGTCAGCAAAAACCGTCCCGATCTGCTGGGGACGAGCTGAACGCCGCGCTGAACCGGATCCAGGATGAAAACCGCTACTACAACCAGCGGATGTTTGAAAAGTATATCCGCAGAGCGGGGGCCAACGCCTTCCTCTCCGCGGAGGAGGTCGAATGGCTGGCCGCCCACGGGACGATCCGGGTGGGCTACCAGGACAACTATCTGGCCTTCTGCGCCGCGGACAAGACCACGGGCGAGCTGATCGGCGTGTTGAAGGATTACCTCGCCAGCGCCTCCGACTGCATCGCAAACGCGCGGCTGAACTTTGAGGCGACCGCCTATCCCACCTCGTTCCCGGCCAATTTCAGCCCCTACGACGGAGAGACGATGGGCGTGCTCCTGACCCCGCCCCTGACGGAGACGGAGATCTACGCGGTGCTGTCCCAGTCCGGGCAGCAGGGCTTTGCGAAAAAGGAACATGTGATCGTGGCCGTCAACGAGGGCAATCCCAACTACGACGCTTTTTTGCAGGACCATTTTCCCGGCTGGCGCCGGGTCTACTATCCCACGACGGCGGAGTGCCTGAAGGCCGTTGCCGACGGCGTGGCGGACTGCGTGCTGATCAGCAATTTCCGCTACAACAATATCGCCAGACTGTGCGCGAAGTACCGCCTGACCACCTTTGCCACCGGGGTCGAGATGGACTACTGCTTCGCGGTCGGCAAGGGACAGACGCAGCTGTATTCCATCCTCACGAAGACCGTCGGCATGGTCCCGAAATCGACCGTCAACGCGGCCATGTCCTATTACGTCACGGAGGACGCCAGACTCAGCCTCGGCGACATGATCTCGGACCATCTGGGCGCGGTCATGGCCGTGATCGGCGTGGTGGTGCTGGTGATCCTGGCCCTGCTGGTGCAGAACATGCGGGCGGTGAGAAAGGCCAAAAACCTGATCTCCGCGACGGAGATCGACGAGCTGACGGGACTGTACAACCGCAACTTCTTTTTCCAGTACGCAAACCGCAAATACCGCGAACACCCCGATACCCCGATGGACGCCATCGTGCTGAACATCGAGCAGTTCCATTCGGTCAACGCGCTCAACGGGCGCGAGTTCGGCGACCGGGTCCTGCGCGTGCTGGGCAACGAGCTCCGGGCCGTCTCCAACGAGCTGGGCGGGATCGCGGGGCGCTTCGAGGCGGACCGCTTCGATATCTACTGCCGGGATACCGACAATTACCAGGGCATCTTCGACCGCCTTCAGGGGAAGATGGAGGCCATGGCGCCGAACGCGAACGTCCGGCTCCGCATGGACGTGATGCCGTGGCAGGCCGGTCTCGAGCCAGTGCTGCTGTTCGACCGGGCCCGTACCGCGTGCAGCATGGCCCGCGGGCAGTATGTCGAGCGCCCGATCATCTTCGACGAGAAGGTGCGGGAGCGGGAGATCTACGAGCAGCGGCTGCTGAACGATCTGCGGCGGGCGCTCGATTCCTACGAATTTGAGGTCTATTACCAGCCCAAGTACGATATCCAGTCCGAGCCGCCGAAGCTCGTGAGCGCGGAGGCGCTGGTCCGCTGGAGCCATCCCGAGCTGGGGATGATCCCGCCGGACGACTTCATCCCGCTGTTTGAGAAAAACGGAAGCGGCCAGGCAGATCGTCCGCTGGCGCGAGCAGTACGGCGTGTGCATCCCGGTCTCCGTCAATCTGTCGCACATCGACGTGTTCGACCCGATGCTGGAGAGCACCCTTGACGGCATTCTGGAAGAGTACAGGCTGAGCCACGACGCGCTCAAGCTCGAGGTGACCGAATCCGCCTACACCGAGAACGCCGGACAGGTGATCCAGGTCGTGGAGAGCCTGCGCAAAAAGGGCTACGAGGTGGAGATGGACGACTTCGGCACGGGCTATTCCTCGCTGAACATGCTCTCCGCCATGCCGATCGACGTGCTCAAGATGGACCGGGCGTTCATCCGGAACATCGAGCACGACGAAAAGGACATCCAGCTCGTGGCGCTGATCCTGGATATCGCGAAAAACCTGAAGATCCCCGTCGTCGCCGAGGGCGTGGAGACCGAGGAGCAGATGAAGCTGCTGAAGGAGCTGGGCTGCGCGCTGGTGCAGGGCTACTTCTTCTCCCGACCGCTCCACGCGTCGGATTTTGAGGACACGTTCGTCCGCGGCATGCGGCAGGAGCCGTAAAGGCGAATCCATTCTTTGGGAAAGGGGAGGTACGGATGCACTCCTTAAGGACAAGGATCACGCTGCTGACCGTCTGCGTCATCGTGATCGCCGTGAGCGCCGTCACGCTTATGAGCGTGCTGTTCATCCGGAACAACGAGCAGCGCGAGTCGCAGCAGCTGCTCCTGCTGCTGTGCGAGACCGGCGAGCGCAACCTTGACTATTACTTCAACAGCGTGCAGAAATCGGTCGGAAAGGTCGCCGCGTTTGTGGAAGACGATCTGGACGGACTGGAGACAAAGCAGCTGGAGCGCCATATCGACCGCGTGCGGAGCTACTTCGAGGAGATGGCCAACAAGACCAACGGCGTGCTGACCTACTATTACCGCATCGACCCGGAGCTGTCCGGCTCTGTCAAGGGCTTCTGGTATACGGACCTCGACGGAGAGGGCTTTACCGAGCATGAGGTGACGGACATCACGCTCTACGACACGCAGGACACCTC
>CADCLH010000167.1:0-1320 GCA_902802215.1 Oscillospiraceae bacterium
GCGAAGATCTGGCTGATCGTCGGCACGGTGCTCCATCTTCTCGCCTACTTCGCCGGCGGCAGCCTCTGATCCCGTATCTCAACACCGAGGAAGAATACCTGTATGCTCACTGAAACTCCGCGCCGCAGGCAGCTCTGCCTGAGCTTCTGCGCGGTGCTGGCCGCCGTGCTGCTCTGGCGCTGGCAGCGCATCTTCTGGCTGGAATGCGCCGACTATATCCGCGCCGACATGGTCGGCCACATCGCGCTCGCGCTCGGACGGCACGACTACAGCCTGTCCGGGCTGCTCATCCGCGCGCTCTGGTCGCGCTTTGACGAGGACCGCGCCCGGACCCTGCTCTCCCTGATCCTGACGGCCAATCAGGCGGCGGGGGTGCTGACGCTGTGGCTGCTGCTGCGCGGCGTCCTGCCGGGGCTCGACGGGGCGGAGGCCCTGCTCGCGGCGCTGCTGGCCAACGTCTGCGGCCCGTGGATCTTCCCGGGACAGACGGGGATGTATCTCGGCGTGTACAACGGCAACGTCTGGCACAACATGACGGTGCTCTTCAGCCGGACCTGGATCCCCCCGGCGCTGCTGTGCTTCTGGCGGCTCTGGGAGGCGCGGCGCGGGACGCTCCCCATACGCAGCTGGTGGGGCTTCCTGTTCTTCCTGCTGCTCACCACGCTCTTTAAACCCAGCTTCCTCGGGGCCTTCGCCCCGGCGGCGCTGGCGCTGCTGGTGTGGGACTTTGTGAAGACCCGCGGCCACGGCTTCAAAAACGAGTTTCTGATCGGCCTTGCGGTGCTGCCCGCGGTGGGCGCGCTCGTGTGGAGCTCGCTGGTCCTCTTTTCGGACGACTTCGCGGGCACGCAGTCCTCGGTCGCCCTGCGCGCGCTCACGCCCGCGCTGCTCGTCTCCACGCTGCTGATGTACCTGCGCGGCCTGCTGCTGCCGCTCTGGACCGGCGCGATGCAGGGACCCAAGGAGCCCCGGCGGGAGCGCGTCGCGATCCTCGCCTTCGTCAACGCCGTCGCGCTGGCCGAGGCCCTGCTGCTGACCGAGACGGGCTTTCGCGGCAACGACGGGAACTTCGACTGGGGCTTCGGGCATCTGATCGTCGGCGTCTACTGCCTCTCCCGCCCCGGCAACGCGGGCTACGACTGGTTCTATTTCTGATCCGGCGGCGTCAAAAAAGGACTCCCTCCGAAAACGGAGAGAGTCCTTTTTGCGCTTGTTCTGTTCTCAGCTCAGGTTGCCGGTGGCGTACATGATCGCCGTCAGGGCCACGACCGGCGCGGTCTCGCAGCGGAGGATGCGCTCGCCCATCGAGCAGACGTGCAG
>CADCLH010000167.1:1375-5858 GCA_902802215.1 Oscillospiraceae bacterium
AGCTCCTTCTTGACCGCCGTGTCCAGCGCCGCGGTGAAGTCGCCCACCCAGCGCACCTGCGGGATGATGCCGCGGCCCGACTGCTTGGCGGCCTCCTCGGCGATGCGCTGCCAGCGCTCGAGCTTCTTTTCGATGTTCTCGGGCTTCGCCACGCAGCGCGAGCAGGAGAAGAAGCCGATCTCGTACGCCCCGGCCTCCACGCACTTCTGCACCGTGTAGTCGCTGCGGTCCCCCTTGGGCAGACCGCAGAGCACCGTCACCTTGACGCCCGGCTCGGCCGGGCAGGGGACGACCTCGACCACCTCGGCCTCGGCCTGCTCCTTGTCGGCATAGACGAGGCGGCATTTGTAGTCGGTGCCCTGGCCGTCGCAGATGATCACGTCCTCGCCCGGACGCAGGCGCAGGACCCTGACGTGATCGGCGTCGCGGCCGCGGATGATCGCCGTGCCGCCCAGAATGTTCGTGCCCGCCATGAAAAATCTCGGCATCGCTGTCTCCTCCGGAATCACTCGTACTGTTTCGTCTATTATCGCACAGCTTTCACATCTTTTCAAGGAAAACCATAGAATGCGGTACAAAGAGGAACGGAGTTGATTCCATGAACGACCCGAAATGGGAAAATCTCAGACACTTTGACGAGGTCTGGCGCCGCGTGGAGCACGCCCGCCGTCCGCCTCCGCCTCCCCCGCCGGGCTTTCCGCCGCCTCCGCCGCCGCCCGGTTTCCCGCCCCCGCCGCCTCCGGGGTTCCCGCCGCCTCCGCCGCCGGGGAAAAGGCCCTGCTGCCGGAGCTTCCGCTTCAATCCGCACGGCTGGCGCTTCTGAGACCGGGCGGGCAGCTGACAGCCGCCCTTACGAGGCACGCTCGCGCCACTTTGCGAGGCGATTCGTCAGCTCGCCCCAGAGCTCGACGCTGCGAAAGCGCAGCTCCCAGCCCTCCTCGCGGGTGAGCAGCGCGTAGTCCTCCGGGTTCATCGCGGGGCGCAGGGCCTCGCGCTGCACCGCCGCCAGACACACCGGCGGGAAGACGACGCACCACCAGTTGTGCCCCCTGCCCTCGCCCAGCACGATGCGCAGCGAGCGGTAGCGGCCCGCCGGCAGCGTGAAGCCCTCGTAGTCCCGGGTGGGATAGCGCTCGCAGGCCAGCGTCACCGTGACGGGGCGCTCCCCCGCCCGGCTCCGGGCCACGTCGCAGATCGCGGCGAGCTCGCGCTCGAGGACCGCCTCGGCCTCGGCGGCGCTCTCCGCCCCGCTCAGGCGCGGGGCGAGATAGTCCAGCACCGCGTCGCGCACCGAGAGCTTGACGGCCTGCTCGGCGGCGGAGTCGTCGACCGCGAGGACATGGAGCCGGATGAGGCTGCGGCTGACGGAGGCCGAGCGGCGCTGCGCCGCGACCGCCGCCAGCAGGCAGAGACAGAGCGCCGTCAGCGCGGCGCCCTCCCAGCGCCGCAGCCGCCTGTTTGCAGGATGCATAAGAAAACCGCCCTTCCGTATGATGCATACAGTATGGGCGGTCATTTTTTCTTTTATACCCGTTTCTTGTCATTTTTTCCTTTTCATGTTACACTGGGATTACTCCCGTATATAATATGGAAGATACTGCCCGTGATCGCTCTTTCGGGCATGGAAACAACGACGGATAACGCTTATGGATGCCGACCGCATCCGAAAGGAGGCGCACCCGTGAAAACGAAAAAACGGCTGCTGGCACTGCTGCTGGCTCTGCTGCTGCTGTTCTCCCTGCTGCCGGTCTACGCCGCCGCGGACCCGGACGACACGGTGGACGAGGTCTGCGGGCACACGCCCGGTGAGCCCGTGACCGAGAACGAGGCCGAGCCGAGCTGTACGGAGCCGGGCAGCCACGACGAGGTGGTATACTGCTCCCTCTGCGGCGAAGAACTCAGCCGCGAGACGGTGGAGGACCCCGCTCCCGGCCATCAGCCCGAGGACGCCGAGGAGTTCGCTTCGACCTGCAAGACCGCAGGGCACAAGGCGGGGAAAAAATGCTCCGTCTGTGATGAAATCCTTGAGGGCTGCGAAGCGCTCCCGCTTTCGGACGAGCACACGCCCGACGAGCCCGTGACCGAGAAAGAGGTCAAGCCGGGCTGTACGGAGCCCGGCAGCCACGACGAGGTGGTATACTGCTCCGTCTGCGGCGAAGAGCTCAGCCGCGAGACGGTGGAGGACCCCGCTCCCGGCCACAAGCCCGAGGACGTCGAGGAGGTCCCGGCGGAGGTCGGCAAGCCCGGTACGGCCAAGGGGAAGAAGTGCTCCGTCTGCGGCGAGATCCTCGAAGGCTGCGAGGTGATCGAGGCGCTGCCCGAGGAGGACGCCGGAGACGAAACGCTCGTCACGATCAGGACCCAGCCCAAAGACGCGCCGATCACGGCGGGCGAGGCGCTGTTCCCGGTCGAGGCCGGGGCGGCGGAGGACGCGGCGCTGACGTATCGGTGGCAGCGGCTCGACGACTCCGCGGAGTACAAGGACGAGGACGCGCGGGAGGCCGCCTGGGAGGATCTCGAGGGCGAGACCGACAGCACGCTCACGCTCACGGGTTTGACCGGGTTCAAGGCCCTGGAGGACGCGGCGCCGTTTTTGTACCGCTGCGTCGTTACCGCGGGCGAGGATTCCGTGACGACGGACGAGGTCCGTCTCGCGCTGGAGAAGCGCGAGCTCGACTCCACCGTGATCAGCGGCTTTGCCGAGCTGGACCAGACCGAGTACACCTGGGAGGACGACAAGCCGACGCTCCCCGTCCTGCAGGCCGCCCTGCCCGGGGAGCTTGACGTCCTCGTCGGCGGCACGGCGTTCTTTACGGAGGACGCGGAGGGCAAGGCGCTGCTGCTCGCGGTCCGGGACGCCAGGGAAGAGAAGCTTCCCGTCGTCTGGACCTGCGCGCAGAACTACGACGAGAACCATGAGGTCTTCGACTTCGTCCCCGTACCGGAGGACGAGGCCTATACGCTCGCCGACGGACTGAGCGCGCCGGGCGTCAAGGCCCATGTGGGCGAGCTCTATTTCGGCCCGGTGGGCGGCGTCCTTCCCGACAACCGCGAACTGGCCCCCATCGTGGGCGACGGCTCCTGGAAGAGCGGCCTGCAGAAGCGCGGCCAGAGCAACGGCTATTTCAACGCCTACGAGGATGAGAATCTCCCTCCGATCCGCGATCAGAAAAGCGAGGGCGCCTGCTGGGCCTTCGCCGCGCTCGGCGCCATTGAGACGGATATGATCCTCGACAGCGGATCGAATGCAATCGAGGGCCTCGGCCTGTCCGAGTCGCATCTGGCCTACTACGTCACGTACGACCTGCCCGCCGGCGCGCTCCGCAACGGGAAAACGGGCGACTACAGGACATTCAGCGGGAACTACCTCGGCCGAGATCGTCATGCAGAACGGCATGGGTCTCGTGTGGGAGAACGCGGGCAACTACTCCGCCTCGTTCCGTCCCAGCGGGAGCGAGTCCCGGGCCGCCCAGCTCACCGGCGCCTACTACATCAACCCGACCGACATGGCCGGCATCAAGGCCGCCATCCGCGCGCACGGCGGTGTGTACTGCTCGATCTACATGGATCAACGCGACTGGTACAGCTCCACATACAATTCCTATTATTACCCGCACGGCGGATCCAACCACGCCGTCATGCTGGTCGGCTGGGACGACAGCTTCCCGAAAAAACACTTTTACAACAGCGACGGCACGCTCCCGGCGCATGACGGCGCCTGGCTGGTGCGCAACAGCTGGGGCGGGGCGGGTGAAAACAAGCCCGCACTCAACACGGACAATCACACGGGCGGCGACTACTGCCTGAGCGGCTATTTCTGGATGTCCTATGACGAAGTCGCCGCCAATGAGTCAAACCTGACCGCTTTCGACGCCGGGCAGGGCGTCTATGATTACTGCTACGCCTACGATCCCCTCCCCTTCCCCAGCGGCACCGTAACGCTGGACGAGGGTGAGCCGATAAAGGTCGTCTTCACGGCGGCGGATAACGAGACGGTCACGGCGGTCGGCTTCGAGACGGACGACGCCAATCTGTGCGGCAGCATCACGGTCAGCTGCGGCGGCGCATCCAGCGTGACGCAGGTCTCGACCAGCTATGAGGGCTACTATGTGTTTCCGCTGAACGACACATCTGGACAAGGGCTTTACGGACAGCACCGGTGGTGCGCAGCCCTACGATCCGCGGATCAAGCTCTATACGAAGGCCGGCTCGGTCGGCGGCGCGCCGGAAGTCACGGGCGTCACCCTGAGCCAGAAAGACGGCAGCGATCTGCAGCCCGTCGCCGGGGAGAGCGGCAAATATACGCTCGCTCTGCAAAGCGGCGAATCCGTGCAGCTGACGGCGGCCGTCCAGCCGGCGGGAGCCAGCCAGACAGTCATCTGGAGTTCTTCCGATCCCAACGTCGCAAAGGTGGACAACGGACTGGTCATGGGCTCCGCGCCCGGCACGGCCGTCATCACCGCCGCGGCGCTCAACGGCCGTT
>CADCLH010000168.1 GCA_902802215.1 Oscillospiraceae bacterium
CGCGGGCAGGAGCTGCTGGAAAAGCTTTTGAAGATAGACGACAGCTCCGCCATGCTCGGCGAGGTGGCGCTGGTGCCCAAGGAGAGCCCCGTCAACCGCTGCGGCCTGCTGTTCTACGAGACGCTGTTCGACGAGAACGCCTGCTGCCACTGCGCGCTGGGCGCGGGCTTCAAGGAGGTCCTGCCGGACGGCGGCGAGCTGAGCGTGGAGCAGGCGCAGGCGCGCGGCGTCAACAATTCGCTGATCCATGTCGACTTCATGGTCGGCAGCGCGGACCTCGCCATCGACGGCATACGCCCGGACAGGAGCAGGGTGCCCATCTTCCGAAACGGGACCTGGGCATGAAGCAAATACGCGAAAAAAACGCTGCGGCGGGAGATGACCCTGCCGCAGCGTTGCGCTGCATGATTATTTGCGGAAGCTGTCCTTGAGGGCGACGGCTCGGTTGAAGACCAGATGGTCGGGCGCGGCGTCGCGGTTGTCCAGGCAGAAATAGCCCTGACGCATGAACTGGAAGCTCTCGGCATTCTTCCCGTGCTCGGGCATCAGCAACTGCGCGAGGCAGGCCTCCACCTTGCAGCCGGTCAGGACCGTCAGGCTCTCGGGGTTGAGATTGTCGAGGAAGTCCTTGTCCGGGCCGTCGGGCTCGGGATCGGCGAAGAGGTAGTCGTAGATGCGGACCTCGGCGTCGGCGGCGTCGGCGGCGTTGACCCAGTGGATCGTGGCCCCCTTGACCTTGCGCCCGTCGGCGGGATCGCCGCCGCGGCTGTCGGGGTCGTACTCACAGAAGATCTCGGTCACACGGCCGGAGGCGTCCTTGACGCAGCCGGTGCATCTGACGAGGTACGCGCCCTTGAGACGGACCTCGTTGCCGGGATAGAGGCGCTTGTACTTCGGCGCGGGGACCTCCATGAAGTCCTCCATCTCCACCCAGAGGTGGCGGGAGAAGCTGACCTGACGCACGCCGTCCTCGGGCTTGAGGGGGTTGTTCTCGATGTCCAGAAGCTCCGTCTGCCCCTCGGGGTAGTTGGTGACGGTGAGCCTGACCGGGCGCAGCACCGCCATGACGCGGCGGGCGTTGGCGTTGAGATCGTCGCGCAGGCAGCTCTCGAGCAGGGCCCAGTCCACCGTGGAGTCGACCTTGGACACGCCGATCTTCTCGCAGAACGTGCGGATGGAGGCCGAGGTATAGCCGCGGCGGCGGAGGCCGCAGAGCGTCGGCATGCGCGGATCGTCCCAGCCGGAGACGTAGCCCTCCTCCACGAGCTTGCGGAGCTTGCGCTTGGACATGACCGTGTAGTTGATGCCGAGACGGGCAAACTCGATCTGCCGGGGCTTGTGATAGGGGATGGACACGTTGGACACGACCCAGTCGTACAGCGGGCGGTGCGCCTCGTACTCGAGCGAGCAGAGCGAGTGGGTGATCCCCTCGAGCGCGTCCTGGATCGGGTGGGCGAAGTCGTACATCGGGTAGATGCACCACTTTGTGCCCTGGCGGTGGTGCTCGATATAGCGGATGCGGTAGAGGACCGGGTCGCGCATGTTGAAGTTGCCGCTGGCAAGGTCGATCTTCGCGCGCAGGGTGTATTTGCCCTCCGGGAACTCGCCGTTCTTCATGCGCTCGAACAGATCGAGGTTTTCTTCGATCGGGCGGTCGCGCCACGGGCTGACGGCGGGACGGGTGGTGTCGCCGCGGTACTCGCGGAACTGGTCCGGCGTGAGCTCGCAGACGTAGGCCAGACCCTTCTTGATCAGCTCGATCGCCAGCTCATAGGTCTTCTCAAAATAGTCCGAGCCGTAGTAGAAGCGGTCGCCCCAGTCGAAACCCAGCCAGTGGATGTCCTCCTTGATCGCGTCGACGAACTCGGTGTCCTCCTTGGCGGGGTTGGTGTCGTCCATGCGGAGGTTGCACAGGCCGCCGAAATGCTCGGCCGTGCCGAAGTCGATCGTCAGGGCCTTGCAGTGGCCGATGTGCAGATAGCCGTTCGGCTCGGGCGGGAAACGGGTGTGCACCGTCATGCCCTCAAATTGACCGCCGGGGCCGATGTCCTCCTGTATAAAAGCGTCAATGAAATTTCTGGCGTTGTCTTCCATCTCTTTCTCCATTCCGCCGCACAAAAGGCGGCATTCCATGCAATTAGACTTTTGTATTATAAATGATGGATCACGAAAAAACAACAACATCTTGCCCGATCCGCAAAAAAAGCGCGGAAAGGACGTGAAAATGGCTTCGGCGGGAGATATCTTTGCAACGATCAGCCTCTAGCCAAAAGCCGGAAAATGTGTTAAACTAATTAAAAACGCAGACAATACTCAGGCAACGGCAGGTGGAGCATATGTTTGATATCTTGATCATCGGCGGGGGGATCGCGGCGGTCTCGGCCGCGCTGACCGCCCGCAACCGCGGCAAGAGCGTGGCGGTCGTCTCCGGCAGCATGGAGTCGCAGAGCCTCTACAAGGCGGAAAAGATCACCAACTATCCGGGCGTGGAGCTCGACGGCAAAGCGTTCTCCGAGCTGCTGCAAAAACAGCTCGAGGGCTGCGGCGCCGAGCTGATCCGCGGGCGCGCGCTGAGCGTGATGAACCTCGGCGGCAGCTTCGGCGTGGCCGTGGGGAACGATTTTTACGAGGCGCGGAGCGTGATCCTCGCCCTCGGCATCACGCGCGAAGCCCTCTACCCCGGCGAGGGCGAGTTTCTGGGCCGCGGCGTCAGCTACTGCGCGACCTGCGACGGGATGCTTTACAAGGGGAAGAAGGTCGCCCTCATCGGAAACAGCAAAGAGGCGTACGAGGACGCGGCCTTCCTGCGGGAGATCTGCTCGGAGGTGCTGCATTTTGCCGAGCCGATGCGCTTTGCGATCTCCGGCGGGATGAAGGTCGACACGCTCACCGCGGGCGGGGTGGACTACAAGGTCGACGCGGTGTTCATCATCAAGGACTCGATCTCCGTCTCCAAACTCGCCGAGGGGCTGGAGCGGGACAAAAACGGCATTGCGGTCGACCGCTCGATGGCGACCTCGATCCCCGGCATTTTCGCCGCCGGCGACTGCACCGGCAAACCCTATCAGCTTGCCAAGGCCGCGGGCGAGGGCAATATCGCCGCGCTCTCGGCCTGCGAGTATATACAGAAAAAAGGAGAATGATCATGGCTGTTTCTCATCTTTCCAAGGTCGATTTTGACGCCGTCACGAGCGAGGGGCTCGTTCTGGTCGATTTCTGGGCCACCTGGTGCGGGCCCTGCCGGATGCAGGCCCCTATCCTCGAGAAGCTGGATGCGGAACTCGGCGGCAGCGTGAAGATCTGCAAGGTCGACGTCGACGAGGAGCC
>CADCLH010000169.1 GCA_902802215.1 Oscillospiraceae bacterium
CAGCGGGAGGAAGCGGAGCGCCGCGAACGCCGCGATGCAGATCAGGGGCGCAGCCCGTCCCATGCGCCCGACCGCATCGCTGCGGGCGATCCACAGACCGGCAAAGGCCATCGGAAGGACCTCAAAGAATCGGCCGATCGGGTAACGCAGCTCGTAGCGCAGCGGGAGAAACAGGGCTTCATTGAGGCCGGAATACTGGAAGATCAGGCAGGCTCCGGCAAGCACGGCCATGATCCCGAGCGCGCCGCGGTCGGAATGGCGGCTGAACAGCAGGATAACCAGCGCCGTCAACACGATCAGGTCAGTCTGAAACCACATGGTCGAATTGAGCTTGGGGCTGTGGCCGGTGAAGATTTGCCAGAGCAGAAGCTTCACGCTGTCGGGGAGGCCGCCGGGGTTCTTCTCCACCAGAAGCAGATACAGGACGTAGACGAGCCAGTACAGAACCGCCCAGGCGACCTGGATAAAGATGAGCTTTCGCATCCGCCGCCTGTTTCTGACGGGATCACGGCGCTCAAAGCTCTTCTCGCTGAGGAAGAAGGAGATCACCATAAAAAACGGCACCGCAAAAGCCTGAAGTGAAGAGATGATCGTCAGCACGGGCGGCGGACCGCTCTTGTCCCAGAAATGGGCCTGCACGACCACGAAACACATCAGCATCTTGCCCAGCGCAATCCCCAGATTGTAGTTTTTCTTCACCATCGCCTGATTCTCCGTTTTCCGTTCACTTCGTTCCTTGCCCTTTCAGTCCTCGCGCATGCCGTCGCCGTGGACCTCGCAGAAGCGCGCGGCAAAGGAGGGCTCCTGCCCCGCGGCGTAGAGGTGGGAGACGTCCCCGATTGCGCTCGCGCGGAAGACGGCGATCCCCGCGCGGCGCTCCTCGGTGACCAGGGTCGTGACCGAGGAGGGCGCCATGGCGATGTTCTGCCAGAGCTGCATCGGCGAGCAGTTGAACAGATGGCTCATCAGCACGCAGCTCACGCCCAGATGGCAGAAAAAGACCAGCGTGTCGGTGTTGGGCTCTTTCACCCGATAGAAGCGCCCCTCGCGCTCGTAGCCGTACCGGGCGAGCAGCGCGTCGAAGGCCCCCGTCACGGCGTCGTAGGCCTCCCCGACATGGGCGCGGCGGAAAATCTCATTCTCTCGCCAGGCCTCCGGCTGCAAAAAACGCTCGTCCCGCAGCCAGTCCTGCGGGAGCCAGTCCCAGGCGATCGGACTCGTGCCCTTGACGTCCGGACGTTCGACCGGTATGTCGAACTCGCGCAGCCAGTCGAGCACCGTCGCCTCTCTCCCGGCCGCCTCCAGCGTGGCCGCGGCGGTCTGCCGCGCACGTCCCAGCGGGGAAACATAGTAGGCGCGCACGTCCATCGGGGCGATGCGTCCGGCCAGATGCCGCGCCTCGCGCGCGCCGGTTTCGGTCAGCGTGTCGGTGGCGTAGTCCGGCTCTCCGTGGCGGATCAGCAGCAGCTTCATGGGTCGTCCTCCGTTTGTTCTTATCTTTCTGTATTGTAAGCGGAAAGCGTCGAAAACACAAGTGCGTTTTGCGCCCTTGATTTCGGGCCTGTTTCTCTAAATAATGGAAGACAGCAAGGACCTACTGCTCGGAAAGGAGGGACGCTGCACGTCATGCTCCCTTTCTTTGATCCCCTGCGGCAGTTCACCTTCGGCTCTCTCGTGCTGCGCCTGCTGCTCGCCCTCGCCAGCGGCGGCGTGATCGGCTACGGGCGCTCGAAAAAGAACTGCGCGGCAGGCCTTCGCACCTATATGCTCATCAGTCTCGGCGCCGCGCTGAGCATCGCCATCACGCTGTATGAGTATCAGATGCTCCACTCCGCCTGGGCGGAGACGGTCGCCGTCGTCGGAGAGAAGTTCGACGCCTCGCGTCTGGCCGCGCAGGCGGTCACCGGCATCGGCTTTCTCGGCGCGGGCACCATCCTCAAGGTCGCGCACCAGCAGGTCAAGGGCCTCACCACCGCCACCGGCCTGTTCGCCACTGTCTGTATGAGTCTCGCCGCCGGCGCGGGCTTTTACGAGTGCGTGCTCACCGTGCTGCTGCTGACCGTTCTGGTGCTCAACGTCATGTCTCCGCTCGAGATCCTGTTCAAGCGCCGCCTGCGCAACATCACGCTGAACGTCGAGATGAACGACGTCGAGGACGTCAGCGTCATTACCGAGGCCATCGAGGCGCAGCATGCGCAGATCTATGAGATCGACGTCGAGCGCACCAAATCGCCCGCCTCTGCCATCTTCATCCTGCAAATGAGCCGCTCCAACAGCTCCCACTCCGGCATGCTCAGCGCCGTGGCGGAGCTCGGCTGCGTGCGCTCCGTGCAGGAGCTGATTTCGTAAAGGGGGTCCGGATATGCTGAGTTTCTTTGATCCCGTGCGCGGCATGGACTACCTCTCCGTTCTGCTCCGCCTGCTGACGGCGACGCTCTGCGGCGCCGCGATCGGCATCGAGCGCAGTATGAAAAACCGTCCCGCCGGTTTCCGCACGCACATTCTGGTCTGCCTCGGCGGCGCCGTCGCCGCCGTGACCGCCCATTTCATCTATCTCGTCCTGAAGCTTCCCACCGACGTGACCCGTCTCGGCGGCCAGGTCATCACCGGCCTCGGCTTCATCGGCGCCGGCACCATCATCGTGACGAAGAAGATGAGCATCAAGGGCCTGACCACCGCCGCCGGACTCTGGACCACCGGTATCGTCGGCCTTGCGGCAGGCAGCGGCTTCTATGAGGGCGCCCTGCTCGGCACGGCGCTGGTGCTGCTGACCGAATCCACGCTCGCAAAGCTCGGCGCGCGCATCCGGCCCCGGCCGGAGTTCGCGCTGGATCTGCTGTACAACGACAAGGACGCGCTCACCGCGACAATGCGATACTGCAAGGACAAACGCATGAGCATCCGCAATCTCCAGATCCAGACGCTGGAGGACGGCTACGCCGCCTACGAGGCCACGATCGTCCTCCGCGGCTCGCTCAAGCCCTATGAGCTGATGGAGCAGCTGTCAAAGATGCCCGGCATCGTGTCGGTCAGCGAGGCGTAAATGGAAAAGGGAGCCCGTCCGGGCTCCCTTTTTCGGCGTTTCCGCTCTGTGCGCCCGGCCTCCGTCTATGCTCTCGACGGGCGGCGCCGGCGGCCGCTGCCGGTCCGGAGGCTTTTCCCAAAGATTTGGCGAAAAAAAGCCTTGACTTTTCTCCCTGCTTCTGCTAAGATACACCTTGCTCACGGGGGTATAGCTCAGCTGGGAGAGCGCTTGAATGGCATTCAAGAGGTCAGCGGTTCGATCCCGCTTATCTCCACCAA
>CADCLH010000170.1 GCA_902802215.1 Oscillospiraceae bacterium
AAGTCGGCCAGAGCGGCGAGCTTCGTGGCGTCGTTGGTCTGGGCCTTGAGCACGTCGTAGACCGCGGTCACGGCGAGGGAGGTGTTCAGGTCGTTGTCCATGGCGGCGCAGAACTTCTCCTTCAGCGCGGCGAAGGCGGCCTCGTCGACCGGGCCGTCCTCCGGCCTGAGCGCGGCAATGCGGGCGATCAGCTTGTTGTAGGCGCCCTGCGCGTTCTTCAGGTTTTCCTCGGAGAAGACCAGGATCTTGCGGTAGTGGCTTTGCAGGCAGAAGAAGCGGTAGGCGAGGGGATCGAAGCCGTTCTTCTCGAGCACGGAGACGGTCAGGAACTCGCCGCTGGATTTGCTCATCTTGCCGTCCTTGGTGTTCAGGTGGAGGACATGCATCCACCAGTTGCACCAATGATGGCCCAGATAGGACTCAGACTGGGCGATTTCGTTGGTGTGGTGGGGGAAGGCGTTGTCGATGCCGCCGCAGTGGATGTCCAGATCCTCGCCTAGGTGCTTCATCGAAATGCCCGAGCACTCGATGTGCCAGCCGGGATAGCCGACGCCCCAGGGGGAGTCCCATTTGAGGGCCTGATCCTCGAATTTGGACTTGGTGAACCACAGAACGAAGTCGTTCCGGTTGCGCTTGTTTGTGTCCTCCTCGACGCCCTCGCGCACGCCGACGTTCAGGTCGTCCTCCTTGAAGTCGTTGAAGATGTAGTAGCGCTCGAGCTTCGAGGTGTCGAAGTACACGTTGCCGCCGGCAAAGTAGGCGTAGCCGGTGTCCATGAGCTTCGTGATGATCCGGATATAGTCGTCGATGCAGTTGGTGGCGGGCTCGACGACGTCGGGGGTCTTGATGTTGAGCTTGGCGCAGTCGTCAAAGAACGCGTCGGTGTAGAACTTCGCGATCTCCAGCACGGTCTTGTGCTCGCGCCGGGCGCCCTTGAGCATCTTGTCCTCGCCCTCGTCGGCGTCGGAGGTCAGGTGGCCGACGTCGGTGATGTTCATGACGCGCTTGACGTTGTAGCCCAGATAGCGCAGATACTTCTCCAGCACGTCCTCCATGATGTAGGAGCGGAGGTTGCCGATGTGGGCGTAGTGGTAGACCGTGGGGCCGCAGGTGTACATCTTGACGATGTCGGGGTGGTTGGGGACAAAGAGCTCCTTTTTTCTCGAAGCAGAATTATAAAGATACATGATACTCTCCCTTATCATTTTTCGCGAAAGCGAAAAGAATTTGAAATCGTTTTTTGCGGGGGCGTGTACCTCGCAAAAAACACTTCTCGGCCTGCAAGTGTGCGAGCGTCCCCCCGCAAGCGAGTGCCCTGAAGGACTAGCTTCGCGTCGCATGCAGCAGGCTGTAAATCTCGTTGAAATGCTTGCATTTCAACGAAGCTTAGTCGGCGTCCTTGAAGACGTCCATGTTTTTTGTAAAGTATTCGATCCCGGAGTATACGGTGGTGATCAGGATCACGGCGGTGACAAAAATGTTCATCCACGCGTACTTCCCGAAGACCAGCATGAAGCACAGGCCCACCATCGTACAGGTGGTCTTGAACTTGCCGGACCAGGCGGCGGCGATGACGCGGTTCTTCTCCGCGGCGACCAGACGCAGGCCGGAGACCGCGAACTCGCGCAGCAGCACGATGGCGAGCGCCCAGCCGGGCATCTGCCCCTTCTCGACGAAGAAGCACATCGCGGAAAGGACCAGCATCTTGTCGGCCAGCGGGTCCATGAACTTGCCGAAGTTGGTGATCTGGTGACAGTGGCGGGCGATATAGCCGTCGAGCAGGTCGGTGAGGCTGGCGATGATGAACACCGCGAGCGCGACCCAGCGCAGCTCCAGATAGGCCAGCACGAGGAAGATCGGGATCATCGCAATGCGCAGCAGCGTGATTTTGTTGGCGGTGGTTTTCAGCATGTCCTCGCCTCCTCCCGGCGTCCGTAGAGCAGCCCGTCCTCGGTGCGTTCAATGAACACGGGGACGATCACGCCCGGGTCACAGCTCCCCGTGAAGTATACCTGCCCGTCGATGTCGGGCGAGTCCGCGTAACATCGGCCGCAGTTCAGGCCGGCGTCCCCGTCGAAGCCCTCGCACAGCACGTCCAGCGTTTTCCCCACGAGGCTCCGGCAGAAGTCCTCCATGATCGGCGCCTGCAATTCGAGCACGAGCTCGGCCCGGCGCTGCGCCTCCTCCTCGCCGACATGCTCCATGGACGCCGCCGGCGTGCCCTCCTCCGGGGAGAAGGGGAAGACCCCGACGCGCTCGAGCCTTGCCTCGCGGAGAAAGCCGCACAGCTCCTCAAACTCGGCCTCGCCCTCGCCGGGGAGACCCGTGATGAGGCTGGTGCGCAGCACCAGACCCGGCACGCGCTCCCGCAGCGTTTTGAACAGGCGGCGGATGTCCGCGCCCGTGCCGCGGCGGTTCATGCGCCGGAGGATGCCGTCGTTGATGTGCTGGATGGGGATGTCCAGATACTTGACGATCTTCGGGTTATTTGCGATCTCATCGATCAGCTCGTCGTCGAACTGGTCGACATAGAGATAGTGCAGACGTATCCACTCCACGCCCTCGATCCCGGAGAGGCGGCGGCAGAGCTCGGCCAGACAGCGCCTGCCGTACAGGTCGGTCCCGTAGCGGGTGATGTCCTGGGCGATGACGATGAGCTCCTTCGCCCCGTGGGCGGCGAGGTCGCGCGCCTCCTCGAGGATGTTCTCCATGCTCCGCGAGCGGTAGCGGCCGCGGATGAAGGGGATGGCGCAGAAGGCGCAGAAGTTGTTGCAGCCCTCGGCGATGCGCAGCCAGGCCCAGCCCGGCCCGGTCGTGACGACGCGCGGGATCTCGTCCACCGGCGCGCTCTGATCGCCGAACAGACTGGTACATCGCCCGGCCAGCACGGCGTCGGCGGCCCGCACGATGTCCTTGAAGCTGCCCACGCCCAGCACGGCGTCGATCTCCGGCAGCTCGTCGAGGATCGAGTCCTTGTAGCGCTCGGCCAGACAGCCGGTCACGATCAGCCCGCCGAGACGCCCGGCCTTCTTGAGCTCGGCCATCTCGAGGATGACGTCGATGGCCTCGCTCTTGGCGGCGTCGATGAAGCCGCAGGTGTTGACGACGGCGAGGTCGGCGCCGTCCGGCTCGGGCACGAGCGTGTAGCCCGCCTCGTCCATCAGATAGAGCATCTGCTCGGTGTTGACCAGATTCTTGGCGCAGCCGAGCGAGATCATGGCAAAGCTTTTATCCATAGATCAGTATTCCTCAAAATCCGCCTGTACGCGCCGTAAAGCGCTGCGGATCTCCTC
>CADCLH010000171.1 GCA_902802215.1 Oscillospiraceae bacterium
TGCGCCCACCGCATGGGGACGAACCGCTCGGCGCTGATCAACCAGATCCTCGCCGAATACGTCAACTACACCACGCCCGAGCGCCGCATCAACGACGTGCTGTCGGCGATCGAGGCGCTGATGCAGCCCTCGCGGGAGCTGGTGCCCTTCTTTGCGCCGAACAGCCTTTCGATGTCGCTCAAGAGCTCGCTGGAGTACAAGTACCGGCCGACGGTCAAGTACGAGGTGGAGCTGACGCGCGGCGGCGGAGAGACGATCGGCCAGCTGTCGGTGGTGTTCCGCACGCAGTCGATGGCGCTGATCGAGGCGATGACGGAGTTCTTCCGTCTCTGGAAGCAGATCGAGGATGCGCATCTGAGACCGCTGACCGGCGCGCAGCTCGAATACGCCCTGTACGACGGCAAGTTCGTGCGCTCGCTCGCCGCGCCCGACCGGGACTGCACGACGGACGAGCTGGCCTCGGCGCTGTCGGAGTACATCAAGCTCTTCGACAAGCTGATGAAGGCGTGGCTGGCGGGGCGTCTCGACGCGCACGGCGTGGAGGCGGCCTACTTCTCGCAGATGAAAAACGCCCCCGTGCATATTTAATGTAAATTGACCCTGAAAAGAGGGATAAACATGAACGAATACAACTACACGCAAAATTCCATCAAGGCCCTGCAAACGGCGGAGGCCATGGCGCAGGAGAACAGCAACAACTACATCACGCCCGAGCATCTGCTCTACGCGCTGGTGGATCAGGACGGCGGCACGATCCAGACGATCTTCAAGCGTCTGGGCGCAGACAGCAACCGTATCCTCTCGGAGCTGGACACCGCGATCTCCCAGCTGCCGAAGGTGGGCGGCCAGCCCCAGGTCTACGCCTCCAACGAGACGAGCCGCGCGATCAACGCGGCCGCGAAGGCGGCCAAATCCATGGGCGACGAGTACATCTCGGTCGAGCACCTGATGATCGGCATTTTCGCCTCGGCGACGCCGGCGGTCAAGCGCATCCTCTCGGACCACGGGATCACCAAGGCGGGCTTTTCGACGGAGCTGAGCAAGATCAAATCCGGCCCCGTGACCTCCGACAACCCCGAGAGCACCTACGACGCGCTGACGAAGTACGGCACCGACCTGGTCAAGCGCGCCCGCGAGAACGAGCTCGACCCCGTGATCGGGCGCGACACGGAGATCCGGAACGTCATCCGCATCCTCTCGCGCAAGACCAAGAACAACCCCGTCCTGATCGGCGAGCCGGGCGTCGGCAAGACCGCCATCGCCGAGGGTCTGGCCCAGCGCATCGCCACGGGCGACGTGCCCGAGGGCTTGAAGGACAAGACGGTGTTCTCGCTGGACATGGGCGCGCTGATCGCGGGCGCGAAGTACCGGGGCGAGTTTGAGGAGCGGCTGAAGGCCGTGCTCGAGGAGATCAAGAAGTCCGAGGGCGGGATCATCCTGTTCATTGACGAGCTGCACACCATCGTCGGCGCGGGCAAGACCGAGGGCAGCATGGATGCGGGCAACCTGTTAAAGCCCATGCTGGCGCGGGGCGAGCTGCACTGCATCGGCGCGACCACGCTCGACGAATACCGCAAATACATTGAAAAGGACGCGGCGCTCGAGCGCCGCTTCCAGCCGGTGCAGGTGGACGAGCCGACGGTCGAGGACACGATCTCGATCCTCCGCGGCCTGAAGGAGCGCTACGAGAACTTCCACCATGTGACCATCCACGACAACGCGCTGGTCGCGGCGGCGACGCTCTCGCACCGCTACATCACCGACCGCTTCCTGCCGGACAAGGCCATCGACCTCGTGGACGAGGCCTGCGCCATGATCCGCACGGAGATGGACTCCGTGCCCGCGGCGCTGGACGACATCCGCCGCAAGATCACACAGCTTGAGATCGAGGAGCGCGCGCTCAACAAGGAGAGCGACAAGCTCAGTCAGGACCGCCTGCAGAAGCTGCGCGAGGAGATGGAGAACCTCAAGGAGACCGAGCGCGGGATGAGCGCGCGGCTCGAGAGCGAGAAGGAGGCCGTCAACGAGCTGAGCGAGCTCAAGCAGGAGCGCGAGCGCCTGCACTTCGAGCTGGAGAACGCGCAGCGCCGCTACGACTACGAGACGGCGGCGAAGCTGCAATATCAGGACCTGCCGGAGCTGGAGCGCAAAATCGCGGACGCGGAGCGCCGGGCGGCGGAGGGCCGCGAGAACACGCTGGTCAACGACTCCGTCACCGAGGACGACATCTCCGGCATCGTCGCCAAGTGGACCGGCATCCCGGTCTCGCGGCTTCTGGAGAGCGAGCGCGAGAAGCTGCTGCATCTGGACGACGCGCTGCACGAGCGGGTCGTCGGTCAGGACGAGGCCGTGCAAAAGGTCAGCGAGGCCATCCTGCGCTCGCGGGCCGGGATCTCCGACCCGAACCGGCCGGTCGGCTCCTTCCTCTTCCTCGGCCCGACGGGCGTGGGCAAGACGGAGCTTGCCAAGTCGCTGGCCCAGTGCCTGTTTGACGACGAGCACAACATCGTGCGCATCGACATGACCGAGTACATGGAGAAGTTCTCGGTCTCGCGTCTGATCGGCGCGCCTCCGGGCTATGTCGGCTACGACGAGGGCGGCCAGCTCACCGAGGCCGTGCGGCGCAAGCCCTACAGCGTGGTGCTGTTTGACGAGATCGAGAAGGCGCACCCGGACGTGTTCAACATCCTGCTGCAAATCCTCGACGACGGCCGCATCACCGACTCGCAGGGCCGGACCGTGGACTTCAAGAACACGATCATCATCCTGACCTCGAACCTCGGCAGCCAGTACCTGCTCGACGGCATCGAGCCCGACGGCACGATTTCCGAGGCCGCGCAGGCGGCGGTCTTCCAGGAGCTGCGCCGCGCCTTCCGGCCGGAATTCCTCAACCGTCTGGACGAGACCATCCTCTTCAAACCGCTGACGAAGGACAATCTTGACGGCATCATCGAGATCATGGTGGCCTCCCTGCGGAAGCGTCTGGCCGAGCGCTCGCTTTCGCTGGAGCTCACGCCCGCTGCCAAGGCGCTCATCATCGAGCGCGGCTACGATCCGCTCTACGGCGCGCGGCCGCTGCGCCGCTACCTGCAAAGCAGCGTCGAGACGCTGATCGCTAAGCGCATCCTCTCCGGCGAGCTCGCGCCCGAGAGCACCATCACCGTCGACGCGGAAAACGGCGAGCT
>CADCLH010000172.1 GCA_902802215.1 Oscillospiraceae bacterium
GCGGGTCGCCTCGCAGCGGATGAAGCCCGCCTGGTTGACCGTCGCGGCGGAGACCGTGTCCCCCGGCCCCTTGTCCACGGGGATGCTCTCCCCGGTGAGGGCCGACTCATCCACGGCGCTGCTGCCCTCGAGGATGAGGCCGTCGGTCGGGATATTCTCCCCCGGGCGGACGACGAACACGTCCCCCCGCTTCACCGTCTCGATGGGGACGGTCTTCTCCGCCCCGTCTATCACAAGCGTCGCCGTCTTCGGGGCGAGCTTCATGAGACCCCGCAGGGCGTCCGTGGTCTTGCCCTTGGATCTCGCCTCCAGCATCTTGCCCACCGTGATGAGCGTGAGGATCATGGCGGCGGACTCAAAGTACAGCTCGTGCATCCAGGGCATGGCGGCCTCAGATCCGCCCGCGAGCTGCGCCCCGGTCATGCGGAAGAGGGCGTAGGTACTGTAGACAAAGGACGCGCCGGAGCCGAGGGCCACGAGCGTGTCCATGTTGGGCGCGCGGTGGAGAAGGCCGCGAAAGCCGCTGACAAAAAACTTCTGGTTGATGACCATGACGATGACGGCAAGGAGCAGCTCGGCAAGGCCCATGGCGACGTGGTTCCCGTCAAAGAAGGCGGGCAGGGGCCAGCCCCACATGCCGTGGCCCATGGAGATATACATTAAAACAATCAGAAAGCCGAGCGACGCGAGAAGCCGTCTTCGGAGCACCGGGGTGTCCCGGTCGCGCAGGGCGTCCTCCGCCGCCGCGGGCGCGCTCTCCGCCGCCCCCTTGGGGCTTGCGCCGTAGCCCGCGGCCTCGACCGCGGCGATGACGCTGCGCTCGTCCGCGCTGCCCTCGACGCCCATGGAATTTGTCAAAAGGCTCACGGCGCAGCTCTCCACCCCCGGGACGGCGGAGACGGCCTTCTCCACCCGGGCCTGGCAGGCCGCGCAGCTCATGCCGGTGACGGTATACTGTTTCATGCGCGCCTCCTCACTTCATGAGCTTCTGGAGCGTGTCCAGCAGCTCGTCCACGATCTCATCATTCCCCGCGCGCACGTCGTTTACCACGCAGGAACGGATATGATTTGACAAAAGCTCACGGCTGAAAGCGTTCAGCGCCGCGTTGGCCGCCGCCGCCTGGGCCAGGATATCGGGACAGTAAGCGTCCCGCTCCAGCATGCCCTTGATGCCGCGGATCTGCCCCTCGATGCGGTTGAGGCGGTTAAAAAGCTTTCTGCGCTCGTCCTCCGAGCGCTCCTTTGTTTTATGACAGCAGCATGTTTTCTCTTCCATGTGTATCACCTCTGTTCGCATTGCAGTATATACCCCCGTGGGGTATTTGTCAAGTACAAGAAAACAGCGCGGATTTCTCCGCGCTGTCTGTATCAATCGTAATAGATCTGGAAGCCGTGCTCGATCAGCACCACGCTGCCGCTCGAATAGCTCTCATTCTCGGCGATGGCGCTGACGATGTAGGTATAGGAGCCGGGCTCCAGCACGCCGAAGATGAGCTGGGCGTTGACCGTGCCCGCGAGGCTGAAGGTGTTGGTATAGGGATAAAAATTGCAGATCTGCACATCCTCGCCGGAGTCGTTGCTGAAAATGCGCCCGGTGACCATGGCGATCACGCCCTTGTCGGTATAGATGTCGCCGTAGAGATCCGCCACGCCGTAGCGCGGCATGCTCTGCGGGAGCGTCTCGTTTTCGATGAAAAGATGGGGCGTATTGGGGTCCTCACGCGGGGGCTCGGGCGTCGGCTCCGGAGTCGGGACGGGCGTGGGCGCGGGGGTCATGACAGGCGGCACGGGCATCTGCGCGGGAAGCTCCGCAGTCGGGGCGGGCATGGGATCCGTCGTCGGCGCGGGTGCGAAGACATCCGCCGTCACTGCCGGCTGTGAGAAGATATCCACGGTGGGCGCCGGTGTTTCGGTCCTGGGCGTCGGCAGCGGGGGCAGCGTGTTTTTGAGCTTCGAGCAGGCACACAGCATGAGTGCCATAAAGGCGATTATGAAAACAGTAAGAATCTTTTTCTTTTTGATCATATTCATAGAACGAACTCCAAACGACAGATCCTCTGTGTATTTACGATAATTTATCTTCATTTATTAACTATTCAGTCCACCCCTGTCATTCCGAGCCAGTGTCGCAACACTGGCGTGGGAATCCGTCTCTCCTTTGTACAAGCGAAACAACAAAACAGCGATGCAATGACACAGAACGGATGTTTTCGCCATTGAATAAGGCCAAGACTGAATAGTTTCTTCATTTATTATAACGGCTGGGCAAAGAAAAAGCAACCGCAAAAAGTCTCCTCCGCCTCCGCCGGGCCGCATGCAGGTCTGAGATGCCCGCTCCCCTTGTCCACAACAGCTTGCGTCCCTGACCGGGCCGGTGCCCAAGCTTTTGTGTAATTGTTACGATTCGGAAAACTTTTTTGCATAAGTAAAGCCGTGTGCTTTTGTCAATTGGTAAAATGCTACAAGAATTTTGATTAAACTTCGTACAAATCGCCCAGATTCGTCGGAACAGACAAAAATGATTGATTTTGGCATGTCAAAATGGTAGAATCAATCAAGAAGCCGGGGATAACCCGACCGCAAAATCTTATGAAAAGCGAGGAATCCACTATGAAAAAACTGTTGGCAATCCTTCTTGTGCTGACCATGATCGTCGCGCTGGGCGCAACGTCCGCCTCCGCGGCCTCCGGTTCCGTGTACTGGCTGAACTTCAAGCCCGAGCTTGACGAGGCCGCACAGGCCCTGGCCGCGAAATACACCGAGCAGACCGGCGTGCCCGTGAAGGTCGTCACCGCCGCCTCCGGCAGCTACAGCCAGACGCTCACCTCCGAGATGGACAAGAGCTCCGCGCCCACCCTCTTCGTCATCGGCAACCAGGCCGGCGTCAAGGAGTGGGGCGAGTTTGCCATGGATCTGACCGGCACCCCCATCGCCGAAGAGCTGAGCACCGACGCCTACAACCTCTATGACGCGGACGGCCGTCTGGTCTCCATCGGCTACTGCTACGAGTGCTATGGCATCATCGTCAACCCCGACCTCATCGAGAAGGCCGGCCACAGCATGGACGAGATCAAGAACTTTGACGGTCTGAAGGCCGTTGCCGAGGATATCCACGCCCGCGCCGCAGAGCTGGGCTTCGACGCCTTCTCCTCCTCCGACATGGACGGCTCCTCCTCCTGGCGTTTCACCGGCCACATGGCCAACCTCGAGTACTTCTATGAAGAGCGCGACGCCGGCGGCTGGACCGAGTGCCCCGCCTCCCTCACCGGCGCTTACATCGGCAACTTCAAGAACCTGTATGACCTTTGCATCAACAACAGCCTGACCGATCCGAAGGATCTCGCCACCGGCGGCCACGATGCCGAGAACGAGTTCAAGACCGGCAAGGCAGCCTTCTTTGTCAACGGCTCCTGGGAGTACGCGGCTGTCTCCGCCGACGTTCCCAACGCCACCATGATCCCCTACTACTGCGGTGTTGAGGGCGAGGAAAAGGCCGGTCTGAACTGCGGCACCGAGAACTGCTGGGCCATCAACGACACCGTTTCTGACGCCGACAAGCAGGCCACCATGGACTTCATGGTGTGGCTCGTCACCGATCCCGAGGCTTCCGCCGTCATGGTCGAGCAGCTCGGCGTTCTGCCCTACAAGCATGTCCCCACCTCCGCCAACGGCTTCCTAGCCGCTGCCGCGAAGTATTCAGATGACGGCTGCTACGTCATGGATTGGGCCACCAACTATCAGCCCAATGTCGACGACTATCGCGCCGCGCTCGTCTCCGCGCTCAACGCCTACAACGCCGACCAGTCCGACGCGAACTGGGAGCTTGTGAAGACCGCGTTTGTTGACGGCTGGGCTGTCCAGTACAAGGCTGCCAACGGCTGATTCCGCGCGCAGTAAAACGCACATCATAATCGCTGGGGCGGACAGACACGTCCGCCCCGTTTCCGTACCGCAGTCCATGGTTTTTGTGTGAATGATACCGGAACCTCATGAAAACCTTGAATCGCTTGATCCTGGCGCCATAAGACGCGCAGAGGTTTCGTATGAGACGTGTTTACAGCGTTTTGCCCCGAAAGCACCGCAGGAACTGTGGTTTTCTTGATTAACGTATTTCATGGAGAAAATAGCACCAAAAGGGAGATGAGGTATTGAAAAAGCGCATAACGGGCATATTCAGCAATCCCCTGCGCCGGTGGTTCTGGCTGTTTCTCGGCCCGGTCACAGCCGCGTTCGCCATCGGTTTCGTGTGGCCCTTCATCCAGGGCATTTACCTTTCCTTCTGCAAATTCAAGCTCATCAAAAACGCCACCTTTATCGGCTTCGGCAACTATATCTCCGCCCTCAGCGACGCAAGCTTCCGCCACTCCTTCTGGTATACGGCGCTGTTTGCCGTGACGAGCCTTGTGCTCATCAACGTGCTCGGCTTTGCGGCGGCCTATGCGCTGACCCAGGGCATCAAGGGCTCCAACCTGTACCGCACGGTATTCTTCATGCCGAACCTCATCGGCGGTATCGTGCTGGGCTATATCTGGTCCATGATCTTTGACGGCATCCTCTCCCGCTACGGCACGTCCATCCTGCTGGAGACGCGCTACGGCTTCTGGGGACTGATCATTCTCATGTGCTGGCAGCAGATCGGCTATGTCATGATCATCTACATCGCCGGGCTCCAGTCCGTGCCGGAGGATATGCTGGAGGCTGCGAAGATCGACGGCGCCTCCCGCTGGCAGACGCTTTTCCGGGTCACGATCCCGAACGTCATGCCCTCCATCACCATCTGTACCTTCCTGAGCCTGACCAACGGCTTCAAGCTCTTCGACCAGAACCTCGCCCTGACGGGCGGCCAGCCCTTCATCATCCAGCCGGACGGCTCCACCATCAAGACGACCGAGATGATGGCGCTGAATATCTACAACACCTTTTATAATTCCAACTCCGCGTCGAAGGGCGTGGCGCAGGCCAAGGCCGTGCTCTTCTTCATCCTGGTGGCGGGCCTGGGTCTTGCCCAGCTTGCCTTCACCCGCAAGAGGGAGGTGCAGCAGTAATGAGCTCTGATCTCAACGCCGAGCGCAGGCGGAAAACGGTCCTGTCCATTGTGCTGGCCGTGATCTGCATCATCTATGTGCTCCCGGTCCTCACGGTGGTCATCAACTCCTTCAAGGTCAACACCTATGTCAAGACCGATACCTTCGCCCTCCCCACCGGGGAGATGTGGGCAGGCTTCAGCAACTTCATCAAGGGCATGACCTTCGGCAACTATCCCTTCTGGAACAGCGTCAAGTACAGCGTGTTCATCACCGTGGCCTCCACGGCGCTGATCCTGCTGTTGATGGCCGCCTGGTACATCGCCCGGGTCAACTCCTTCTTCTGCAAGGTGATCTACTACCTGTGCGTGTTTTCCATGGTCGTCCCCTTCCAGATGGTCATGTTCACGCTGTCCAAGACGGCGGACTCCCTGCAGCTCAATACCCCCTGGACCATCCCCATCGTATACCTCGGCTTTGGCGCGGGCCTTTCGATCTTCATGTTCGTGGGCTTCGTCAAATCAATTCCCCTGGAAATCGAGGAAGCCGCGGCCATCGACGGCTGCGGCCCGGTGCGCACCTTCTTCACGGTGGTCTTCCCCATGCTCAAGCCGACGATGATCTCCGTCGGCATCCTGGAGATCATGTGGGTCTGGAACGACTACCTGCTCCCGTACCTCGTGCTGGACATCAACGAATACCGCACCATCCCCATCCATATTCAGTACCTCAAGGGCAGCTACGGCACGGTCGATCTGGGCGCGACGATGGCGCTGATCCTCCTCGGCATCATCCCGGTCATCGTGTTCTATCTGGTTTGCCAGAAGCACATCATCAAGGGTGTCGCCGCCGGCGCCGTCAAGGGCTGAACATATCCATTCAGAAAAAGGGGCTGTCTCAAAAGGCAGCCCCTTAAAAAAGAGTAAAATAACGGCAGCCGGCTCTTGAAAAAGAGTCGGCTGTCGGCTTAATATTAGGTTGTGAATCATATGCTGAAAAGCTGGACGCCACAAAGGTCGGCTATGTGATCCTCTTTACGACATCTAACTGGTCACGGAGGACAGTGCTGGCGCTGAAGAAGCTGCTGAGGAAAAAGGGCGCCCATGTGTCTGACGAGTACTTCTATGCCCACATGCTCCACATCAAGGGCAGAGTCGAGGCAGCACGAGAGTTCGGGAGGAAAGCATGATCCTATTCGGAAACATCAATAAAGGCTTGGAGGAGTACCGAGCTACCTCCGGAGCTATCCTGGTCGATGTCCGGGAAGCGGATTGACGCTTTTTTCGAGAAAGGCGACTCTGAATTATTCCTTGAAGAGGTTTACAGAAAGCAGAAGGCTTCC
>CADCLH010000173.1 GCA_902802215.1 Oscillospiraceae bacterium
TAGCCCTGAACGACCATCTCGCTGCTGACGGCTTTCAGGGCGCGCGCCGCCTCGATCGTCAGCAGAGCGCAGGGCTCCTCGTAGCCGTCGATCCGGTCGCCGATGAAGTTGTAGGTGGAGTAATAGCGGATCTCCTGCACGATCTGCGGCACATAGTCCGCCAGCAGGACGAACCCCGACGGGTCCGTCGTCCCGCTTTTGAAATCAGCTCTCATCACAGTCTCCCGCGCCGCTTAGTCAATAGCCCCAGGTGACGAGCTCCCACTCTCCGTTTTTGCCCTGACCGAGCCACCACTGCCAGTTCGTGTACTCCGTGTCCGGCTCCCAGGCGCCGCCGCCCTCGACCGGGGAACGGAAATCGCTCAAAAATTCCGCGCACCGGGTGTAGCGGCATCCGCCGCTGATCCGGCTGAGCCATCTGAGATTTTCCCGCGTGCAGCACTCGTCGCCCGCGTAGTCCAGTCTGTGCAGCTCGCAGCCCTCCCAGGTGTCGAACTCCTTCTGGATCAGGGCGGCGGCGGCCGTCAGCTCCTCGCCGGAGAAGATCTCCGACGCCGGGGCCTCCGTCTCGTCTATCTGCCCGGCCTCGTCCGTCGGTCTGGCCGTGTCCGTCTGCTCGAGCGCGGCCTCGGGCTCGGCTTCCTCTGCGGGCGCTGTTGTCTCCGCGGCGGTCTCCGTCGGGATAAGACCCCAGTCCGCCCAGGTCTCCGGGCTGAGCGTCTCGAGCGAGTCGATCACCGCGACGCAGTCGGGGCGCACGTGCTGCATGAGCGTGAGCATCTGCTCCGCCGGGATCGCCACGCAGCCTTCGGTAAAGGGCCGGTCCGGCCGGAGGCAGTGCACGAAGATCGCCGAGCCGAGTCCGGGCGTCCCCTCCTCGTTGTAGCTGAGGTTCAGGGCATAGCGATACGCGGGGTCATAGTCCGCGAGATGCTCGCTGTCCGCGGTGTTCAGGTCGGGCAGCTCCTTGATGCTGACCAGCTCGTTGTAGTGATAGCCCTCGCGCTGGTCTCCGGACCAGTAGTCGTCTCCGGTGACCTGACGGTAGGCGATGGCGCAGCCCGGGTCCTCGGCAATGCCGAACGCGGCGTTGAACGTGAAGGTCCCGACAGGGGTCTTGCCGTCGCCCTCGGCCTGCTTGCCGAGGCCGTTTCGGCCTATGTAGCCGGGCGTCGTCATGACCTGCCTCCACCTGCCGCTGTCGTCCTTCTCATGCAGGGAGACGGCCGCCGTCGTCTCTCCGACCCCGGCCACGACGAAGAGCTGCTCCGCCTCCTGCGCCTGCGGCAGCGCAGAGACCCAGTCGGGCGAGTGCTCCACCGCGACGCGGTCCTCCGCCAGCTCCTCGGCCCAGTGGAAACTGCCGGTCTTCACGACGTTGTCGCCGTAAATGGTGCGGAAATCGTTCTTCATGGAGATCACATTGAACCCGTAGTCCTCCCACTGCTTTTTGAGGCTCTGCACCTTCTTCTCGTTGCCGTAATCGCGCGTCTCGTCGTCGGCGATGAGCATGAAGGCGGCGCTGCGGTAGGCGTTGTTGCTGATGGTGAACATGTGCATGCTGACGTCGCCGCCGGAGTTGCCGAAGGAGAGCACCGGCTGCTGGCCGATATCCTGGATGATCTGCCGCACCTTGTTCATCTTGAGGTTCTTGATAATGAGCCTGTCGGTGCGCACCACGTCGTCGTCGGCCTTGAACACGTAGTCCAGACCGTCCGTGTCGCCCTGGCCGGTCGCGTCGTAGACGACGTCCATGCCGATGATGTTGGCGTAGGGGATGTCGATCATGCCCTCGAGCAGCGCGCGGCAGATCGCGCGGTCGCTGCCGCTGCACACGTAGACCCGGAAGTCATTGTCCTGGAGGTAGTCGATGACCTCGAGCATGGGCTGATAGAACGCGGTGGCGTAGGTCATGCCCTCGAAGCCGTCCACGTCCCGGATCAGGCGCTCGTTGACGAAGGCGGCAAACTCCTTGAGCGTAAGCCCCGCGTAGGCGCTGGCCGCGTGGTTGGCGTGCAGCAGATCCATATGGTCGGGGAAGGACTTGTCCATCGCGTGATCGCGCAGCATGCGCCCGAATTCCAGCATCTCGGCGTCCGGCTCGAAGGAGGGGTCCTTGAGGATGCGCCAGGCCAGCAGGTAGTATTCCAGATAGGTCGGGAACAGCTCGCCGTAGAGCGTGCCGTCCATGTCGAAGACCGCGATGCGGTCGGACACGGGGATAAAGTCCGGTCCCTCCTCGTCCGTGACGGCCTCGACGTACTCGATCAGCGCGTTGAGCGCGGGGGCGCCCTTGTTCCAGTCGGCGAACGGGTCGAAGTCCGCGTCTTCGGCGTCGGGCTCGTTCTCAGCGATCCCGGCGGTGGGAAGCGCGTTTTCAATGATCCCGGTCAAATCGGGCTCGTCCCCGTCGGTCTGTTCTGCCGCGGGCGGGTCCGCGTCGGGAAAGCCCGCGTCGACCGTCGTGACCTCGGCCGCCAGCGTCTTCGCGAGCAGCTCTGCCTCCTGCTCCCGCGCTTCGTCGGTCTGGCGGGGAGCCTCGGCGAAGGCCGTGCCGCAGCACAGGCCCAGCACCATGACAATGGCGAGAAGGATTGCTGTCATTCGTTTCATGGAAATGTCCCTCCTGTTGATTGGTAAGCGGGTTCATGCATCCAGGTGTTATGTCAATTATATTATAATACATCAAATCCGGAAAAAGTCCAGTGTTTTTGCCGAAAAAAACAGACAAGCTGCCGGCAAAATGCCGACAGCCCGTCTGTTTTTTGCTGTTTTTCCGGTCTGACGCTCAGAACTTGATCTTCAGCTGCTGGCTGACGGTGATCGCGTTGGGGTCCTTGATCTTGTTCCACTGCATCAGCTGCTCTACGCTGACGTGGTACTTCTGCGCGATCGCGTTCAGATTGTCGCCGGGCTGGACGCGGTAGCGGAGGATCGTGCCGCCGCTGACCTGGTCCATGACCTCGTCGTTCAGGGCCTGTTTATCAAGTGCCATTGTTTTTCCCTCCGTTCGGTGATCTTTCTTTACGGCTGCAGTTTAGCACAGCTCCCGTCACAGAACCGTCACAGTCCCGTCCTCAGAAGCCGAGGCCGCAGTTCGGGCAGGACTCCATGGCGAGGGAGACCTCCGCGCCGCAGTTCGGGCACCAGAAGGCCTCGTAGGTGCTCCCGTCGCTGTTG
>CADCLH010000174.1 GCA_902802215.1 Oscillospiraceae bacterium
GTGCAGCCGGTCAAGCGCGTCGAGCTGCAGAGCGAGCTGCTGCATCCCAGGCGGGAGGACAAAGGCCAACTGATCATATCCGGTCAGGACGTCGTGCTGGACATCCTTGCGAGCTTCCTGCATCAGCGGGACGTCTCCGCGCAGCGCGTCTATCTCAACAGCTTCGAGGGCCTTCTCGCCCTTTACGAGGGACGTGTGGACGCCGCCGCCTGTCATCTGTACGACGCGGAGGAAAAGAGCTTCAACGCGCCCTTTGTGAAAAAGCTGCTGCCCGGTATCCCGGCTGTGCTGATCAACATTTCTTATCGGACGCAGGGCTTCTACGTGGCCTCCGGCAATCCCAAGGAGATCCGCGGCTGGCGCGATCTGGCCCGGCGGGACATTTCGATCCTCAACCGCCGCCCCGGGTCGAGCGCGCGCGTCCTGTTGGACGGGCAGCTGCACCGGATGGGTCTGGACAAGCGCATGGTCGCCGGTTATGAGCAGGAAATGAAGTCCCATCTGACCATGGCCGCGGCGATCGCGGCGGGGGAGGCGGATCTCGCCGTCGGGACCGAGCGCATCTCCCGGCAGATCGAGGGGCTGGACTTCATCCCTCTGATGCAGGAGCGCTTCGATTTGGCTGTCCATAAGGAGTTTCTGGAGACAGACGAGGGAGAGACCCTGCTGGAGATCCTGCGCTCCGAAGCCTTCAAGAAGGAGATCCTGCCCTTCTCCGGGAACGACTACCGCGATCTGGGCAAGCTCGTGGCGGAGGTATAAACGATGCTGGAAGTGAAAACGCCGGAGGAGGTCCTCCGGCTGATCGAAACGAAATTCAAACCCCTCGGCCGCACGGAGACCGTTCCCCTTGCCGAAGCGCCTGCTCGGACGCGATTCCCGCGATCCTGAACCTCGTCGGAGAGGTCAAGATGGGCGAGGGCGCGGCGATCAAAGTGCCGCGGGATTCCTGCGTCTACGTGCCGACCGGCGGCGCGATCCCGGCGGGCTGCGACTGCGCGGTCATGCTCGAGTATACCGAGGACTACGGCGACGGCACCATCGGCGTCCTCAAGCCCGGCGCCCCCGGCATGAACCTGATCTTCCGCGGGGACGACGTGTTCCCCGGCAAGACCATCCTGAAAGCGGGGCGTGTGCTCAAGGCGCAGGACATCGGCGCGCTGGCCGCCGTCGGGAAAACGGAGGTGCCGGTGCGGCCGCGCCTGCGCGTGGGCGTGATCTCCACGGGGGACGAGCTGGTGCCCGCCGATCAAAAGCCCGGTCCCGGACAGGTGCGGGACGTCAACGGCCCGATGCTTGCGGCGCTGTTGCGCGACTACGGCGCGGAAGCGGTCGATTACGGCATCGCCGTGGACGATGAAAAGCTGCTGTGGGAGAAGACCAGGGCCGCGGCGGAGGACTGCGACGCGGTGATCCTCTCGGGCGGCAGCAGCGCGGGCGTCAAGGACGCCGCCTGCCGCATCCTCGGCGAGCTGGGTGAGCTTCTTCTGCACGGCATCGCCGTCAAGCCCGGCAAGCCGACGATCCTCGGCAACGCGGGCAACAAGCCCCTGATCGGCCTGCCCGGCCACCCGGTCGCGGCGTACTTCGTGGCAAAGCTCTTTGTGCTGCCGCTGCTGGCCAGACTGGAAGGCAGATCAAGACGGGAATACCCGGTGCGTGCGGTGCTTTCGGAAAGCCTCAACGCCAACCACGGCCGCATGCAGCTCAACGCCTGCCGGCTGGAAGAGAAGGACGGCCGCCTTGTCGCAGAGCCGATCCGCTCCAAGTCCGGGCTCATCACGCAGCTTGCCGGTGCGGACGCTTATCTCGTGATCGACCGCGACTGCGAGGGCCTGCCCAAGGGCGCGGAAGTGGAAGTATTTTGGAATTGAGGAGAACAGAACATGGCCTTCACCTATTTGACAAACGTACCTCTCGAGCAGGCGAGGAAGGATTACCTGCGGACACTGGCGGAGCAGGGTTTTGCCGCCCGTACCGAGCGCATCCGCGTGCAGGACGCGTACGGGCGCGTTACGGCGAAGGCGGTCTATGCCCACATCAACGCCCCGCATTACGCATGCAGCGCGATGGACGGCGTCGCCCTCTGCGCCCGCGACAGCTTCGGCGCGACGGACACCACGCCCGTCACGCTCTCTGATGCGCAGTTCACCGTCGTGGACACGGGCGACCCGATCCCCGAGGGCTGCGACGCGGTCATCATGGTCGAGGAGCTCGTTAAAAACGACGACGGCAGCGTCACCATCCACACGCCCGCCGCGCCCTGGCAGCACATCCGCCAGATCGGCGAGGACGTCTGCGCGGGCGAGATGATCCTGCCGAGCTTCATGGAGGTCACGCCCGCCGCCATCGGGGCCATGATCGCGGGCGGCGTGCTCGAGCTCGAAGTGCTGGCAAAGCCCGTGGTCGGCATCATCCCCACCGGGGATGAGATCGTCCCGCCCTGCACCGATCCGAAGCCCGGCGACATCATGGAGTTCAATTCCTCCATTTTCTCCGCTATGCTCGCCTCCTGGGGCGCCGAGGCGAAGACCTATCCCATCGTGCCGGACAAGTACGAGCAGATCCGGGACATGCTCGAAAAGGCGGCCGCGGAGTGCGACCTGGTGATCCTCAACGCGGGCTCCTCCGCGGGGCGGGACGATTATTCCGTCAGCGCCGTGCGCGAGGTCGGCGAGGTGTTATATCACGGCGTCGCCATCAAGCCCGGCAAGCCCGCCATCCTCGGATACCGGGGCGCGGTGCCGATCCTCGGCGTGCCCGGCTACCCGGTCTCCGGCATCATCGTCATCGACGAGCTGCTGCGCCCCCTCATCGACCGCTGGTACGGCCGGGAACCGGACGGCGGCACCCGCACCCGGGCCAAGCTCACGCGGCCCGTCGTCTCGGGCCTCAAATATCAGGAATACGTGCGCGTGAGGATGGGCTATGTGGGCAACACGCTCATGGCCTCTCCGCTGCCGCGCGGAAGCGGCGTCGTGTCCTCCTTCATGAAGGCCGACGGCATGCTCGAGGTCCCGCAGGGGACCGAGGGCTACACCGCAGGAGAGGAAGTCCGCGTGCGCCTGCTGAGAGATAAGCAGCGGCTCAAAAACACGCTGGTCGTCATCGGCAGCCACGACCCGCTGCTCGACGAGCTGGCCGATCTGATCCACCGGGAGGATCGCCGCCTGTTCCTGTCTTCGGCGCACGTGGGCTCGATGGGCGGCATCATGGCCGTGAGGCGTGGCGAGGCGCACGCCGCGGGCACCCATCTGCTCGACACCGCGACGGGCGAATACAACCGCGCCTATATCCGGAAGTATTTCCCCCACGGCGGCGTGTACCTCATCCGCTGCGTGGGCCGTCAGCAGGGGCTGATGCTGCAAAAGGGCAATCCCCTCGGCATCACGTCCTTTGCCGATATCGCGCGGGACGGAGTGCGTTATGTAAACCGTCAAAAGGGCTCCGGCACCCGCGTGCTGATGGATTATCTCTGTGACAAATACAACGTAGACAGGGATAAAATCTACGGCTATGAGCGCGAGGAGCTGACCCACAACTCCGTGGCCGTGCAGATCGCGGGCGATTCGGCCGACGCCGGTATGGGCATCTATTCCACGGCGAAGCTCTACGAGCTCGACTTTCTCCCCATCTGCGTGGAGGAGTACGACCTGCTGATCCCGGAAAAAGTGTGGAACAGCGGCATGGTCCGGCAGCTTGTCCGCACGCTGAAAAGCGAGGAATTCAAGCGGCGCATCGAGGCCATGGGCGGCTACACGCTCGACAATCCCGGCGAGATCATCGACGTCTTTTGAAGATGGAACGCTTTGACGTCGTGG
>CADCLH010000175.1 GCA_902802215.1 Oscillospiraceae bacterium
GCGGCGCGCCGCGCGATCGGCCCCTCCCTGACGCTCAAGGGCATGCGGGGACACCGGCTGTGCGACAGCGACGCGGAGATCGAAGCGTGGATCACCGGGGCCTACCCCACGCAGGAGGAGCTGAAGGAGAGCGCGGAAAAGGTCGTCACGGATTTCTCCTGGAAACCGTGCGCAAGGGCGTTTCTTCGACAGATCGAGACACAAAGAGCACGGTAAAAGGAGAAAAACAGCATGTGCGGAATCTGCGGTTTTTACGATCCGGACAACCGGCTGCCGGAGAAGCAGGCGCTGCTTGAAAAAATGAATGCGGCGCAGAAGCACCGCGGCCCCGACGACGAGGGCATCTGCATCGAAGGCCCCGCGGGGCTCGGCCATGTGCGTCTGTCGATCCTGGATCTGACGGCCGCAGGGCACCAGCCCATGCATTACCAAGATCGCTATACCGTCGTGTACAACGGCGAGATCTACAACTATATCGAGCTGCGCGAGGAGCTCATGCGCGCAGGCTATGCGTTCCGTACCAACTGTGATACGGAGGTCCTTCTGGCCGCCTACGATCACTGGGGCGAGGACTGTCAGACCCGCTTCAACGGCTTCTGGGCCTTCGCCCTCCACGACCGTCAGACCGGGCGTCTCTTCCTGTCCCGCGACCGCTACGGCGTCAAGCCCCTGTATTATACGCAGCTGCCCGGATACCTGCTCTTCGCCTCCGAGATCAAGACGCTTTTGACGGATGAGCGCGTGGAGCGCACGGCAAACGACGCGGTCATTTTCGACTATCTCGTCAACGGCTTCGTGGACTGCACGGAGGAGACCTTCTTCAACGGGATCTACCGCCTGGAGGCCGGCTGCTGCATGCGGGTCGATCCGCGCTTCGGAAAGCAGATCCGCCGCTATTATGAGCTCCCCTACCGCGAGAGCCTTTCCGGGCCGGTGACCGAGGAGACGGTGCGCACGTTCCGCAGCCTCTTTGAGCAGTCGATCCGTCTGCGTCTGCGCGCCGACGTGCCGGTTGGCAGCTGTCTGTCCGGCGGCCTCGACTCCTCCGCCATCGTCTGCGAAAGCAGCCGCCAGCTCCGCGCCGTGGGCGGCGGGAACGGGCAGAAGACCTTCTCCTCCTGCTACCGCGGAGATCCGAACGACGAGCGCAGGTTCATGGACGCCGTCATCGAGCGGTGCGGGGTGGACGCGCATTTTGCCTACCCGACGGGCGACACGCTGTATGAGGATCTGGAACGCCTCATCTATACGCAGGACGAGCCCTTCGTCTCCACCAGCATGTACGCCTCCTACTGCGTCATGCGTCTGGCCCATGAAAACGGGGCCAAGGTCCTGCTGGACGGCCAGGGCGCGGACGAGATCCTCTGCGGTTACCGGAAGGCGCGCGTCTACTACATCAAGCGGCTGCTCCGGGCGGGGAAGCCGGTCCGGGCGGCAAAGGAGCTGCTCGCCTATCTGCCGTACATGCGCAAGGGCAAAAACGTCTCCCTGCTCGCCGATCTGAACATGATCCGACAGTTCCTCGGCAAGACAAGCAGCACGGATATCCGTCACCGCTATCTGGAGAGCAGCTTCGCAAAACGGACGCTGCGCAACAGCTATGCGGAAAACGACCGCTTCCTGCTCAACGACTTTGACCGCATCGTGCTTCCGGCCCTGCTGCGCTATGTGGACCGCAATTCCATGGCCTTCTCCATCGAGGACAGACTGCCGTTTCTGGACTGGCGTCTCGTGGAATACGCGATGTCCCTGCCGCTCAACGCGAAAATCGACGGCGGCTGGTCCAAGGCCATCATGCGTAAGGCGCTGGACATGCCGGAGATCATCCGCCGCCGCCGCGACAAGATCGGCTTCTATACGCCGGAGAAGGCCTGGATGGACGCGCACCTTGCGGAGTACCGGGCCGTCTTCGCGGCGCCGGATTTCCGGGCCGGGCGCTACATCGACGCCGCCGGGATCCTTGCCGACTGGGACAGCCTCACGCGCGGCAAGGATGATATCGGGCTGTTCCGCTATCTCTGTCTGGAAAAGTGGATGCGCATCTTCGACGTAAAAACGGCCTGAGGGAGGAGGGAGCGAGACCATGGAGAAAAAGAGAAAGATCCTGATCATCGTGGAAAACCTTCCCGTGCCCTTTGACACCCGCGTCTGGCAGGAGGCGACCACGCTGGCCGCAAACGGATACACCGTCTCCGTGATCTGCCCGAAGGGCAAGGGATATACGGCGGAGGAGGAGACGCTGGACGGCGTGCACATCTTCCGGCATGCGCTGCCGACGGAGGGAAACGGCGCTCTGGGGTATTTCCGCGAGTACGGCTCGGCGCTGCGGGAGGAGCTGCGGCTGGCGAAAAAGGTCTACCGGGAGATCGGCTTTGACGTGATCCACGGCTGCAATCCGCCGGACGACATCTACCTCGTCGCGTCCCGCTTCAAAAAGTACGGCGTGAAGTACGTCTTCGACCACCACGACATCTGCCCCGAGCTGTTCGAGGCGAAGTTCGGCAGCACGAAGGGCCTGCTCTACAAAAGCCAGGTCTGGCTGGAGCGGCAGACCTACCGGCACTGCACCTTCGCGTTCGTGACCAACGAGAGCTATCGGAGGATCGCCATCGAGCGGGACGGGATGAAGCCGGAAAGGGTGATCGTCCTGCGCAGCGGGCCGCGGCTGGAGCGCCTGAAGCAGCTCCCCCCGGACCCCTCCATCCGCCGCGGCTACCCCTATATGGTCGGCTATCTGGGCGTGATCGGCCAGCAGGAGGGCGTCGAGTATATCCTTCAGGCGGCGCAGTCCATCAAGGCGCGGGAGAACGACGTCTTCTGGGGCATCGTGGGCGGCGGCCCGCATCTGGAGGCCCTGAAAAAACAGGCCCATGAGATGGGCCTGGACGACTGTGTGGAGTTCACGGGGCGCGTGCCGGACGAGGAGATGCTGCGCTATCTGAATACCGCCGACGTCTGCGTCAACAGCGACACCTACAACGCCATGAACGACAAGAGCACCATGAACAAGGTGCTGGAGTACATGGCGCTGGGCAAGCCCATCGTACAGTTCGATCTGACCGAGGGGCGCTTCTCCGCACAGGAGGCCTCCCTTTACGCCGCGAGAAACGACGCCGTCGACATGGCGCGGCAGATCCGCCGGCTTCT
>CADCLH010000176.1 GCA_902802215.1 Oscillospiraceae bacterium
CCAGCTCCGGCACGCCGCCGGGCTCGTCCGTGGAGAGCACGCCGGAGGGCTTGACGCATACCAGCAGCGCGCCGTCGGCGAACAGGATCTCCATGCCGTCCCCTCCTTCTCTCCGGAGCTCCGGAGTTCTGTTCTCCATTATAGCAGAGGCCGGCTCAAAAGCAAGTTCAGTCGGCCGGACGATTTCGGTTGACAGGACACGGCGCCCGTGTTAAGATGATAAAGCCTTATAGTTAGATATTGGATGGCGGTTTGTAAAAACATTCTTATTTGTTTGTAAGAATATGGAGATTGCATACTGCCGGCAAGGGGGATAAAGAGATGGCTTTTGCTGTATTTGCAGACGGAAGCGCCAACCTCCCGCACGAGATGCTCGACGGGATCAGGCTGCTCCCCAACGGCTATACCGTGGACGGCGTTGCCCAGACCTACTGGGGCGACGTGGACCATTTTGACGGACACGCCTTTTATGAAGATCTCCGCAAGGGCAAGGTCGTGCGCACCTCGCTTCTGAACACGCAACTCTTCCTCTCGCGCTTTGCGCCGATCCTCACCCAAGGCCAGGATATCATCTATATCTCCATGAGCTCCGGCATCAGCGGCACCTACAACGCGGCCAAAATCGCGGCGCAGGAACTGATGGAGCTGTACGAGGGGCGCTTTGTGCATATCGTGGACTCTCTCGGCTGCGGCTTCGGCAACGGACTGCTTGCCGTCCGCGCGGCCAGATTGAGCCGGGAGGGCGTATCGGCGAGGGAGGCGGCGGCGATCCTCGACGCCGAGGTCCCGCACACCTGCCAGTACTTCACCGTGGACGATCTGAACTTCCTGAAAAACACCGGCCGGGTCAGCGGCATGACCGCCAAGATCGCCACCGTGCTCAACATCAAGCCCATCCTCTTCGGGGACAGCACCGGCCACATCATCTCCTGCACCAAGGTCCGCGGCCGCAAAAACTCCATCGACGCCCTCGTCCAGAAGTACGCGGAGAAGCGCATGGAGACGGACGATCAGCACGTCTGCATCTCTCACGGCGACTGCCTGAAGGACGCGGAGCTTCTGGCGGAGCTGGTGCGCGGCGTCACGCCGGACGTTCCGATCACCATCTGCCAGCACGAGCCCTTCTCCGGCGCCCATGTGGGTCCGGGCATGCTGGGCCTGTTCTTCCGGGGCAAGGAGAGATAAACAAAGCAAAAAGAGTTCACCGGCTGCCTGTACGGGCAGCCGGTGTTGTTCTTGTTCGCTTTTCAGCAGCCGCAGTCGCAGCCGGAGTCCCCGCAGCCGCCGCACTCGCCGCAGCCGGTGCAGCCGCCCGCGCACATGCCCTCGCCTTGCAGGATGGGGAGCTGGCCGAGGATCAGCATGTCCGCCGCGTCGTCGGCGCTGCCGGCGTAGCCCGCGATCGGGACGATGCCCATGCTCAGGAGCACAGCCTTGGCCTCGCCGCCCATGTTGCCCGCGATGACCGCGTCCACGCGCTCGTCGCGCATGAGCTCGGCTATGGCCTGGTGGCCGTGGCGCTCGCCGACCTCGACGAGCTTCTTGGTGCAGCGCGTCACGTCCGCGCCCTCATAGTCGTAGATGGCGAAGAGCTTCGCGTGGCCGAAGTGCTCATAGATCTCGCCGTTGTTGTAGGAGACCGCGATGCGCATGTCAGACCTCCTTCTCGATCACGTCGATCAGGCCGCTGACATAGCGCCCTGTGACCGACTCCACCTCGCCGGCGTCGACCATGGTCGTGATGACCGGGTCGATGGGGAGCTTCGCCACGTGCGGGATGCCGTACTCCTTCGCCAGCTCCTCGACACGGCTCTCGCCGAAGATCGCGTGCTCCTTCCCGCAGTCGGGGCATTTGAAGTAGCTCATGTTCTCGACGATGCCAATGACGGGGATGTTCATGAGTCCGGCCATATTCACGGCCTTCTCCACGATCATGCCGACCAGATCCTGCGGCGTGGTGACGATCACGATCCCGTCGACCGGCAGGGACTGGAACACGGTCAGCGGCACGTCGCCCGTTCCGGGAGGCATGTCGACGAACATGAAGTCGACGTCCTGCCACAGCACGTCCGTCCAGAACTGGGTCACGGCCCCGGCGATGACCGGGCCGCGCCAGACCACGGGCTCCCGCTCGTTCTCGAGGATAAGGTTCATGCTCATGATTTGCAGACCCGTGTGGGTCGTGACCGGGAGCAGATACTCCTCGGTGCCCATGCAGTGCTCATGGATGCCGAAGGACTTGGGGATGGAGGGGCCGGTGATGTCGGCGTCCAGCACCGCGCAGTTGTGGCCGCGCCGCTGCATCTCGGAGGCCAGCAGACTCGTGACGAGGGACTTGCCCACGCCGCCCTTGCCGCTGACGACAGCGATCACTTTTTTAACCGACGCGCCCTCGCGCAGAGGCTTGCGGAAGCTCTCCGCCGTGCGCTCGGAGCAGTTCTGGCCGCAGGTGGAGCAGTCGTGTGTGCATTCGCTCATAATCTTGACAACAACCTTTCGCTGAATAGAGTTTTAGAAGTATTAGTATTATATCCGTTTTTCCCAAATAGTCAAATCCCCGTTTTGCGCAGAGCACGCAGCAGGTACATGGCGGCAAGGCCCGTGAACACGCCGGTGATCACGCCGGAGGCGGCCAGGATCGGCGCGTAGGCCAGAACGCCCGGGGTCTTCACGACCAGCACGCAGGCCAGAAGCTGGCCCGCGTTGTGCGCAAGACCCGCCAGCGCCGACACGACCCAGAGCTGCTTTTCGGGAAACAGGCCGACGGTCAGGCACATCACCGCGTAAGCCAGCGCGCCGCCCGCCGCGCTGAACAGCAGCGTCGACGGGCTGCCCGCGAACATGGCCCCCATCAGGATGCGCACCAGCAGCACGATCCCCGCGTCCCGGCGCGAGAGCAGCGCCATGGCCACCAGCGTGACGATGTTGGCGAGCCCCAGCTTGACCCCGGGGATCGGGACCGGCGCGGGGATCTGGTTTTCAATGACGAAGATCGTCAGCGCGATCGCCGTCAGCAGGGCCATCACGGCCAGCTTCTTTGTCTTACCCATCCAGTCCGTCGTCCTCGATTTCGATCATCAGCCGGTGCGGCATGCAGATGATGGGCATGCCCCCGTC
>CADCLH010000177.1 GCA_902802215.1 Oscillospiraceae bacterium
CGGCGGGGAGAACGCCTCCAACGAGTGGCTGGAGCCCGTGTCCGACGAAGAATACGACAAACTGTGAAAGGAGAACGCAGAATGAAAAACGGCAATCCTGTCCCCGGCAAAGACGGCAACAAGTACGTCCCCTTTGAAGAGCGCACGGGCGAGAGTTCCGTTGTGTTCTTTACCCGTGATCTGTCGGAAGAAGGGCTGAAAAAGATCTATGACCGGGTCTGCTCCGTGCTGACCGGCAAGGTGGCAATCAAGCTGCACACAGGCGAGGCCGAAGGGCCGAACATTATCCCGCGCCCGTGGGTGAAGGAACTGATCGAGAGCCGTCTGCCCGACGCAACGATCATTGAGACCAACACTTACTACGAGGGAAGTCGTTATACCACCGAAGCCCACCGCAAAACGCTGGAGTGTAACGGCTGGACCTTCTGCCCCGTAGACATCACGGACAGCGAGGGCGTGGCCGCGCTTCCGGTCAAGGGCGGCAAGTGGTTTGAGGAAATGCATGTGGGCAAAAGCATGCTCAGCTACGACTCGCTGCTGGTTCTCACGCACTTCAAGGGCCATATGATGGGCGGCTTTGGGGGAAGCAACAAGAACATCGGCATCGGCTGTGCTGATGGGAGGGTCGGCAAGAAGGAGATCCACACTTACCCCGACGGCGATATGTGGAGCATCTCGGAAGAACGACTTCTATGCGCCTCATGTTTGCTACATCAACACCATGCGCAACATGTCCATCGACTGTGACTGCGCCGGCCCTTATGCGGAGCCGGTCGTCACCCCGGATGTGGGAATTCTGGCCTCCATGGACATTCTGGCTGTGGATAATGCCTGCATGGATCTGATCTACAATTTGCCTGAAGAAAGCGGCAAGGAATTGGTGGAACGGGTAGAGAGCCGGCACGGCCTGCGGCAGCTGAGCTATATGAAGGAACTCGGCATGGGCCACGACCGCTACACCCTCATTGACATCGACCATGACGACGCTGTCATTACGGCTTCAGAGGCTGTGAAGGACGTTAAGCCCGGGTGGAAGCCCGACCGCTACAACACCTTCTGGGGACGAAACAAGCATAAATAAAAAGGGAGCAAAATTGATGAAAAAACTGACTGCCATTTGTTTACTGCTGACTCTTGCATTTTCCTGCGCGGGCTGCGGCAGTCAGCCTGCACAGACGGGGTCTGCGCCTGTGCCCACTGAGGCGCCGGAACAAGCACCGACTGAGACCCCGATCTCTGAACAGGAAACGGGAAGCGCCCCGGAAACGGAGGTCGCCGAAGAGCCGGCCGAAACCGAAGCACAGAGCTCCATCCTGGTGGTGTATTTCTCCGCCACCGGAACTACCCGAGGCGTAGCGGAGCGGATCGCTGCTCTGACGGGAGGCGACCTGGCGGAAATCGTTCCGGCTCAGCCCTATACGGCAGAGGATCTGAACTATAACGACCGCTCGACCCGCGCCACCGTGGAGCAGAACACGCCGGACGCACGTCCGGAGATCGCAGATGAGATATCCCTGGACGGCTATACCACCGTGTATCTCGGCTATCCCATCTGGTGGGGACAGGCCCCTCGCATCCTGAGCACCTTTGTCGAGGGTCACGACTTCACCGGAATGACGGTCATTCCCTTCTGCACCTCCGGCAGCAGCGGCGCCGGACGCACCGGTGAAACGCTGGGCGAGCAGGCCGGGACGGGGACCTTCCTCTCTTCCACTCGTTTGGATGTCGGTATCTCCGAAGCGGAGCTTCAGGCTTGGATCGAAAAATAAACAAGGACGCTGATCTATACCCCTTGTGGATGATCAGCGTCATTTTTCCGTTCCAACCCTGCCAGCCGGATGCCCAAATCGGGTTACCCTTCAAAACGCTCTTCTGAACGCCCGCTCTGACGGGCGAGGGGCGAAAACAGGTTTATCTGTCCGCTTGACCGTCACCTTTTTGCGCGTACTTTACGGGCGGGCGGAACACGGGTATAATACGAATGAAAAGGAGGTTGATACCTTGGACTTTATGGATAAAAGCTATGACGTCTTTCGCCTGTTCAACGACCGCTGGGCGCTGGTCACGGCGGGAGGGATCGACGACTACAACACCATGACCATCGCCTGGGGCAGCATGGGCACGATCTGGGGCCCGCCGCACAAGGGCAAGCCGATCCTGACGGTCTACGTCTCCCCGGCGCGGTACACCCACGGTTTTCTTGAGAAGAACGACTATTTCACCGTCAGCTTCTTCCCGGAGAAGTATCGGCAGGACCTGGGCGTTCTCGGAAGCCGCTCCGGCCGGGACGGGGATAAGGTGGCTCTGACACAGCTCACGCCGGTCGCCGTCGCACACGGCGTGGATTTCAAGCAGGCGGAGCTGAGCTTCGTCTGCAAAAAGCTCTATTCCCATCAGTTTGAAAAAGAACAGGTGCCGCAGGAGGTGGCCGACTGGATCTACACCCGTGTGCCGCCCCACACCATGTTCATCGGGGAAATCGTGGATGTGATCGAGAAATGAAAGACACAGAGGGGCTTCAATTCCTGACGGAGGCGCTGCTGGACGAGATGCCGCAGTATCGCCGGGAGGCAACACGCGTCCCGCGGGATTGGGAGAGCCGGCGCTATTTCCTGCGTTGCCTGATGAATGTGCGCGAGCCCGGCGCGCTGTCCGAGCGATTTTTGAACGCGCAGGACGAGCTGCTGAGCCGGGAGCGGGAGGAAAAGGGCGTCGTCCACGTGGCGGAGCTGCCGCCCGTCCCCGGGGATGAACGGCTCGTCCTCTGGCAGGGCGATATCACGCGGCTGGACGCGGACGCTATCGTGAACGCTGCCAATTCCGCGCTGCTGGGCTGTTTCCGGCCGGGACACAACTGCATCGACAACGTGATCCACTCCGCCGCGGGGCTCCAGCTGCGCGAGGAGTGCGCCGCGATCATGCGCGCGCAGGGGTACGAGGAGCCCACCGGGCAGGCCAAGATCACCAAGGGCTACAATCTTCCGGCCAAGCAAGTGCTGCACACCGTCGGCCCGATCATCGACGGGCCGTTGACCGACTGCGACCGGGAACTGCTCGCCTCCTGCTACCGCTCCTGCCTGAAGCTGGCGGAAGAGAAGGGGCTGAAAAGTCTGGCGTTCTGCTGTATCTCCACGGGCGTGTTCCGCTTTCCGAAGGACGAGGCCGCCCGGATCGCCGTTTCGACCGTGAGAGAGTATTTGAAGCACAGCCGAATTGAGAAAGTTGTCTTCTGCGTCCACGGAGACGAAAATCTGAGGATCTATCAGAAGCTGCTATATTAGCGCACAAGATAAGCATGAACCCCATCCGAACACTGCCGGGTGGGGTTCATGCTGTCTTATCCTGCGCTCTTTCTGCTTTTTCGTTCCGCCAGGGTCAGGAGCCCTTTTTGCAACTGTGGCCTGTCACAGCTCCATGCTGAGCTGATCCACACGCCAGCTCTCCTGCCTGGCCTCGTGGATCTGATCTCCCGGCATCGGCCCGCCCAGCAGGAAGGGCGAAGCGGGGTCGTGGGCGCGCAGATTGCGCCGCACCTGATTGGCGTCCGTGTTGGCGTAGCAGTAGCGGCACAGATGTCCGCAGGTATCGTAGGCGCCGATGTCCGTCCCCAGCACGCAGGCGCATTGCCCGCCCCGCTGGTTTTTGCGCTTGGGC
>CADCLH010000178.1 GCA_902802215.1 Oscillospiraceae bacterium
TCCATGGCGTCGATCTTGTTGATCAGCACCACGTCGCTGACCTGATACATCAGCGGGTATTTCAGGGGCTTGTCGTCCCCCTCCGGCACCGACAGGATCGTGACGTTTTTGTGCGCGCCGGTGTCGAACTCCGCCGGGCAGACGAGGTTGCCGATGTTCTCCAGGATCAGCAGGTCGAGCCCGGAGGCGTCGTATTCCAGCAGGGCCCGCGCGGTCATGTCCGCGTCGATGTGGCACAGGCCGCCGTTGTGGATTTGCAGGGAGCGGATGCCGGTGCGGTCGGCCACGCGCTGCGCGTCGAGGCTGCTCTCGATATCGACGTCCATCTCCCCGATGCTCAGCCTGTCCTTGAGCCGGTTGATGAGGGCGACCAGCGTCGTGGTCTTGCCGCTGCCCGGAGAGGACATCACGTTCAGAAACAGCGTGCCCTGGTCCGACAGGCGATTGCGGAGCGCCGCCGCCGTCCTGTCGTTTTCCGCGAAAATCGACTCGTTGACCTGTATGACCTTGACCTCGCTCATTGTGCGTTCCACTCCTTTACCTTTGCGACCAGCGCGTCGGCCAGCTCCTGCACGCCCTCGCCGGTTTTGGCGGAGATGTAGAAGATCTCGATCTCCGGGTTGCGCGCGCGGGCGTCGCGTTCCATCTTCTCCCGGTCGAAATCGAAGACCGGCAGGGTGTCGATCTTGTTGACGACCAGCATGTCGCAGGTCTTGTACATCAGCGGGTACTTGGCGGGTTTGTCGTCGCCCTCCGGCACGGAGAGGATGGTCATGTTGACGGCGGCGCCGGTGTCGAACTCCGCCGGGCAGACGAGATTGCCGACGTTTTCGAGCACGATCAGCTCCGCGTCGTCCATCCCCAGCGCCCGGACGCCCTGCCGCGTCATGTCCGCGTCCAGGTGGCACATCCCGCCCGTGTGGAGCTGGACCGCCGGGACCCCGGCCTCCTGCATGGTCTGCGCGTCGACGGCGCTGTCGATGTCGGCCTCCATGACGCCCCAGCGGAGCCTGCCCGCGAAGGCCCGGTTCAGGGCCAGCAGGGTCGTGGTCTTGCCGCTGCCCGGCGAGCTCATCAGATTCAGCAGGCAGGTGCCGCGGCCGCGCAGCTCCTCCCGGAGCGCCTGCGCGTCCCGGTCGTTGTCCTCCAGAACGGACTCCTTCAGGGCGATGATCTTCACGTTATCCATGGTGTTTCTCCTTGATCCCTCCGCCTGCGGGACGCCGCGGCAGAGGGGTTGTGATCCCATTATATTTTGTCCGCTGTTATTTTTCAAGCGGCTTTTCAGCCTAGACCGCCGAGATCCGCGCCGAGGCGGAGCTTCAGCTGCGCGAGCTCGTCGCGGCTCATCCCGCAGCCCTCGAGCCAGGCCTCCGCGAGGGCTTGCAGATCAAGGCCTCCGTCCCGGATCGAGGGGACGCCGAAGGCCCGGGCCAGCGTGCTCTCGATGTTTCCGGCGGCGATCAGCTCATACGGCTTTGTCCCCGGCTCGATGCCGTAGAAGTTGGTATAGCTCAGCATATAGTCCCGCACGACCTCGTCGGCGTCCGCGCCCATCAGGCACTCCAGGACCGCCGCCGCGAAGCCGGTCCGGTCCTTCCCCTCCTTGCAGTGGATGAGATACGGCCCGTCGTGCGCGGCGATGAAGCGCAGGCCCTCCGTCAGCTTCTGCCGATATTCCCCGCCGGAAAAGTCCGTGCCCATGTCCAGAGCGAGGACGTCGCACGCCGCATAATGGGTGAGGGCGTAGTCGGCGTATTGCCGCATGGCCTCCTCGCTGTCGGCCATGTTGACGACGGTGCGGACCATGGCGTCGAACAGGGCCTTGTCCGCCTCCGCATTGCGGTTCAGCGCGGGGTCAATCGGAGAGGAGGAGCGAAACAGCGTCCCCTTGCCCATGCCCCGTGTCTCCACGGCGCGGAAGTTGGCGTATTCGGCGTCGCTCAGCTTCGGGTAGTCGGCGCGCTCGTTGCTCCGCGAGGCGGTGAGCCGGTGCAGCTCGTACTCGTCCGCGTAGCCCTGCTTTTCCGCCATGGAGATCGTAACCGCCGCGTCGGGGTCGGAAACGCCCAGCTTCTCCGCCAGATTTCCGCCGTTGACGGCCAGCACGACGACCTTCGTCCCGGTGGCGGAGGAGGTCTTGTAGCAGCAGACGGGCTCGCCGGAGTCCACGTCCGAGTAGGCGGTCCCGATCGGCATCAGCAGCTCGGCCCCGCCGACCTCCACGAGGATGACGTCGCCCGGCTCGTAGCCGAGTGCGGTCATGGACTCCGACCCGACGGTCAGGATGAGGTTGCCGTATTTGTTGACCTCGGCGATCCCCGCCTCGATGCGCGGCGTTTTCTGCTTCGCGTCCGCCCGCAGGGCGAGGATGAAGACGACGGCCAGCAGCAGGATCAGGACGATGACGATCGGTACGAGCCTGTTTTTGAATTTCATGTTCGACTCCTCCTCATTTCAGCAGGGAGTTGACGGCGTCAAGATACACGCCGCTGTGCCTGGTATGGATGATGTGATCGCTGTCGTCCCTCCGACCGTCCCCGATAGACGACACGCGGCGAGCAGGAGGATCGGCAGGCCGGTCGGACCTCCCTCCGGCGCTCCCGTTGTCAACAGTATAGCAACAAGGGCCTGTCAAGACAAGGAAAAAACACACGGGATGTTATCGTCGGATAACATCCCGTGTGTTTTTTCAGGCCTGCGCCGGCTCGGGCGGGAGCGCGGCGGAGGGCGCCGCCGGCTCCGGCTCCGGAAGCTGCCGGAAGTAGCGGGCGTGGGCGGCCTCGTAGGCCGCGTTGAATTCGGCGTCGCCGCCGTTGTGCAGGCTCTCGAAGTACAGGTGCTCGTGGTCGGCCAGCTCCGGATGCAGGCGCACCACCGTGGCGACCCCCACGTTCGAGCACACCGCCGCGATGCGGCGAAACTCCACGCCGAGGTTGGAATAGCTGCTGTCGGCGACGATGCTGCACTGGCCGAGACTCAGGCGGCGCAGGTGGTTGCGCCGGAGGGTGGTGGCCAGCTCGCCCACGAGCTGCACCAGCGGCTCGATCCCGCGGGCGGCGTTCTCGTCGCAGCGGCGGAAGGACGCC
>CADCLH010000179.1 GCA_902802215.1 Oscillospiraceae bacterium
CATACCGACCGAAACGGCTTCCTGCTTGGCCTGCTCGATTTCTTTACCGCCGGGCTGTTCTTCCTGCTGTACATGCCCCTCGGCGGCTTGCAGCGGGAGCTGGAGGAGGTCCTCGGCCACGAGCTGCTGCCGTACCGGAAGGCCTATCTGCGGGGCATCCCGACGCTGTTTCTCTACACGCTCGTCTGGATGGCGCGCATCGCCGAGGAGCTGAAGGCAAAGGCCGTTGAGCTCGGCGTCGAGGGTCCCTATACCTCCTTCCGGCACATGTTCGGCTGGAACGTGTTCGGCCTGCTGCTGCTCGGCCCGGGGGTGTCCACCAAACGCTTCTTTGACACGCTCAACCGGGTGGAGCGGGAGCTGAACCGGCGACATTGACAGGAGGTACATATGGAATCTCTCCCATGCTGCTGCGGTACGGACAGGACCGCGAAAAAGAAGAAAAACTGCGTCCTCTGCGGGAAGCCGCTCGTCTATTTCCCGGAGGAGAAGCTGCTGGAATGCGGGATCTGCCATCAGGTGAAGAGCGCGAACGCGGCCTGCGAGGACGGGCACTTCGTCTGTGACGAGTGCCACGGCGGCGGCGGTGCGGCCGTCCTGTCGCTCCTGCGGCAGAGCGGCGAGAAAGACCCGATCGCCCTGCTGCATCAGGCGTTCAAGCTGGAGGACGTGCATCTGCACGGGCCGGAGCATCACAGCATCGTGCCGTGCGTGCTGATCACGGCCTACCACAACTGCGGCGGACAGCTCGATTTCGAGAAAAGCCTGCTCGAGGCGTGGAAGCGCGGCCGGAAGATCCCCGGCGGCGCCTGCGGCTTTCTCGGCGTCTGCGGCGCGGCAGCCGGAGCGGGCATCTTCGCGAGCATCGTCAGCGGCGCGACGCCGCTCACGCCCGGACAGTGGGAGATCCCGCAGCGGCTGACCGCTGCCTGCCTCGAAGCCATGGCTCAGATCGGCGGCCCGCGCTGCTGCAAGCGGACCAGCCGCGTCGCGGTCGAGACCGCGGCGGCCTTTTCCGAAAAGGAATTCGGCGTCGCCATGCCGGTCAGCAGAGCGGCCTGCGCCTACTGGGCGTGGAACAACGAGTGCATCCGCCAGCGCTGTCCCTACTATCCGAAAAAGAAGGGAACTTCGGCATGAGCGCGGCATCCGGCGCGCCCCGCCGCTGACGACCCCGGTCTGCCGGGGGGAATCCAAATAGAAACGCCCGCGCCCCGGCCTCCCATCGAGGTCGGGGCGCGGGCGTTCGTTCCCGAATCATACGTTCATGATGCGTTTCAGACGCGCCTGCAATTTGTCCGCCTCGAGATCAAGCAGGTCGATCACATGGATGTTCAGCTCGGAGGCGCGGCTGCGTGCGCGGACGTTGGCGCGCTCGGCGGTGACGATGGCGGCGCGGGCCATCTGTCCGCCGAAGCGGTCGCGCAGGACGGCCAGCTCGTTGAGCGCCTCGGTGCGGATCTCGCAGGTCTTGCAGCTGATGAACAGCGGGACCACGCCGCGGCAGCACATGACGTCCAGCTCGTTGCTGACGGAGTCGGCCTTGTTCTCGCCCTCCCAGTCGACGATGACGCTCAGGCGCACGTCGTCGAAGATGCCCGTGTCCAGACAGGCCTTGTAGACATAGGTCTCGAGCACGCTGCCCACGTCCCGCAGCCAGGCGCGGGTCTGCCCGTCCCGGAAGCGCAGGGAGACTTCCTCCGGGGCGATATGCAGGTCCCGGATCAGGCCGATCCGCTCAAGCTCCCGCAGCGCCTCCTCCGGCGCGTCGATGCGGGAGCCGCGTTCGCCCTTGACGGTGTACGGGCCCTTGACGTCCGGCGACCAGCTGCCGTCGGGAGCGGTGGGGGAGATGCGCTGAAAATAGGTGACGATCTTCGTCCAGCTCTGCTGAAATTGCAGGTAGACCTGAAGAAAGGGATCAAAATCGTCCAGATAGCGCGCGAGCACGGCGTTGTCCACGCGCCCCTCCCGCACGGACCCGCCCGCCATGACGAAGAAATCCTCCACGCGGTAGCGCAGATCGCAGGGCAGAGCCTCCGCAAAGGGGGCGTTTTGGATGTCGTAGAGACAGTTTCGCTTCCGGCTGTAGGTAAAGACCGGGGTCCCGGTCTCCGCGCAGAGCAGACCGGCGGCAAAGAGCACGGCGTCCGTGCCGCCGGTGATGTCTATGGCGCAGTCGGGATAGTGCGCCAGGATCGTGCGCAGCAGCACGAGCACCGCGTTCGTGTCATAGACGTTGGCCTTGAAAAAGATGAGCTCCGCCTGTAGACCGCGGCGGGTGAAATAGGCGTGCAGGGTCCTGTGCAGCAGCGCGTCCCCGGCCGCGGTCTCCGGGCAGATATAGACCACCCGCGCGGGCCGGAACATCTCGACGCCCAGCACGTTCTCAAACGGCCTCTCGTCATACAGCTCGATCAGTGTTTCCATGGGCGGCATCGGTCCTTTTCTCTTTTTCTGCTTTCTATTGTAAATCCCCTTCGCCGAAAATGCAATCGCCGGATTGCCGGAGAATACGGAAGCGCTTTCCCGACGCCGCGGGCGGGAGCTCTCCGGCAAAACGCCGGAAAGCGTACAAAAACCCGACGCTTATCGGAGCCCGCTATGGGCAGGTTGAATGAAAATTCGCTTAGAGTGAATTATTACTTGACTATTCCGCCCTGAAAGAGTATAAGTATACACAACAGACGAATATAATACGCGTGGAGGCGGATACAATGAATAAAGATGAAATCAAGAAAATCGTGCTCGCCTATTCGGGCGGTCTGGATACCTCGGTCATCATCCCCTGGCTGAAGGAGAACTACAACGATCCCGAGATCATCGCCGTGGCCGGCAACGTCGGACAGGTGGGCGAGCTGGAGGGGCTGGAGGAAAAGGCCCTCAAAACCGGAGCCAGCAAGTTCTACGCGCTGGACCTCGCCGACGAGATGGTCAACGACGTGATCATCCCCTGCATGCAGGCGGGCGCGAAGTACGAGGACTATCTGCTGGGCACGGCCTTCGCCCGTCCCATCATCGCCAAGGGTCTGGTGCAGATCGCGCTCAAGGAGGG
>CADCLH010000180.1 GCA_902802215.1 Oscillospiraceae bacterium
GTGCCGATCGCGACCAGATCGGCGTAGCGCTCGAGCGCCGCCTTCGCGCCGCCCTCACAGGCGCACACGAGCTTGAGCGCCACGCCCACGCCCGCGAGGTTCTTGTTCGGATAGTCGTCGCCGCCGCGCTTGCAGTCGACCACCGCGACCGCGTCGGGCAGCGCGTCGGGGCTGCACTCGTGGTGGTCGGTGATGACCATGTCGATCCCGAGCTGTCCGGCGTAGCGCGCCTCCTCCACGGCGGTGATGCCGCAGTCGACCGTGATGACAAGGGTCACGCCCTGCTCGCGCAGCGTGTCGAGCGCCGCGCAGTTGAGGCCGTAGCCCTCCTCGTTGCGGTCGGGGATGTAGGGGATGCAGGCCACGCCCTTGCTGCGCAGCCAGTCCGTCACCAGACAGGTGGCCGTGATGCCGTCGACGTCATAGTCGCCGTAGACGGCCACGGCCTCGCGGTCCCGGATGGCGCGCAGCACGCGCTCGCGCGCCTCGCGCATGCCCAGAATGCGCAGGGGATCGTAGAGGCACTCCTCGCCGCCGTAGAGCAGGGCGGAGGCGGCCTCCACGGTTTCGACGCCGCGCAGGGCAAGCACGCGGCACAGCAGCGGCGCAAGCCCCATCCCCGCAAGGGCCGGGGATACGGCTGGCTCCCGATAGGGGATGCTCCAATCTTTCTTTTTCATGGCAGTTCAACTTTACATTTTTTTGAATATCTAATCTTATCAAATATTCCGGCCCAATTCAATAGCGGGAAAAGAAAAAACCGCGTTTTCCGGCGGAAAAGGCGGTTTGTCGCGGGGATGTCATTTGCCGTAGTCGGTGATAACGCGCGGCGGCGCGGCTTCGACGCCGCTGCATACGCTGATGAGCGCTTCCTCGGGCGTCTCGCACAGGGCGTAGAGATCGAGGACGCTCCTACCCATGAAGCCCTTCTCAACCGTGCGCTCCAGCATCTCCTGAAAGGGCTCGTAGTAGCCGTTCGTGTTGAGCAGGGCCATGGGCTTGCCGTGCTGCCCGAGGGCCTTGAGCGTCAGCGTCTCGAAGAACTCCTCATAGGTGCCGATCCCGCCGGGCAGGGCGATGAAGGCGTCGGACTTTTCGGCCATGTACGTCTTTCGCTGGGCCATGGTCTCGGTCAGCAGGATCGAACAGCCGTCGAAGAACAGCACGCCGGGGGCGTTGAAGAAGCGCGGCGCGACGCCGTGCGCCTCCCCGCCGTGCTCGATCACGCCGCGGGCGCAGGCGCCCATCAGCCCGGTCGCGCCGCCGCCGAAGACAAGGCGGTGCCCGCCGGCGGCAAGGAGCGTCCCGAGCTCGTAGGCCGCGTCGAAATAGACGGCGTCGAGCGCGTCGGAGGATGCGGCGTATACACAGATGTTCATGAGTGACCTCCCAAAAAAATGACCGTATTCCGCGGAAAAGCGCGCCTTGACAAAACAGGACGCAGCGCTTATGATACAAAGACACGCAACAAAGCACGGAGGCTTTTGACCCATGGCGGAACCAATCGTCGACTGCGCGCTGGACGCGCTCAAGGACGGCGCGCTCAGCATCCCGATCCTGTTTATCGCCTATCTGCTGATGGAGCTGCTCGAACGGAGCAGACGGCTGGACGAGTCCATCCTGCACGCTTACTCCCGCAAGGCGGGACCCGCGCTCGGCGGCCTGCTCGGGGTGATTCCGCAGTGCGGCATCTCCGGCGCGGCCGCGACGCTGTTCTCCACCGGCACCATCACGGTCGGCACGATGCTGGCGGTGTTCTTCGCGACCTCGGACGAGATGCTGCCGATCATGCTCTCGGCCATGACGGACGAAAACGGCATCGCCGCGTCGAGCATTTTGAAGATCGTCGCGGGCAAGGCGGCGCTCGGCATCGCGCTGGGCTATCTGGTCGACGCGGTCGCGGGCCGCTTCTTCCGCCGGAGGAAGGATATCCACTCCTTCTGCGAGCGCGAGCACTGCGAGTGCGGCGAGGAGGAGGGCAGCGCCCTGCACGCGGCCCTGATGCACACGCTCAAGATCGCGCTGCTGCTCATCGCGGTCAACTTCGCGCTGAATCTGCTGCTGGAGCTGGCCGGAGCCGAGCGCCTGAGCGCGACGCTCTTTGCCCGCCCCGTCACGGGCGAGCTGCTGCTGGCCCTGCTGGGGCTGATCCCGAACTGCTCGATCTCGGTCATCATCACCCAGGCCTATCTGAGCGGCATCATCGGCCTCGGCGGCCTGTTCGCGGGGCTTTTGTCCAACGCGGGCATTGGCCTGCTGGTGCTCTTTCGCAGCAACGCCGACCTGCGCGAGAATCTGCGCATCGTCGCCGTCCTGTTCGGGCTCTCCGCCCTGAGCGGCGTCGTCATCGGCCTGCTGTTCTGAAGATGGAAAAGAAAACGGGAAAGTTCCTCCGGGAGCTTTCCCGTTTTGCCTATTCTGCGACTACTGTCTCCGCGCCCGCGTCGTCGAGCACCTGCGCGAGGATCTCGGCATAGCCGCGGCAGGGCGCGTCCGGGGACGGGAGAACGATGCGGAAGCGCTTCCCGAGATGGGGCAGGCCCGTCACGATATCGTAGAGCGCGTCGAGATTGCGCCCGTAGAAATCCTCCCACAGCATGGCGGAGGACATGACCTCATAGAGCGCCGCGCGCTCCCGGCAGGCGGAGAAATCCAGCGTGACCTCCGGGAGCAGCGTGTTGAGCAGCGCCAGACAGCAGGTGTGGATGTCCTCCCACGCGCGGTCGAAGTCCCGCGTATACCACGGGTCGTCGATGATGGCCTCGGGTTCCCCGACGTATTCCGTCATCAGGTGGAGCTTGCCCTCCGGGTCGCCGCCGAAGCAGCGCTCCATGTTGCGCAGATTGGCCTGATCGAAGCCGAGCAGCAGATCGTATGCGTCGTAGTCGTCACGCCGGATGCGCCGCGCGGTCTTGCCCGCGCAGCCGATCCCGTGCTCGGCGAGCTTGCGGCGGGCCGGAGGATAGACGGGGTTGCCCAGCTCCTCGGAGCTCGTGGCGGCGGAGGCGATCTCAAACCCGTCCGCGATCCC
>CADCLH010000181.1 GCA_902802215.1 Oscillospiraceae bacterium
GTCTCGATCCCGAGGGCGGCGGCGAGCACCAGCGGCAGCAGCAGGATGTTCATGCGGTTGGCGTTGACGTCGATCATGAGCGCCAGACAAAGCCCCGCAGCGATCCAGAGCAGAAGCAGCCCCGCCGGATCGAAGCGGCGTTCTTTCAGCGAGCGCGCGAAGCGGACAAGGAGCGCCCCGAGCCCGACGAGGGCGAAGGGCAGGGAGATCGGGTAGAACAGGCCGAAGGGCGTGGGCGTGTTCCAGATCAGACCGTCCGAGCGGCGCAGCAGGATGTGCAGCAGATTGCGGGCGTTTTCCGGGACGCGGCGCAGCGAGAGCTCCGACGAGCGCATCACCAGCAGGCGCGGCACCGAGAACGGGCCGATGGAGAATTCCTCGACAAGGCCGTAATTGACCGCGAGAAAGGCCACGAGCGGCAGGGCCAGCGCCAGAAGGAGCAGGCCGGAGCCGAACAGCGCCCGGCAGGGCTTCGGCCGCGCGTAGAGGAGGATCAGGCCCACGAGCAGGGGCATGACCGGCCAGATGGCCGAGTAGGCGTAGAGCGAGAGTCCCCAGCACAGGGCCGCCGGATAATAGAAGCGGGGCTGCTCCATGCCGCGCAGGAAGCAGCACAGGCCGCACAGCAGCAGGCCCGGCGCGAGATTGGACTCCAGCGCCCAGCGGCCCATGGCGACATGCCAGGGGCAGACGGCGAGCAGCAGCGTAAACAGCAGGCCCGCGCGCTCCCCGCCGACGCGCCGCCCGAGCCGGTAGGCGCACCAGAGGCTGAGCAGCGAGAGCGAGACCTGCGGCAGGCGGATCACCCAGCTGTGCACGCCGAAGAGGGCGAGCAGCGGCAGGAGCAGATAGGTCTCGAGCGCGTTCATGCCGCTGCCCCAGGCGGTCAGATAGACCGGCCAGGCGTGCAGCGAGCTGTCGACCCCGCCATGCAGCAGGGCCCAGGCCTCATAGGCGGCGAAAGCCTCGTCCTGGTTGAGCCCGCAGGGCACGGCGCCGAAGCGCCACAGCCGCGCGAAGGCCCCCAGGACGAGGATCGCAGCGAGGATGAACTTGTCGCGTTTTCCTCTTGTCATGGAAACTCCCGAATGAGGCCGGGGCGGTCAGGCCGCCCCGGCGTATTGCTTATTGCTGCGAGAGGCACGCGGCGGTCTTCGCCGCGAGGGCCGCATTGTTGAGCACGAGCTTGATGTTCGACTCGAGACTGTCGCCGCCGGTGAGCTCCACGACCTTTGCCAGCAGGAAGGGCGTGGTCTCCTTGCCGCGGACGCCCTGTTCCTCGGCGGCGCGCAGCGCCTCGTCGATGGCCTTGTCGATGACCGCCTTGTCCATGGCATACTCGGCGGGGATGGGATTCGTGACGAGCATGCCGCCCCGGTAGTCCATGTCGCGCTGCGCCCGGTAGATCGCCGCGAGCTCCTCGGGGCTGTCCACGCGGTAGTCCACACGGAAGCCGGACTGGCGGGTGTAGAAGGCGGGCAGCTCCTCTGTGCCGTAGCCGAGCACCGGCACGCCCTTGGTCTCGAGATATTCGAGCGTCAGGCCGAGATCGAGAATGGACTTGGCACCCGCGCAGACCACCATCACCGGCGTCTGGGCCAGCTCCTCGAGGTCGGCGGAGATGTCCATGGTCACCTCCGCGCCGCGGTGTACGCCGCCGATGCCGCCGGTGGCGAAGATGCGGATGCCCGCCATGTGCGCGATGATCATGGTCGTGGCGACCGTGGTGGCCCCGTCCGCGCCGCGCGCGACCAGCGCGGGCAGATCCCGGCGGCTCGCCTTGGCGACGCTGCGCCCGGCCTTGCCGAGATATTCGATCTCGTCGCGGCTCAGGCCCGCCTTGAGCCTGCCACCGATGACCGCGATCGTGGCCGGTACGGCCCCGTTGTCCCGGATGGTCTGCTCGACCAGCAGGGCGGTCTCCACGTTTTTCGGATAGGGCATGCCGTGCGAGATGATGGTGCTCTCGAGCGCGACGACGGGTCTGCCCGCCGCGAGCGCCTCGCGCACCTCGGGCGCGACGTCCAGAAGCTTGCTGTTCATATCGTTCCTCCTGTTATGCTTGTTGTTCTTTCATGCCCGCGAGCACGGCCTGCGCGCTCATGCGGGGGCTGACGGTCCCGGCGTCGGCCATGGCGATCCCCGCCGCGGCGACCCCGGCCCGGGCGCTGCCCTTAAGGTCCAGACCGCGCAGCTGCGCCCACACCAGCGCCGCGAGAAAGGCGTCGCCGCAGCCGGTGGTGTTGACGTGTTCGCCGCGCGCCGCGCTCAGGCGCAGGCGCGTGTCCGCGTCGGCGGCCAGGAGCCCGTCCGCGCCGAGACTGATGAAGACCCGCTTCAGCCCGGTCTCGAGCAGGGCGTCGGCCGCGCGGAAAAGGCTCCGCTCGTCATGGATCGCCACGCCGGACAGCAGCTCCGCCTCCAGACGGTTGGGCTTGAGGGTGTGCAGCTTCCCGAGCGCGTTTCTCAGGCGCCCGGCCTTGGCGGCGGAGACCGCGTCGGCAAAGACGGGGACTGTTGCCTGATCGCAGAGCCAGTCGATCGTCTCCGCCGGGAGATTGGCGTCGAGCACCAGGACCTGCGCCTGATGCAGCCAGGGGAGCTTCGGCTCCAGCGCGGCGGGGGTGAGCCGCTCATAGATATCCATGTCCGACACGGCCAGAGCCATGTCCCCCTCGGGACCGGCGAGATAGAGATAGGTCGAGGTGGACTGGCCCGGGACGATCAGCGAGCCGGTGAGGTCGATGCCGAGCAGGGCGCAGGAGCCCTCGATCCGGTCGGCCCACAGATCCTCGCCCAGGGCGGTGAGCAGGCGTACGTCGACGCCCAGCAGGCTCAGGTTGTGGGCAATGTTCCGGCCCACGCCGCCGAGACTGAAGCGCACGGCGCCGGGGTTGGAGTCGCCCATGACGAGCGGCGCGCGCGCCGTGCCGCCGATATCGATGTTGACGCCGCCGACCACCGCCGCGCGGGGCCTGCGCCCGTTTTCCATACGCTCCGCCTCCGTTCCG
>CADCLH010000182.1 GCA_902802215.1 Oscillospiraceae bacterium
AGCGTGCCGCCGCAGTGCAGCGCTCCGGCGACATAGGTCATCATCTCAAAGGTATGGCTCAGCGGCAGAAGCGAGAGCCCCACGTCCGTCTCCGAGAGCTCCATCACCTCGGTGACGGCGCTGATCTGCGAGCCCATGTTCCGGTGCGTCAGCAGTACGCAGCGGGGCTTTCCCGTCGTGCCGGAGGTGAAGTACATGGCGGCGACGGCGTCCGGCCTGAGCTCGGGAAGCGTTTCTTCCTTTTCCCGGCGCAGCATCCCGATGAAATCATGCACTTCCAGCAGCCTGAGGCCGGGGACCGCGCGCGAAAGTGCCGACGCGGTCTCGCCGCGGCGCTCGTCATAGAGCAGCAGGCCGCAGTCGGAGAGCCTCAGGCAGTCTTCCAGCTCCTGTCTCTGCATGCCGTCGTGCAGCGGTACGATCACCCGTCCGGCGGAGAGCACGGCAAAGAACGCGGCGAGCCACGCCGCGCTGCCCGGCCCGAGAAGCGCGATATGCCGCGCCCCGTCAAAGCCGTCCAGCGCGGCCGCCGCCTTTTTGCAGAGCCCGTACAGCTCCGCCCCGGTCACAGACGGCAGTTTTTCGTCCGCGCAGAGAAAAAACGCCCTGTCCGGAAAGCACTTTGCCGCGTGCTCGACCAGACGGCGCAGATCGGGATATTTCCAGAAAGCCCTTGTCGCGCTCACAATATCACCCATCAAAACAGTAGGTTGCTATTATTCTACCGTTTTTGTCGGTAATGTCAATAGACACTTGCGGGCGGAATGGAAAGAAGCGCGGGCGAAAACGATTGACGGCTCCGGGAAAACGATGTATAACATAGTAAACAAGTATGTTGATAGGAAGTGTTGTCTATGCGTACGCAAACCGCCGTGATCAAAGCCGTCTGCATCAGCGAGAAGAAGGGGCAGCAGAAGCACCCGGTCGAGCGCGTTCATCTGCGTCCGGAGCACGGGATCGACGGGGACGCCCACGCCGGAAACTGGCACCGGCAGGTCAGTCTGCTCGGGCAGGAGAGCGTGGACCGCTTGCAGGAGAAGATCAGCATCCCGCTCTTCCCCGGCGCGTTCGCGGAGAACATCCTCTGCGAAGGGATCGAGCTGTATATGCTCCCGGTCGGAACGAAGCTCCGCGTCGGCACGGCGCTGTGTAAGGTCACGCAGATCGGCAAGGAATGTCACGCAGACTGTGCGATCCGCCGTCAGGCCGGGGACTGCGTCATGCCGCGCGAGGGGATCTTTGTGATCGTCCTCACCGAGGGCGAGGCGAAGGCCGGGGATCTTGTCACGGTCGAAGAGAGCGGTTAACGCATGAAGGATCTCAAACATATCCGCTGCTTTGAGCGGCTGCTGGAGCAGGCGAACAACGAGCTGGTACAGCAGGCCAGGCTTGACGGCGGCGTGGCCGTCGGCTATACCTGCTATTACCTGCCGGAACCCCTGCTCAACTGCGGCAGGGCCTTCTCCGTGCGGCTGCGCGCGCCGAACACCGGCTCGCTGGACATCAGCCAGTATTACATGTCGAGCTTTGTCTGCGGCTATGCCCGCGCCCTCTTTGAGCGGGCCTTTGAGGGCGGCTTCAACTTCCTGGATTTCTACGCCTCCTCCGACACCTGCCAGCAGATGGTGCGCGTGGTGGAAAACATCCACGAGCTGGGACTGATCGAGCATCCGGGCTTTTCCTGCGGCATCATCGACGCGCCCATGAAGGTGAGCGAGCACGGGAAAAAGCTGTACGCCCAGCAGATCAAAAGCCATATTCTGGAGCCGCTGCGGGATCGGTACGGCGTCGATATCGGCGACGAGAGCATCCGAAGGGCCGTTGCCGAGCACAACGAGCTCTGCGCGATCTTTGAGGAGATCTCCGCGCTTCGCAAAGCGGAAAACCCCGTCGTCACGCCCCGGGAATTCCACATCCTGTGCCTTGTGAGCTATGCCTGCCCGACCGCGCTGATCCTGCCGTATCTGCATGAGACGCTGGAGGAGCTGCGGCGGCGGGAGCCGGACGCCGTCAATCCCTGGCGCGCCCGCATCGTCGTCGTGGGCGGTGAGCTGGACGACTACGCGTTCTCGGAGATCCTCGAAAACTGCCGCTGCTATGTCGCGGCCGACCGCTACTGCTTCGGCGCTTTTCCGGGCCGACAGATCATCCCGCTGCGCGAGGACGCCCCGGCGCTGGAGCAGGTCTGCGACTTTTATCTCGAGACCAACCAGTGCCCGCGCTTCATGTCTCAGGAGAAGATCACGCAGCGGCGGGAGACGGTCAGGCGGCTCGTCGAGGAATACCGCGCGGACGGCATCCTCTATGAGCAGGCCAAGTTCTGCGACTTCTGGGGCTACGAGCGCACGCTGGCGGTACAGGTTATGCGCGAGGACTACGGCATTCCGACCCTCGGGATCGACCGCGAATACGTCGTGCGCGGCTCCGGTCAGCTCTCCACCCGCATCCAGGCATTCATGGAGAGCCTGGAGATCAAGAAGCTCCGGAGAGGGGGCGAGGCGGGATGAAGCAAGGCGCGGCTTCCAACATGGAGAAAGGCACCGCCATTTTCCGCCACCGGGAGTGGCGCGGGCTGCGGGACACCGCTTATGACTTTACACAGTGGGCGCGGCTCTGGGCCATCCTGATCCGCTGGGCGCTCGCGCACCCGGCGCAGAACGTCAGGGCCGTGCTGCGCTACCGCTGGATGTTCTCGTATCTCTGCGTGCCGAGCTTTTTTGACCGGCTCTGCGCCGGACAGCGCGGCGCGGGTCTGCGGGCGGCGCGGCTGAACCTCAATCACATGGCAAAGGACGTTACCGACACCCTGACGACGATCTTCTCGGCGGATGCGCATCTGCATCCGGGAAGCCGAAAGGCGGCGGAGAAAAGCAAACGGATCCTCTGCTTTGACGAGCTGCTCCCGACCCTGCTCGGCAAGGGCTTTCCGAACTGCGAGACGATCCTCTTCCAGATGTATCCGATGTTCCTGCCCTCGCTGATCAACCAGCAGCTCTACGGCCTGCCCGCGGACGTCTGCCCGCTGCCCTCCTTCAAGGCGGGGCTGGCCATCGAGGACGACTATCCGAAGATCGGCTGCTGCATGGTGACCTCGAACATGCCCTGCGACGGCAGCATCATGACCTCGATGCTGCAGGATCGCCGAACGGGCCTCAAGACCCAGCCGCTGAACGTGCCGCTGCGCTGGAAGCGGGAGGAGGTACAGGGCTACGCTGTGGCGGAAATCCTCTCGGCGATCGAATTCCTCGAACAGCAGACCGGCGAGACCTTTGACTGGGACGCGCTGAACCACTGGTATTCCACGCGCTACGGCTTTACGGTCGATCCGGAGTGGGTCACGCTCGGCGCGTGTCTGGTCTACGCCATCCATGTCAGC
>CADCLH010000183.1 GCA_902802215.1 Oscillospiraceae bacterium
ATGATGGGCATGTCGTTCTCCGCGTGGCAGTCGCAGAAGGGGGAGACGTCGCAGATCAGCGAGATGTGGAAGGCGGGGCGGTCCTTGACCACGGCGAAGGCGTACTCGGCGATCTTGCAGGAGAGCATCGCGGCGGAGCCCGCCCAGCTCGGCTCGATGGCGTCCTTGGGGCAGACCGCGAGGCAGCGTCCGCAGCCGACGCATTTGCTGTGGTCGATGGACGCCTTGCCGTCTGCGACGCGGGGGCCGTCGTGCGCGCAGATGCGCACGCAGGAGCCGCAGCCGATGCAGCGCGTCTGGTCGACGACGGGCTTGCCCTCGCAGTGCTGCTCCATCTTGCCGGCGCGCGAGCCGCTGCCCATGCCGAGGTTTTTGAGCGCGCCGCCGAAGCCCGCCTCCTCGTGCCCCTTGAAGTGGGTGAGGGAGATCACGACGTCGGCGTCCATGATGGCCTGGCCGATCTTCGCCTCCTTCACATAGGGCAGATCGATGGGGACGAGGGCCTCGTTCGTGCCCTTGAGCCCGTCGGCGATGATGACGTGGCAGCCGGTCTGCAGCGGGGAGAAGCCGTTGAGGTAGGCGGTGTCCATGTGGTCGAGGGCGTTCTTGCGGCTGCCGACGTAGAGCGTGTTGCAGTCGGTCAGGAAGGCGTTGCCGCCGAGCGCGCGGACATAGTCGACAACGACCTTGGCGTACTGCGGCCGCAGATGCGCGAGATTTCCGAGCTCGCCGAAGTGGATCTTGATCGCGGCGTAGCGGTCGGTGAAGTCGATCTCCTCGAAGCCGGCTCGCTTCATCAGGCGGTGCAGCTTCTGCGGAAGCGTTTCGCTGGGCGTTGCGTGGAAGTCGGTGAAGAATACCTTGGATCTGTTCATGAAAATCGCTCCTTGTTCTTGTTGTGGCTTTCCGTGTCACGCCTGCATGGCGGCGCTCTGACGGTGCATCTTGATGTATTCCTTGTCCAGATACAGCTTGTGGTCGGCCCGCTGCAGGCACTTGGAGAAGGTGTCCGGCTCGCTCTGCAGCTCGTCGTAGCCGATGCCGACGGACAGGGCGTAGGGCGTTTCGCTCTTCTCGAAGCTGCTCGCGATCTGCCCGCGGATCTCCCGGATCAGGGCGATCAGCTCCTGCTCGGCGGCGGGATGCGCGATCAGGATGAATTCGTCGCCGCCGTAGCGGCCGAGGAAGATCGGCATACTTCGCTCGCGGACGGCCCGCCGCAGCGCGTCGGAGATCAGGATCAGCGCCCGGTCGCCCTCCGCGTGTCCGTAGGTGTCGTTGATGAGCTTAAAGTCGTTGACGTCGATCATGACGACGAAGGTCGGCCTGCCCTCCATGCGCAGATTGCTCTTCTGCGAGATGTAGAGCATGAGCTGCCCGCGGTTGTTGAGCTTTGTCAGCGGGTCGATCGAGATCCTCGCGTCCAGGGACTGGATGTAGAAGATCAGCAGCATGATCATGACGACAAAGCAGTAGATCGGCGTGTGCGGCAGGAAGACCTCCTGAATCAGCCCGCCGATGATCACAAGCAGCGGGAAGAAGCCGATGAAGAAGTGCTTGCGCTTTTCGATCGGGTTTTCCTCGACCTTCGCCTTCCGCAGCGCATAGAACAGGATGGCGACGATATAGATGTCGGGGACCACGATCAGGAATATGCTGTAGCCCACCAGCGTGTCGTAATTCTCGTTGAGCAGGACATGCGGCGCGAAGAGGTAGGTCAGCACCAGCGCGATCGTCGACACGATAAAGGGGAAGAGCACGGCGAATTTGTTGATCGGGCGGTTGCGGTGCGGAGCCTGCTCGACGGCCATGACGAACTCGAGCCAGGTGTACGAGGTCGCCACCATGAGCACATAGATCGCCAGCACTTCCGCGACGACGGTAAAGCGGGTCTTCGGGATCACCTCGGCCACGATGGCCGCCCAGAACGAGTCCGCCAGGAAATAGAGCATGAAGACGATCAGAACGCGGTCGAACTTCACCTGCTTCTCCTGCCGGTCGATGTTGAAGCGGTTGTGGATCAGCAGCAGGCCGAGCACGATCATGCATACGACGTTGGATTCGACGTAATAGATGACAAAGTCACGCATTTATCGACACTTCTTTCTGTGATGTCTCCCGGAGCCTTTTATCCGGCGGTCTGCGTTTCTCGTCAGGCTCTCTTCGGCGCTTTCGGTTTGGGCGCGGGAAGCTCCGGGAGCATGGCCCCGATCAGCTCGCGCAGAAAGTCCGGGTCCTCGATCCGGTCGACAAGGAGCATCTCCTTCGCCCCCTCGTAGGGGAGCTCCCGAAGCGCGTCGGGCATGCGCTCGACCGCGGCCTTCACGGGCTTGACCAGAAAGCGGTCGTCGTAGATCCCGCCGATCACCCGGCCCTGACAGTACAGGATATATTCGCCCATCATCGGGCGGTAAGAGATCCCGTCCAGCCCGGAAAGCTGCTCCAGCACAAAATCCAGATATTCCTTTGACGATGCCATCGTGCTCCCTCCTGTTTCCGTATCTGTACGCGCGGAGTGCTCAGCTTCTCGCGGCGAGCAGCCTGCGCAGCGTATCCTTCAGCTTTTCGATGTCCACCGGCTTGGAGAGGTGGGCGTCCATTCCCGCCTGAAGACACTGCTTCACGTCTTCCTCGAAGGCGTTGCCCGTCAGGGCGATGATGGGGATCGTGCGGGCGTCGGGCCGGTCGAGCTTCCGGATCGCCTCCGTCGCGCCGAGGCCGTCCATGACGGGCATGCGCATATCCATAAGGATCGCGTCGAAGCGCCGTTTCTCGCTCCCGGCAAAAAGCTCCACCGCGAGCCTGCCGTTTTCCGCCCATTCAGAGCTCATATCCTCCAGCTCGAGCAGATCGGTCAGGATCTCCGCGTTCATCGCCTGATCCTCGGCGATCAGGATGTGCCGTCCCTCCAGGGAGATATCCTCGATGGGCGCTTCCTCCGCCGGGACCGCCGCTCTCGACGCCGATCTCGCCGTCCATCATCTCCACGATGCTCCGGGTGATCGCCATGCCGAGGCCGCTGCCGCCGTAGCGGTCCGGGCGGAACAGCGCCGCAAGTTACAGCACGAAGGCGAGGGCGAGGACGAACTGGAAGACGCCGCTCAAAACGCCCGGAACGCGCAGCAGGCCCGCGGGCGCGCCGAGGCGCAGCCCTGCCCCCGCGCGGCGGAGGCGGCGGCGGAGATCACGAGCGCGCCGAGCGCCCCGATATAGACCGCGCGCCTGCCTCTGAGCATGGCGCCCGGTCTCTTCGGCAGCGGGTCCCTGCGCTCTCTGACGCTGTCGATCAGACAAAACAGCGCCAGCGCCAGCGCGGCAAGGTCCAATATGATCTCATTCATCCATTATGTTCTCCATCCGTTCGATTTCACGGTTACAGCCGTGCGCGGTCAGTCCGTACAAGCATAGCGGAATAGTCCGCCGTGCACGCCTCCGGGCGGTCCCGCATGCAGCGCTTCGCGGGAATAACCCGACAAGCCGGAATTGGCCGCTAAGCCGCTCTTCCCGCCTGAATCAGATATCCTTCATATACAGCCGCTATGGTTGCAACCATGCAGACAACTGCAGCGCTGTACCTCAAATCGATACAGGCCAGTGTCAGCGGAAAAACGAACAGCAGCCCGCCGGTTATTTTGTTCAGTACAGAATGCACGGCAGCAAACGCTTTCTGTCGGATATACCCCGCTGCGATATTCGCCGTCTTGATACATGCGATGACCGCGATCCATACGGAAAGCCAACCCGGTACATGCAGAACGGGCAGCAGCTTCATCAGGCAAACCGCTGTGAATACGATATCTGCGATCGTATCCAGCCTTGAACCGAACGCGCTGACGGTACCTGTTTTTCTCGCCACAGCGCCGTCGATCATATCGGTGATTCCGGCGCATATATACAACG
>CADCLH010000184.1 GCA_902802215.1 Oscillospiraceae bacterium
CTCCCCCAGCGCGCGCCAGCCGGGGCGCTCGTCCACGTCGTCGCTGAAGTTGGTGCCGTCGAGCAGCACCGTGTAGCCGTCGGCCTCCGCCGCGGCCTTGATGGTTGACAGGATAACTTTCTTGCAGTGGTAGCAGCGGTCGGGCGGGTTGGCCGCGACCGCCGGACAGGCGAGCACGTCGGCCTTCAGTACTGTTACCGAGGCGCCGAGCGTCTCGGCCAGGCGCAGGGCGTCGCGCGTTTCAAACGCGGGCTGAAAGGCGGACTTGACGTAGTAGACGCCCAGCTTTTCCGCCCATCTGAGTCCCTCGTACAACAGATACGAGGAGTCGACGCCGCCCGAGAAGGCCAGCGCGCAGCGCGGATGCGCCGCGAAAAAATCTCTCAGCTCCATATCAGTCGAGGTGGTTGATCATCGAGGTGGTTGATCATGCTGGCCATGTAGCCCGCGCCGAAGCCGTTGTCGATGTTGACGACCGACACGCCGCTGGCGCAGGAGTTGAGCATCGACAGCAGCGCCGCGATCCCGCCGAGGCTCGCCCCGTAGCCGACGCTGGTGGGCACGGCGATGACCGGGCAGTCGGCGAGGCCGCCGATGACCGAGGGCAGGGCCCCCTCCATCCCGGCCACGGCCACGATGACGCGGGCGGACATGATGGTCTCCAGATTGCCCAGCAGGCGGTGGATGCCGGACACGCCCACGTCGTAGAGGCGCACGACCTCGTTGCCGAGCACCTCGGCGGTGACGGCGGCCTCCTCGGCCACGGGGATGTCGCTGGTGCCGCCGGTGGCGACCACGACGCGGCCCTTGCCCGAGGGCTTCGGCAGCTCGCCGATCAGGCCGGTCCGGGCGAGCTCATTGTATGCCAGCGGCAGCTCCCGCGCGACAAAATCCGCGGCCTCCCGCGTCAGGCGGGTGATGAGCACGGTGCTCTGTCCGTTCTCGCGCATGGCCTTCGCGATGCCGAGGATGTGCTCTTTGGTCTTGCCGGAGCCGTAGATGACCTCCGGCACGCCCTGGCGGATGCCGCGGTGGAGGTCGACCCTGGCGTAGCCGCCGACCTCCCGGAAGGGCTGCATCTTGAGCTTCAGCGCGGCGTCCTCGGGGCTGACGCGTCCCTCGGCCACGTCCCGCAGCAGTTCGGTCATTTCGCTTTTGTCCATGGGCGGTCCCTCCCGCAGATTGCATAAAATCGTGGGGCCATTCTACCCCTTTTTCTCTTTTTCCGCAAGGGTGATTCTCTTGCCGCGTGTTTTATAAACTGCTATAATCGACTCAACCTTTCACAAGGGGCGATTTTGATGAAAACCCTGCTCTCCCCCCGCGCCCAGCTCATTCTCTCGATGCTCATCTTCGGCACCATCGGCGTCGTGCGGCGCTTCATCCCCTTCCCGTCGAGCGTCGTGGCGCTGGTGCGGGCGGCGGTCGGCCTCGTGTTCCTGCTGCTGCTGCGCCGGGTAAGGCGTCAGCGCGTGGACCGCGCCGCGGTGCGCCGCAACCTTGTCAAGCTGCTGATCCTCGGCGTCATGCTCGGCGCCAACTGGATCTTCCTCTTTGAGGCCTACAACCACACCTCTGTCGCCGCGGCGACGATGTGCTACTACATGGCCCCGGTCTTCGTCATTCTGCTCTCCCCGGTGATCTTCGGGGAGAAGATCACGCTGCGCAAGGGGATCTGCTCGGCGGTCGCCCTGTTCGGGATGGTGCTGGTCTCGGACGTGCTGTCCTCCGGCCTGCACGGGGCGAAGGGCCTGCTGCTCGGCCTGATCGCCGCCTCGCTCTACGCCGCCATCGTCATCGTCAACCGCACGCTCTCGGGTATCTCCGCCGAGGACCGCACGATCATGCAGTTTGCGGTCGCGGCGGCGGTGATGCTCCCCTATGTGCTGCTGACCGAGGACCTGTCCGCGCTGACCTTCACGCCCACCGTCACCGCTCTGCTGCTGCTGGTGGGCGTGGTGCACACGGGCTTCGCCTACGTCCTGTACTTCGGGAGCATCCCGCGGGTCCCGGCGCAGACCGCCGCGCTTCTGAGCTATCTCGACCCGGTCGTCGCGGTGATCCTCTCGGTGACCGTCCTGCACGAGCCGATGAGTCTCCCCGCCGCCGTCGGCGCGGTGCTGGTGCTCGGCGCGATGGTGTGCAGCGAGCTCGAGCCGAAAAAGCGCTGAGATGGTCCTTCCGCTTTTCTGTGCGGCGCTGCTCGTCTGTCTGCTGCTGAAGCTCTCGATCCTCTGGGCGCTGGTCTTCGGTCTGCTGCTCTTTCTGCTCCACGGGCGCAGGCAGGGCCTGAGCTGGCGGGAGCTTTTGTCCACGGCCCTCGAGGGCGTGCGGGCGGTGCGCAACATCCTGCTGACCTTTCTGGTCATCGGCGTCATGACCGCCCTCTGGCGCATGGCCGGGACCATCCCCGTGCTTGTCTGCTGTGCGTCCCGGCTGATCCGTCCGGAGATTTTTCTGCTGATGTGCTTTCTGCTCAACTGCCTGCTGTCGCTGCTGACCGGGACCTCCTTCGGCACGACCGCGACGATGGGCGTGGTCTGCGCCGCGATGGGCGCGGCCATGGGCGTGGATGTGCGGCTGGTCGGCGGGGCGGTGCTCGCCGGCGCCTACTTCGGCGACCGCTGCTCGCCGGTGTCCACCAGCGCGCTGCTGGTCGCGGAGCTGACGGGTACGGTCATCTTTGACAACATCCGCCGCATGCTGCGCACCGCTCTGGTCCCCTTCCTGCTCAGCTGCGCGGTCTACGCGCTCCTGGGTCTGCGCGCCTCCGCCTCCGGCGCGGCTCCCGATCTGGACGCGCTCTTCGGGCGGGAATTCGTGCTCGCTCCGCTTTCGCTTCTCCCGGCGGCGGTGATCCTGGTCCTGTCCCTGCTGCGCGTGCCGGTGCGCCCCGCCATGGCCGCGAGCATCCTCTGCGCCGTCCCGCTGTGTCTGTTCGTGCAGCGCCGCGCCCCGGCCGAGCTGCTCTCCGCCGCCTTCACGGGCTTTCACGCGTCAGACGGGGAGGTCGCCGCCATGCTCGACGGGGGCGGTATCCTCTCCATGCTGAACGTCGGGGCCATTGTCCTGCTCTCCGCCTCCTATTCCGGGCTCTTTGAGAAGACCGGCCTGCTCGGCGGAGCCAGAGAACGCATCCGCGCGCTGGCCGCGCGGTCCAATTCCTTCGCCGCGCTCGCCGTGACCGCGCTGCTGGCCTGCGCCGTGTCCTGCAACCAGTCGCTGTCCACGATGCTCTGCGCCCAGCTCTGCGGCGGGCTGTATCCCGAGCGCTCGGACCT
>CADCLH010000185.1 GCA_902802215.1 Oscillospiraceae bacterium
TGGCAGCGGGAGAAGGATTCGAACCCTCACAAACGGAGTCAGAGTCCGGTGTGCTACCATTACACAATCCCGCTAAACGCAAGAGCTATTATACATGCTTTCGGCGGATTGTCAAGAAAAACTTTTCATTCTCGTCCATGTTTTTCATTCCTTCAGGCCGAAGTATTCCGCGGCGTCCGCCGCGTAGTAATTGACCAGCAGGTCGACGCAGGCTCCGTAGCTGCGCATGCCGAGCGTCTGCTCGTAGCTCTGGAGAAACCCCTCATAGACCGTGTTCGTCACGGTCTGGACCGGGCTTTCAAACTGAGCCCAGTAGCGGTTGTTCTCCTGAAGATCCAGCTTCACCGTCTCGTCCAGGCCGCCGTCGATCAGCCGCCAGGCCGCGGGATCGACCGAATACAGCGCGTTGCCGAGATGGATGTAAGCAAGCATGCAGGCCGAATAGCAATAGTCCGCGTCCCCGCTCTCGAAGGATGCGAGCACCGCCACGAAGTTCGCCTCCTGCTCCTTCGCCACGCCCCGCTGATGGGACAGCTCGTGCGCCACCGTGGAGGCAAACAGCGCCGGCGGGAAGTCCGCGTTGACATTGGCCTCGGCCGTGAACGGAGAGAAGAAGCCCGTGAAGTCGATGATCGACATGAAACGGGAAAAAACCATCCGCTTGGCCGGGACCTCCGGACCCGCAAGACACGGGAAACGCGCCGACACCGCGCGGAAAAGCTCCGGCGAGCGCGCCAGGATCTCCGCCCGGTCCGTGCGGCAAAAGCCCTCCCCGTCCCGCTTCACCTGCGGGGCATACTCGTTGAGACGGGCGGCAAAGTAGACCGTCACCAGCTCCAGCTCCTCCGCGGAGATGTCCTCCATCACGAGACCGCTTTTTGCGATGAAGTCGTCGCCGTAGTAGTAGACGCCCCAGAGAAGGCAGAAGCCAGCATAGATGGCGAGCCCGAGCGCTGCCAGACGCATCAGCAGCCGATAGAGCCGTCTTCCCTTTCCACTTCGGCGGATGAGACCGGATATTTCATAAATTATGTAAACCAACGTCGCCACCGACAGCAGCGCGATCAGCGCCTCGGCGAGAGAGAACGGGATCGGCGCCGTGAGCTGCGCCAGACGGTGATGCAGCGGCTGGACAAAGCCGTCGGACAGCCTGCACATCAGGGCATAATTGTGCCGGAGCGCAAGGTGCAGGGCGATCACCGCCGCGCCGAGCAGGGCGATGACATGGGCGGCCGGGCAAAGCGCGAACAGGCCGCTCTTTTTCTTCACTGTTGTTTCCATGGCTGTATTGTAACGCAGAACGAGGTCGATGGCAATGGATATGCGAGGAAAAACAGGGGGGCTGAGTTGACGGATTCGCTTCGGATATGGTATGATATGAAGCTGTGGAATTGGGCCTTTCCCGCCTGTTTTGTCACGCGGGCCGGCGCGGAAGGGCCGCAAGGTTCACAGCGCCGACCACATTATTCAATTGACGCCGCCTGAGCGCGGACGTCCCGGTGGATGCTATGACAGAGAAAAAAGCTTATGTTTCCAATGCGGCCTCTCCGCGCCTGCGGCTGATTAAATATCTGCACCTCTTTTTGAGCGTGCTGCTGTTCTTCGTTTTCTGGCTCTGGTTCCGCTTTCCGGGAGGACTGCCGCCCATTGACCGCGGCTTCCGCTACAACTATTTCGTGGCTTTGGCCTACGCCGCGCTTTTGATGTGGTTCAACGGAGTATTCAATTCCTATACGCTCGGCTATTTCCGCATCCGCGCCCTCGCTTTCTCGCAGTTTCTGGCCGACTTTTTCAGCATCATCATTACCTATCTCGCCGTATCGCTCGCGTGGTTCAGCCTGTGGAACCCCCTTCCCTTTCTGCCGCTGCTGGTCACGCAGGTCATTCTGAACTGCGTGTGGAGCTATTACGCCACCAAGTATTATTACAAAATCGTCCGGCAGTACCGCACCGTTGTGCTCTACCGGAACGAGCGCGATCTGCACCGCTTCGGGGATATTTCCGGTCAGCCGGTGGAACGGCTCTTCCGCGTGGAAGCCTTCATCCGCTGCGACGGTGTGGATTTTGAGACGCTGCGGGAGCAGCTCCGCGGTTACGACGCGATTTTCGTGACCGGCGCGGATTCTTCCCTCACCAACGCGCTGAGCACCTACTGCATCCAGGAGGACGTCCGCGGCTTCTTCCTGCCCCCGGTGGGCAGCATCCTGATGTCCGGAGCCAGGCACATCAAGTCCTTCTCTTCGCCCGTGCTCTCCGTCCGGCGGGCCATGATCCCGATGGAATACCGCTTCGTCAAGCGCTGCTTCGACATCTTCTTCTCGCTGATCTTCCTGATCCTCACGAGCCCGATCATGATCTTCACGGCTCTGGCGATCAAGCTCTATGACGGCGGTCCGGTCTTTTACCGTCAGGTCCGTCTGACCCAAGACAGGCGCCGCTTCTCGATCATCAAATTCCGCTCCATGCGTGTGGACGCGGAGAAGGACGGCGTAGCGCGCCTCTCCACCGGGGAGGACGACCCGCGCATCACGCCGGTCGGGCGCTTCATCCGCTCCTGCCGCGTGGACGAGCTGCCGCAGCTGTTCAACATCCTCAGCGGCGACATGAGCATCGTCGGCCCCCGGCCCGAGCGCCCTGAGATCGCCGAGCAGTATGAACGCATCCTGCCGGAGTTCGCGCTGCGTCTTCAGGTCAAGGCCGGACTGACCGGCTATGCCCAGGTCTACGGAAAATACAACACCTCCCCCTATGAGAAGCTGGAGTTTGACCTCCTGTATATCAACCAGATGAACGTCCTCACGGACCTGGAGCTGATGTTCAACACCTTCCGCATCCTCTTTTACAAGGACAGCACCGAGGGCTTCGACAGTCAGATGCCCTGGCTGGCGGAGGAAAAAGAGCCCTCGGAGGAGGAAGAGCTCCCTGTCTGAC
>CADCLH010000186.1 GCA_902802215.1 Oscillospiraceae bacterium
CCGTGCCCACGCCGGGCATCTTTCTGGCCGCGGCGGCGGTGCTGCTGCTGTGCTTCATCCCGGTGCTGGCGCTGAAAAAGCGGGAGAACAGGGCGTAAGGACGGAAGGTGCAGGACATGCCGCAGGGGCTGACGCCTCGGGTGTAGGGGATGACGCCCCGGCAGCCCGCGCGGCGCAAAGGAACGATAAAAAGAAAACCTCCGGCGATAACGGATAACAAAGTCCGAATTCGCCGGAGATTTCTGTTTTCTCTTCTTTTTTCTGCCGGGCCGCCGGGGCGTCGGCCCCTACAACAGCGTCTCGTTATTCCCGCTCTGCCGGCAAGCTGAGCTCGGCGGCGAAGCGGCCGTCCTCGGTGCGCGTTTTGAAGCTGCCGCCGAGAGCGGACAGGATCTTTTCGCAGGTGCGCAGGCCGATCTTCGTGCTCTCGCGGCGCGCGAGGTCCGGAGAGACGGCGTTGGACACCGTGACGCCGAGTTTGCCGTCGGAGAGCTCGGAGAGGAACACGACGCTCTGCCGGGGGTCGGCGTACTTCTTGATATTGGAGACCAGATTGTCCATCACGCGCTTGAGCTGGATGGGGTCCACCACGAGGGTACAGTTCCCCTCAAAGTCGATGCGCTGCACGGTGAAGCCCGCCTCGGTGAGATCGAACTCCGCCTCGCCCAGCAGCTGCCCGAGCAGGACGAGAGCGTCCGCGCGCTCGAGCGCGAGCTCCGGCTCGGCCTTGCCGTAGACCAGAAAATAGCGGAAGAGCTGGTCGGTCAGGTCCTTGAGCTCAATGGCCTTGCCGTAGGCCGAGTCGACGAACTGGCGGCGGGTCTCCGCGTCGGCGTCCCGCTCGCGCAGCAGCTCCAGATACCCGATCAGCGAGGTCATGGGCGTGCGGATGTCGTGCGAGACGGAGGTGATCAGCTCGGCGTTGGCCTCCCAGGCGCGCTTTTCGCTGCCGAGCCGCTCGATGACCGACTGGCGCATCTCCTCCATCGAGGCGGCAAGGTCTGAAAGCTCGTCCTCCCCGACGATGGGGATGTGCCGGTCCAGCTCGCCGGAGCTCACGGCGTTGGCCTCCTTCGACAGGGCGATGATGCGGCGCGTCAGCCGGTCCGTGTACCAGAATTCGAGGATCAGAAAACACAGGCCCGCCCCGACGATCGAGATGATCTTCACCACCTGCCGCTGCCGCAGCTGGCTGGAGTCGTCGATGGCGATCTGATACAGCCCGTCGGCAAAGCGGACGGGGAAAAGCTTGCCGTGCACCGCGGGATCGTAGCCCTCGGCGGCGCGGCTGACGATCTCGCCGCCCGCGTAGAGCTGCTGGCTGCGGCCCGTGTCGAACAGAAAAATGGTCACATAGTCGTGCGAGGCCGTCCAGCGCGCGACCGCGGCGCTGTCCCGGCCAGTGATCCCCCGGGCGCTGACATACGAGCTGAACGCCGAGTAGATCTTCGCCTTGCGGCGCGCCACGTTCTCGGAGCTCATGTACACCTCGTCGATCATGCGGCCGCCGAAGGCCGCCAGCGCGAGATACACCAGCACGCCGACCGCCGCGCCCAGCAGCGTCACCAGCAGATACTTCTGCCACAGCGAGCGGATCAGGGAACGCTTCTCAGTCAATTTGATATCCCTTCCCCCATACGGTTCGGATCAGACGCGGATTCGAGGGGTCCTCCTCGACCTTCCGGCGCAGGTTCAGCACGTGCACCATCACGGTATTCGCCGAGCCGGGAAGGAAACGCTCCTTCCAGACGGCCTCGTACATCTCCTGCGCCGTGACCGTCCGGCCGCGCCGGTCCAGCAGGTGCTCCAGGATCGCGTACTCCGTGTCGGTCAGCGCGATCTCCTTCCCGCCGCGCCTGACCGAGCGCGACGCGCGGTCCACCTCCAGCCCGCCCAGGTCCAGCGCCGCCGCGGGCTTGCCGCGGTACTCCTGCCAGCGGCGCAGCAGCGAGCGGACCTTCGCCGTGAACTCGCCCGGGGAGAAGGGCTTGGACAGAAAATCGTCCCCGCCGCCCGCGTAGGCCCGCAAGAGGTCCTCCTCGGCCGACTTCGCCGTCAGAAACAGGATCGGCACCTTCGAGAAGGCGCGGATCTGCGCGCAGGTCTCGAAGCCGTCCATGCCCGGCATCATCACGTCCAGCACCACGAGGTCCGTGTCGCCCTGCGCCTTCAGAAGCTTCAGCGCCGCGGCCCCGTCGGCCGCCTGCGAGATCTCATAGCTGTCGCGCAGCAGCAGCGTGAGCACCCTGCGGATATCGGGATCGTCGTCGACGATCAGGATGCGGGAGCGGTCTTCCATTTCTGCACCTCCGGAAAGGGTTTCGAGCTGGCGCCAGTATACCATAGAAAAAGAAAGAAGAAAAGCGGCTGACAAACGCTTTTTCACGGTTTAAGAAAGCTTAAGACACTTTGGGCGGCGCATATGCTATAATGACCATCGCAAACAAGCGCCGCGCCCCGCGCGGCGATCCACAGGAGGACCCTGATATGAAGAATACGCTGAAGAAGATCGTCTGCCTGACCCTCGCGCTGGTGATGGTCCTGTCCCTCGCCGCCTGCGGCAAGGGCGGCTCGTCGGGCACCGCGGCCGGCGGGACCGCGTCCGGCGGCAAGAACGCGACGGCCACCCCCGCCCCGGAATTTGTATACGCTTCGGAGTTCAAGCCCCTGCTCAAAAACAGCAAGGAGTGGATCAACGCCCGCAGCTACAGCAAGGACGGGCTGTTCTACACCAAGTACGAGAAGATCGGCGAGCGGGAGCACGGGGACGTCGCTCCGCGCTGGGAGGGCGAGTACGACATCTACAGCACCTTCCTCTATTTCCTTGACAACAACGGGAAGGAGACCAAGCTCGAGGCCTACTCCTGCATGGCCCCCGAGACCGACGACCAGGGACGCA
>CADCLH010000187.1 GCA_902802215.1 Oscillospiraceae bacterium
CAACAAGACCACCGCCGTGCGCATCATCCCCGTCAAGGGCAAGACCGTGGGCGACAGCGTCGACTTCGGCGGTCTGCTGGGCTCCGCGCCCATCATGCCTCTGCGCGGCGGCTCCGCGAAGGAGTTCATCGCCCGCGGCGGCCGCATCCCGGCTCCCCTGCACAGCCTCAAAAACTAGAAAGAAGGGTTTTGCCCATATGCTGAATTTCACGGTCGGCCCGGTCATGTCGGACGAGGACGTGCTCGAGGTCGCGCATGTTTCGACGCCCTACTTCCGCACGCCGGAGTTCTCCGAGCTCATGCTGGAGAACGAGAGGATGTTCCTCGCGCTCCTGCACGCGCCCGCGGACAGCCGCGCGGTGTTTCTGACCGCGTCGGGCACCGGCGCGATGGAGAGCTGCGTCATGAACCTGCTGAATGACAAGGACCGCGTCATCGTGGTCAACCGTCGATCTCTGCGCCCTGCACGGGCGCGATTACACCGAGGTCAGATGCGATTTCGGCCACGCGCTGCGGCGCGAGCAGCTTACCGGCCTCGAGGACCGCACGGCCCTGCTGATCAACATGCACGAGACCTCCTCGGGCGTGCTGTACGACATGGACATGGTGGCCGGCTTCTGCCGCGAAAACGGTATCTTCCTGATCGTCGACGCGATCAGCGCCTTTCTGGCCGACGAGCTGGACATGGCGGCGCTGGGCGCGGGCGCGGTGCTGACGGGCTCGCAGAAGGCGCTGGCGGTGCAGCCGGGCGTCTCGCTGATCGCCCTCTCGCCCGAGGCCGTGCGCCGCGCGGAGGAAAACCCGGAGGTCTGCCTGTACCTCAGCCTCAAGCAGGCGCTCAAAAACGCCGAGCGCGGGCAGACGCCCTTCACCCCGGCGGTCACGACCCTGCTCCAGCTCCACACGCGCCTGTCTGATATCACGGCGCGCGGCGCCGAAGCCGAGCGCGCGCGGATCGCGGCCGTCGCCGCGGCGTTTCGCGCGGGGATCGCGGACCTGCCGCTCACGATGATCTCCGAGGCCCCGTCGAACGCGGTCACGTCCCTGCACCCGCTGTACGTCCCGGCGTCCGCCATCGTGCGCATATTGAAGGACGAGTACGGGATCTGGGCCTGCCCCAACGGCGGCGCGCTCATGGACGAGGTGTTCCGCATCGGCCACATCGGGCACATCCGCCCGGAGGATCTGCACTCGCTGCTGGACGCCCTGCACGACATGAACAACAGGGGTCTGCTCGGACCCTGAAAGGGAGCGCTGCGCCATGGTAAAGGTCATCACCTACGGCACCTATGATCTGCTGCACTACGGTCACATCCGCCTGCTCGAGCGCGCGAAGGCGCTGGGCGACTGGCTGATCGTCGGCGTCACCGCGGACGATTTCGACAAGCAGCGCGGCAAGATCAACGTGCGCCAGTCCCTGATGGAGCGCATCGAGGCGGTGCGCGCCACGGGCCTGGCGGACGAGGTCATCGTCGAGGAGTACGAGGGCCAGAAGATCGACGACATCCGCAAATACGATATCGACATTTTCACGGTCGGCTCCGACTGGGTCGGCAAGTTCGACTATCTCAACGCCTACTGCAAGGTCGTCTATCTCCCGCGGACCGAGGGCGTGTCCAGCTCCGAGATCCGCGAGAGCCGCCGTCCGGTGCGACTGGGTCTCGCGGGCGACGCGCGCTTCGTCTCGAAGCTCTGGGGGGAGTGCGCCTTTGTCAACGGCCTGCACGTCAGCGCCCTGTACACCCGCAGCGAGGCCCTGGCCGAACGCGGGCGGCGGGAGCTCGAGCTCGTCACCGACGACTTCGACCGCCTGCTCGAGGGGGTGGACGCGGTCTATCTGCGCACCCGGCCGGAAGAGCATGCTTCCCAGCTCCGCCGCGCGCTCGAGGCGGGCAGGCACGTTTTGTGCGAGTCCCCGCTGACGCTCAGCCGCGCCGAGAGCGAGGAGCTGATGGCCCTCGCCCGGGAGAAGAAGCTGATTTTGATGGAGGCGGTCAAGACCGCCTACGCCACGGCCTACGCGCGTCTGCTGCTGCTGGTCAAGGGCGGGCGCATCGGCGAGGTGCTGTCGGTCGACGCGGCCTGCACCAGCATCCGCGAGAACGGGGAGGACGGCGCGGAGTGGAACGGCATCCACGAGTGGGGCCCGACCGCGCTGCTGCCGGTCTTTCAGCTGCTCGGCACCGACTACCGCGACTGCCGCATCGCCGCCCGCTTCCGGGACGGCGGGCAGGACAGCTTCACGAAGCTCGACTTCGTCTACGGCCACGCCGTGGCCGGCGTCAAGGTGGGCGACGGGGTCAAGACCGAGGGCGAGCTGGTCGTCTCCGGCACGAAGGGCTATCTGTACGTCCCCGCGCCGTGGTGGAAGACCGACTATTTCGAGCTGCGGTGCGAGGACCCGGCGGACAACAAGCGCTGGTTCTACCAGCTCGACGGCGAGGGGATACGCTACGAGCTCGTGGCCTTCACGCGCGCCATCGAGCGCGGGCGGCTGATCTCCGACATCGACGAGAGCGTGACCCTGGCGATCTCCGCGGTCATGGAGGACTTTGAACAGCGCCGCAACATGACGCTGCTGTAGCCGCCCCACCATCCCCGCCACCTTTGTAGGGGCCGACGCCCCCGGCGGCCCGCATGTCGACGTCTGTCCGCTCTCCCCCGCGTTCTGCCCCGCTTCCCCCCTGCGCGTCATTGCGAGGCCCCGCAAGGGGCCGCGGCAATCCGTCTTTCCCTTGTAGGGGCCGACGCCCCCGGCGGCCCGCATACCGCCGATCATCCCCTGATCTTTCCGAAAGGAGGCCGGACCCTATGAACGAAAGCAAATCAGCTCGCGCCGCGTTCCGGGAGGACCGGCTTCCCTTTTTCGCGGCGCTTCTATTCGGCCTCGCCGCCCACGGCTTCTGGCTGACCAACAAGCTGCCCTTTGACGACGACCTGCCCAATTTCTTCACCAAGGGCGCGACCTGGGTCTCCGGCCGCTACGGGCTGGAGCTGCTGCGCCTGGTGATGCCCGACGTGTCCATGCCCTGGATCTACGGGCTGATGAGCCTCTGCTTCCTCGCGCTCGCGGTCTGCCTGACCGTGCGCCTGTTCCGTATCGAGAGCCGCGTTTTGCAGGTGCTGCTCGCCGGGGCGCTGGTCTGCTTCCCGGCCGAGGGGGCGACGATGGGCTACGCCTTCACCGCTGCGCTTTGCCTCGGAAAAGCGCGGGAAATGGCTGCTCGCGCCGCTGATGATCGCGTTTTCATGCAGCGTCTATCAGGGCTACTTCGCCTTCGCGGCGAGCTTCTGCGTGATCGGGATGCTGCGCGCCCTCGTCAGGGAGGGCAAAAGCGCCCGGGACGTGTTCCTGTACGGCCTGCGCCTGCTCGGCCTGCTGCTGCTCGCGCTGGCGCTCTACGGTCTTGCCGTGCTGGTCGCAACAAAGCTGCTCAGCCTGCCGCTGCTGGGCGAGGCCGTCAACGCGCGGCAGAGCCTCGCGCTGCGCACCGCGGTGGCGTACTCCGCCTGGCTCAAAACCCTGTTTCGCGGCTATTTCGCCTATGTGCCGACGCCGGTGTCGCTGGCCCTGCACGTG
>CADCLH010000188.1 GCA_902802215.1 Oscillospiraceae bacterium
CTGAAGCTGAAGGTCGTCAACCTCAAGACCGACCCGCAGCTCATGGGCGCTCTCGGCGCCGCCGAGTATGCCCGCCAGAAGGGCCTCGCCAAGAAGTAAGCGGGGCAGCCCCCACCAAAACGAAAGGAGCAACTACGCGATATGTGCAAACTTTGCGATCTGATTAAAAAGCTTGTGCTCATTCTCGTCGCCGTCGTCGGCGTGCTGTTCGTCGTCTACTTCTGGAATCTCGATCAGAAGCTGATGGGCTGGGCCTACAAGCAGGTGAACCTCATCTTTGACCGCAAGAAAGTGAACCAGGTATTCTAGTCTATGGAGCTTTACAATTCCCTGATCGGCGAAACCAGGGCGCTGTTTGAAAAGCTCCCGCAGACCTCCTGGGACTATGACCCCCGCGACTGCTGGACCAGCACCGAGCAGAGCGAGCTCGTGCTGCAAAAGGACGCGGCCTTCGAGCTCGGCGCGTCGGGCAGGGGCTCGGCAAACTTCGTGCTCTTTACCTCCGACGCCTCCCTCGTGACAGAGGACCGGACCATCCTCTGCGGCCGGGACCTCCGGGAGATCAAGGGCGACTGCGATTTCGCCCGGATCGTCCTGCTGCGCATCGGCGTGCTGGACGACGACGACGAGGCCGTCTACCGCACCCTGCGCGACATCGAGTTCTCCAAGTACCACGTCTACCCCCGCGGCTACATGGTGCGCATCTCCCCCGAGAGCTACCGTGAACAGGTCCGCGTCAGCCGTGACGCCATCCGCCGCGGCATCAGCTTCCGCGCCCTCGGCGCGAGCTACATCGCCGAGTACAAGAAGAACCCGAACGTGCTCAACGCCACGGTCGTCTTCCTGACCGACCCCGCCGCCGACTACGCAGCGCTCAGGGCGCTGGCCAAGAAGTCCGCCGACGTGACCGGCACCCTCACCCACATCTTCGAGGGCCTGCCCACGGACTGCTCCGTGTGCGCGCTCAAGGACATCTGCGACGAGGTCGAGGGCATGAAGGAGCTGCACTTCGGCGTCGGCGCTCAGGGCAGCGTCCACAAGCACTGACGTCAGAACACATCCCGAGACACCCCGGATCATTCCGGGGTGTCTTCATGTTTCGACGAACCCATTTGCACGTCATTCCGAGCCAGGGGAGAAACGGATTGCCACGTCGCTTCGCTCCTCGCAATGACGAGGGACGGACTTTGTCTACAGGCTCAGACACCCCGGATCATTCCGGGGTGTTTTCGTTCTATTTCCGCCTGCCCCGGCATATTCTTGTTTTGGGGGTGAATGCCATGGCCTACGACTCGCGGGAAAGCACACAGCCGAAGTCCCATCTGCTGAGCTTGCAGGGACGCGAGAAGCTCAGTCTCACCGGGGTGGAGGACGTCAGCGGCTTCGACGAGAGCCTGATCGTCCTCTCCACCGCGCTGGGCGCGCTCACCGTGCGCGGAGAGGGGCTCCACATCGACCGCATCGACCTCGACGCGGGACAGCTTGAGGTCCGCGGCAAGGTCCAGGAGCTGAGCTACGACGAGCCGGCGCCCTCCGGCTCTCTCTGGCAGAGGCTGTTCGGCTGAGTGGCGCAGAGCATCCGCGTACAGGCGCTCTTCCTGCTGCTCGCGGCCGGGCTCGGCGCGGGGCTCGGCCTGCTCTACGATCTGCTCCGCCCGCTCCGGCGCAGGACAAACGACGCCCTGTGGGACCTGCTGTTCTGCCTCGCCGCCGCGCTGGGCTGCTTCTGCTTTGCCATGTACAGCGGAAGCGGCCGCCTCGGCAGCGGGGAGCTCGCCGCCGCGCTCGCGGGCTTTCTGCTCTATGTGCACGCCCTGAGCCCCTCCGTCGCCCCGGTCCTGGAGCGTTTGACCCGCGGGATTGGAAGTATCTGGATTTTTATGGGCGCGCGATTAAAAAAAATTCAGATTTACGAAAAAAAATTCTTTAAAAAATCGGAAGAGTAAGTTATTATACTTTTCTGTGGGAAGGAAGACTTCCGTGAAAGGATCGTCATGGAATCAAGGGGCACCCTGATCCGGATCGTGCTGGTGGTCCTGCTGCTGTACGCGGCGGCCTGTCTGGCCAGACTGGGACGCGAGGCGCACGCGGCGCAGATCACCGCGCAGGCGCTCACCGAGACGCTCGCGTCGGTCGAGGAGGACAACCGCGCGATGCGGCAGAGGCTGGACGGAGGCCGGACCGCGGAGGACTGGGAGGCCCTCGCCTGGCGGCGGCTCGGTCTGGTCAGGCCGGGCGAGATCGTGTTCCTCTTTCCGCAGGAGTAGAGAAGCAGGCAGGAACCGTGGCTCCGTCGGGAGCGGAGCCGGGATGGGAGAGACAGAGAGGATCATCCATGGAGTTGGCAGTCGGCGAAGTTTACGAAGGGAAAGTAACCGGGATCACCAAGTTCGGCGCGTTTGTTCTGCTGCCGAACGGCAAGAGCGGGCTGGTCCATATCTCGGAGGTGGCCAACGCCTTCGTCAGCGACGTGCACGAGCACGTCCAGATCGGGCAGGCCGTCAGGGTCAGGCTGCTCAGCGTGTCGGAGGAGGGGAAAATCAACCTCTCCATCAAGCGCGCGCTGGAACCGCCGCGCGAGGCAAACGCCGGGGCGGAGCTGCGTCCGCGCGCGCCGCGTCCGCGTCCGCAGGCGGCGGCCGCGCCCGTACCGGCAGCGCAGCAGACCAGCGGCAACCAGGACTTTGAGGATCGGCTGAAGAAGTTCATGCAGGAGTCGGACAGCCGCATCGCCGACAACCGCATCTATGCCGAGCACCGGCAGCGCCGCAGACGCTGAGACGGCACGTTGAGGCCGGGGAGCATGCTCCCCGGCCTCAACGCCGTCGACGGCTTGAAGCGTTTCTTTCTTCGGAGGG
>CADCLH010000189.1 GCA_902802215.1 Oscillospiraceae bacterium
TGGCAAGGTGGCGCTCTACCGGATGAGCTAAAGCCGCGGATGGTGCCTCAGGCCAGAGTCGAACTGGCGACACGCGGATTTTCAGTCCGCTGCTCTACCAACTGAGCTACCGAGGCGAATCTGTGAGGTGAAGCATGGTGGGAACAACTGGACTCGAACCAGTGACCCCCTGCTTGTAAGGCAGGTGCTCTAACCAGCTGAGCTATGCTCCCGCGTCACAGCTTCGTAATCATACTAAAGAATTCCCGTTTTGTCAATACGCAATTTTTCTTTTTCTCAGCTTTCCCGTTTGAGCGCCAGCAGCTCGCGCGGCGTGAAGACGTAGACCCTGTCGCAGAACTGGCAGGAGACGGAGACGTCCTTCCCCTCGGCGGCGATCTCCTCAAGCTCCTCCGGCTCGATCACCGTGAGGGCGCGCTCCACGCGCTCGCGGGTGCAGGGGCAGCGGTAGGCGACCGGGTACGCGCCCACCTCGTGCCAGTCGAAGCCCCGGAGCACCTGTTCAAAAAGCGCCCGCTCCCCGTCCTCGTCCAGAACCGTGGTGAGCTGGTCCATGAGAAAAATGTTGTCCTCGAGCCGGTCGATCAGGGAGGCGTCCGCCCCGGGCATGAGCTGCACCAGAAAGCCGCCGGCCGCGCGGATCGTGCGGTCGGTGTCCACCAGCACGCCCAGCGCGCAGGCGGAGGGCACCTGCTCGCTCTCGAGCAGGTAGGCGGTCATATCCTCGGCGATCTCGCCGCTGACCAGCGCCACCGAGCCGATGTAGGGCTCGCGCAGGCCGAGGTCGCGGCTGACCGTGAGCATGCCGTCGCGTCCCACGGCGCCGCCGACGTCGAGCTTCCCGTCCGCGCGCAGGGGCAGCTCGCAGCGCGGCTCGTCCACATAGCCGCGCATGTTGCCGTCGCTGTCGGAGACCGCGACGACGCTGCCGATCGGTCCGCCGCCGTTGATGCGGATCGTGAGGCCGGCGTCCTCCTCCTTCATCGCCTGACCCAGCAGGGAGGCGGCGCAGAGCGTCCGGCCCAGCGCGGCGCAGGCGGTCGGGGAAAGACCGTGGATCTGCCGGGCGCGCTCGACGCTGTCCCTCGCGGTGATGACCGCCATCTTGACAAAGCCGTCCGCGGCGGTGGCACGAATGATCTGATCCATAAAGCGTTTACTTCCTTTTCGCGGTGATCCAGAGCCTGCCCCGGTCGCCCTGCGGGCCGTCGCGCCGCAGGCCGATTTCGGCAAAGCCCGCGTCTTCGAGCAGGGCGCGCAGCGCCTCGGGCTCGTGGGCGTATTCGACGTGCTCCTCGCCCTCGCGCGCCCAGAGCTGCCCGCGCCGGGTGAACAGGTCCATCCCGTAGACCAGAGCGCGGTTCTCCTCGTCGAAGTCGGCGCGCCAGAGGCAGAGCAGATCCTCGGTCTCGTCGACGAAGACCTCCCCGTCCAGCGAACGCAGGAACTGAGGCGTGCGCAGGTCGAAGATCAGAAGTCCCCCCGGGCGCACGAACAGATGCAGCCGCCGGAAGACCTCCGGCAGGAGCTCGGGCGCGAGATAGTTGAGCGCGTCGAGCGAGCAGAGCGCCGCGTCCACCGTGCCGTAGAGGTCGAGTTCCTCGGCGCTCTGGCACAGAAAGAGCGGCGGCGTCACGCCCTCGACGGCTTTGCCCTGCGCCTGCATGAGCATGTCCACGGAGCGGTCGCAGCCGATCATCTCATAGCCGCGCGCAGCCAAAAGCCAGGTCAGCGTCCCGGTGCCGCAGCACAGATCGAGCAGCAGGCGGAACTCCCCGCCGTCCGCGCGAAACAGCGCCTCGTCAAAATCGGCGAAGGCCCCGTAGGGCACGTCGCCCGTCAGCCGGTCGTACCAGCGGGCGAGAGGGGCGTAGCAGCTCATTTTTCCCGCTCCTTCATGCGGTCGAACACCACGGAGTACCCGCCGCGCCCGTATTGCAGGGAGCGGTTGACCCGGCTGATCGTGGCGCTGGAGGCGCCGGTCTCAGCCAGAATGTCGTTGTAGATCATGCCCTCGTTGAGGCAGGAGGCCACCTGGTAGCGCTGCTCCATGGCCATCAGCTCCGTCACCGTGCACAGATCGTCGAAAAAGCGCATGCACTCATCCAGATCCCGCAGGGAGAGGATCGCCTCGTACAGCTTTTCGTTGCGGGGTTTCTTCGGCCGTTTGTTCATACGAACCTCCAAAAATGTGGTAGCTATACTTTACACCTTTACATCGCAAAAGTAAAGAGGGAATCTGCACGCCGTCAATTGATAAGCTTTGTCTGTTCCTGTAGAATGAGAGCGCCCGCAAGGGCAGGCGTTGCCTCGTCAGAAGAAACTCGCTCCAGTCCGCATTTGCGGTTTGTGTAAGAGCCGCAAATGCTTCCCATCTGCTCCTTTCTTCTTCCTCTCCCACTCAAAGAATTGTACTTTGAGTGGGTTTTCGCTTAGCGGTTCCGCCACATCTCCGAAAGGAGGTGTTGAAATGCCGATTACATTGACATTCCACATCTTCGGATGTACCGTAACGATTACTGTAAAAAGCAGAAACCGCCACTCTGCCAAGTGACGGTTTCTTTAACAAGATAACCTGACTTTGGGCGGAGCCGCTTTTCGGCAACGCCTTTTTACGCTTTTATTATAGCGAGCAGGGCGGATCCTGTCAAGGGCATGTTGTCCCCGGCAGTACCGCGCAAAAGAGTTTACCGAAAATTCAACAAAGCCCATACAATCCCACTTGCGGATTGTACGGGGGTATATTATAATAATTACTTGAAGAATTCACAGGCGGCGGATCGCCGCCGGAAAGGGGGATCGGATCATGGCGGGACTCTTTGGCATGGGGACGACCGTGCTGTGGCTG
>CADCLH010000190.1 GCA_902802215.1 Oscillospiraceae bacterium
AGAGTCCCCCTTCACGTACAATCCATGCAAAAATGGGAACTTTTTCGGAAGTTCCCATTTTTGCCTCTGAAGCTGTCGACACTTTGTCGACAGCTTCAGAGGACTTCCCGAGAAGGGAAGTCCTTTTCCTATTTCGCTTTTCACGCCGCGGGGCTGACCTGGTCCTTGACGATCCCGACGACCTCGGGCACCCACTCGTGGATCAGGGCGTCCACGTCGACGTTGTTGCGCTCCCCGATGCGCTGCTCGAGGACGGCGCCGATGCGGTCGGGGTCCGCGCCCGTCAGCGTGCCGACGCCGGCGCTGACAATGCCGAAGGCGATGCAGACCGCGACAATGATCAGAACGATTTTCCAGCCTCTCCTCATCATACCGGCACCTCCTTATAGCACCACTTGCGCGCGAGCGCGCACACCCCGCGGATCAGGCCCGGGATGACCCCCCCGATCAGCCAGATGAAGATCCACAGGAACAGCACGGCCAGCGCCAGCACGATCAGCGTGCAGCCGAACACCAGCAGAATGTCCGCAAAGACCGAGAAGCTGCCGAAGGTCGCCAGAAGTCCGGTGACGCCGAGCCATCCGGCGAAGGCGCTGACGCCCAGCGCGAGAGCCGCGGGGGCCAGCAGCAGCAGGATGCACAGCAGCGTGATCGGCACGGCGAACAGCAGGAAAAGGATCAGCAGGCCGACGCGCGGCTTGCTCTTCGTGAACAGCGGTCTCGACCCGGCGAGGATCTCGGAACGGGGCCTCTCCGGCTGCGGCGCGGGCGTCTGGACGGGCGGCTGCGCTCTCCGTAAAGGGAGGCGGGACGGGCGCGGGTCTCGCCCCTGGCATGGAGCCGGACCGCTCCTCCTGAACGGGCGCGGGGGCGGGTTCGGGCTCGGCCTCGGTCGGCGCGGGCTCCTCGTCCGGCATGACGAAGCTGTCCAGAAAGGCGTCCGCCGGACCGGAGGCGGGCGCTTCCGCCGCGTCGGGGGCGGGACTCGCCGCGCTCTCAGCTTCGGCGCTTTCGGGCTCCGCCGCGGGCGCCGGGGGGATGTTGAAAAAGAGATCGGTCTGTACGGCCGGTTCGGTCGCGGGTTCGGTCGCGGGTTCGGGCGCGGGCTCGTCAAAGAGCGCGGTCTCCTTCGCGGCGTCCTCGAACAGGGAGAACTGGTCCGCCGAGACCTTGTTGACGGGCGCGCCGAGCTCGGCGGCCTGCACGCGCAGCTTCTCGATCACCTGAACGAACGCGGGCTCGTCCGCTTCCGGCGCCTCCCCGCGGGACTGCGCCTGGACCTGGAGCTTGCGTTCGCGCGCGTCGTAGGCGCGGGCGAGGTTGACGGCCTGCCGCGTCGGAGAGACCAGCATCTGCAAAACGCCCGTCTCGTCGTCGGTCTCGTCAAAGAGGCTGCTGTACAAGGCCAGGGCGCGTTCGCGGTCCTCCTCGTACATGAAGGTCAAAAGACGCCCGAGCTCCGTCAGAAACTTCTGTTTGTTGATAGCTCTCACCTCCGGTAATCACCAAAGAACTCGAGGGTAAACGTTCGAGCGAAGAATAGTATACGCGATTGCGGGCGATTGGTCAAGGAAATTCTTACGAAAAAATGTCAAAATCTTTCCTGAAAAAACAAGCCGCTCCCGGCAGAGCTCTTGACAAGGCCCGCATCACCCGATAAAATAGGTCTCTGCGCAAAGCGAATAATCGGCAGGACGAACGCCCTGCGACTGAGAGGTATCGATATGGCCAAGGACAAGAGAGTTGAGCAGATCACCGATATGGAGGTGGACTTCGCCCAGTGGTATACCGACGTGTGCCGCAAGGCGGAGCTGGTGGAGTACGCCTCGGTCAAGGGCTTCACGATCCTGCGCCCCTACGGCTACGCCATCTGGGAGAATATGCAGCAGATCATGGACGCCGCATTCAAGAAGACCGGGCACGTCAACGTCGCCATGCCGGTGCTGATCCCCGAGAGCCTGCTGAAAAAGGAGGGCGAGCTGGTCAACGGCTTCGCGCCCGAGGTCGCCTGGGTCACCATGGGCGGCAGCGAGCAGCTCGAGGAGCGCCTGGCCTTCCGTCCCACCTCCGAGACCATGTTCTGCGACCACTGGTCGCGCGTGCTGCACTCCTACCGCGAGCTGCCGATGCTCTACAACCAGTGGTGCTCCGTGATCCGCTGGGAGAAGACCACCCGTCCCTTCCTGCGCTCGCGCGAGTTCTGGTGGCAGGAGGGACACACCATCCACGAGACCGCCGAGGAGGCGCAGGCGGAGACCGAGCAGCAGCTCAACTGCTACGCCGACTTCTTCGAGAACGTCCTCGCCATCCCCGTGGTGCGCGGCCGCAAGACCGACAAGGAGAAGTTCGCCGGCGCCGAGGCCACCTACACGGTCGAGTGCCTGATGAAGGACCACAAGGCCTTGCAGGGCGCGACCTCCCACTACTTCGGGGACAAGTTCTCCCGCGCCTACGACGTGACCTTCACCGGCCGCGACAACAAGCTGCAATACCCCTTCCAGACCTCCTGGGGCTCCACGACCCGCATGATCGGCGCGGTCATCATGGCCCACGGCGACAACAGCGGTCTGGTCCTGCCCCCGCGCATCGCGCCCATCCAGGTCGTGGTGGTGCCCGTGGCGATGCACAAGGAGGGCGTGCTGGACAAGGCGCGCGAGCTGGAGGCGGCCCTGAAGGCCGCGGGCGTGCGCGTCACGCTCGACGACAGCGACAACAGCCTCGGCTGGAAGTGCGCGCAGTATGAGATGAAGGGCGTGCCCCTGCGCGTGGAGCTCGGCCCCCGGGATATCGAGAACGGCGTGTGCGTGGCGGTGCGCCGCGACAGCGGCGAGAAGACCACGGTGCCGCTCGCGGAGCTGACGCAGCGCGTGCCGGAGCTGCTGGACGCGGTGCAGAAGGGCCTGTACGAAAAGGCGAAGCTCAACCTCGAGGAGCACATCTTCGCGGCCCACTCCATCGAGGAGGCCAGGGCCCTGCAGGAGGAGCACGGCGGCTTCATCAAGACCATGTGGTGCGGCGAGCTCGCCTGCGAGACGGCCATGAAGGAGCAGGCCGGGATGAGCTCCCGCTGCCTCCCCTTCGAGCAGGAGCAGCTCGACACGGTCTGCGCCTGCTGCGGCAAGCCCGCCAAGCAGATGATCTACTGGGGCGTGGCGTACTGAGAACAGGAAACAACACCGGGAGAAGCCTGACGGCTCCTCCCGGTTTCATGTTTAAACGAACCTCATTGCACGTCATTGCGGGCAAGTGTGCGCATACCGGCGCTTTTTGCGCCCGGCCCGCCCTCTGCGCGTCATTGCGAGCCAGTGTCGCAACACTGGCGCTTTTTGCGTCCCGCCTGCCCCCTGCGCGTCATTGCGAGGCAGTGCGCACACTGCCGCGGCAATCCGTTTTCTCGTTCCGGGTTGCAGGAGGTGACCTGCGTCAATCAACTTTTCTTCGCTCGCCCGAAGAAAAGTTGCAAAAGAAGCGGCGCTTAGGAGGGGAAGATTCCGTTTTCTTCCCCTCCTAAGAACCTCCCTAATTG
>CADCLH010000191.1 GCA_902802215.1 Oscillospiraceae bacterium
CAATGAAGAAACCCTTGACGAGATAGACCGTGTAAAAGGAATTAGTTTGGATTTCTAATGTTTATAATTTAATCAGACTTGAAAACCCTTGTAGTCGTTGAAGATTACAAGGGTTTTTAATATTTTGAAATGTTTTATAAATGTTAAATAAAAAGCAGAACGACGGAAAAGGTAAAAGAATAACAGTACACTTTTTTCCAATGTGTACAGAGAGAGTGCTATAAGCAGGTTCAAAAAAATTCTCAACGATATTTTTGAGGATATCAAGGTCAGAACAGGGTTTAATCCCTTATGACAAGGGGGTTCATCACTAAGCACCCGACACTAGAGTATATAAGTCGGAGAGCCTTTTGATTGACTTCCCTCCGGTTTTAGGGTAAAATATCTTGATACTGTGACGAAAGGCGGGATGGGCATGGCGCTGAGCGGAGCACGCGAGGACAGCCGACTGCCCCACGCCTGCCTGATCAGCGCGCCGGCGCGCGAGGCGGCGCTGCACGAGGCGCGCAGGCTCGCCGCCGCCGCGGTTTGCAGCGGTACGGGCGAAAAGCCCTGCGGCCGCTGCCGCGACTGCCGGAAGGTCGAGGCCGGGGTACACCCGGACGTCATCACCGTCTCGCGGCTGACGGACGACAAGGGGAAGCAGAAGACGGCCATCAGCGTCGACCAGATCCGCGCCCTGTCCGCCGACGCCGTCGTGCTGCCGAACGAGGCCGCGCGCAAGGTCTACATCCTCGACGAGGCCGAGACCATGAACCCCGCCGCCCAGAACGCGGCGCTCAAGCTGCTGGAGGAGCCGCCCGCGGGCGCGGTCTTCCTGCTGTGCACGTCCAATCCCCTGCTGCTCCTGCCGACGGTACGCTCGCGCTGCGCGCACCTGAGCGTCGGCGGCGGGGAGCAGGACGCGGCGGACGAGGGCGTGAAGGCGCTCGCCGCGGGCTATCTCAAGGCCGTCGCCGCCGGGGACGAGGCGCAGCTTCTGCGCTGGTGCAGCCAGAACGAGGGCGTCGACGCGAAGACGCTCGCGGCCTTCGCGCAGGAGGTCCGCCTGCGCTTGGCGGATATGCTCTGTCTGCGGCAGAAGGCGAAGAAGCTCACGCGCGCGGACATGGTCCGGCTGTGCGCGCTGATGGACAGGCTCACGCAGTATCTCAAAGTCAACACAGGCGTCAAGCAACTATTCGGGCTGCTGGCCGTGGAATCGATCGCCGGCAGCGGAAACAGAGGATAAGCAATTGATCGAAGTAGTCAGCATCAAATTCAAAAACCGGGGGAAGTGCTATTTCTTCTCCCCGAACGGCCTGTCGGTCAAGACCGGCGACAAGGTGATCGTGGAGACCTCGAAGGGCCTCGAGATCGCCGACTGCGTGCGCGGCAACCACAGCGCCATGGACAACACCGTCGTCCAGCCCCTGCGCCCGGTCCTGCGCATCGCGACCCGGGACGACCTGCGCGTGGCGCAGATCAACGTCCAGCGCGAGAAGGACGCGTTCGAGATCTGCCAGAAGAAGATCGTCGAGCACGGGCTGGACATGAAGCTGGTCGACGTGGAGTGCAACTTTGAGGGCACCAAGACCACCTTTTTCTTCACCTCCGACGGGCGCGTGGACTTCCGCGAGCTCGTCAAGGACCTGGCGGGCATTTTCCGCAACCGCATCGAGCTCAGGCAGATCGGCGTGCGCGACGAGGCCAAGATGATCGGCGGCATCGGCATCTGCGGCCGCCCCTACTGTTGCAGCCAGTTTCTGGACGACTTCCAGCCCGTGTCCACCAAGATGGCCAAGATCCAGTCGCTCTCGCTCAACCCGGCGAAGATCTCCGGCAGCTGCGGGCGGCTGATGTGCTGCCTGCGCTACGAGCAGGAGGCCTATGAGGATCTGGTCAAGAAGGTCCCCAAGCAGGGCAGCTTTGTGGAGACGAAGGACGGCTTCGGCACCGCCGTGCAGGTCAATCTCCTGCGGCAGACCGTGAAGGTGCGTCTCGACGGGGACAACGACGAGCTGCGCCTGTACAAGCCCAACGAGCTCTGCGCCGTGCCCGGCGGCCGCCCGAAGGACGGCGAGGCGCCGGTGTCCACGTTCAAATACGTCCCGGAGCCCGAGCCGGAGGTCGAGGAGGAGGAAGCCGAGAACCCCTGGTTCGTCGAGCCGCAGTTCAACGATCCCGCGCTCAACGAGACCCCCGCCCCGGAGCCCGAGACGCCCGAGGTCAAAAAGAGCTCCCGCCGCCGCAGGAACAAGAAGCCGCGCGCCGAAGGCCCGGCCGAGCTCCGAGTCGAGGTCCGGCCGGAGGGGAAGGCCGAGAGCAAAGCGGAACCCGCCGCACCGGCCGGCGAGGGCAAGAGCGGCCGCTCCCGCCGCGGAGGCCGCGGAAAGCCCCAGACCGTCAAGGTCGAGGCCAAGGCCAAATCCGGCGAGGCCGCGAAGGCCGCCGCGCCCCAGAAGGAGCAGGGCGAGAAGAAGGCGGACGCCCAGCCGAAGAAGGAGGGCAGCGTCGTCCATCCGGTGAAGGAGGAGGGCGGCAAGCCCAAAAACCGCCGCCGCTACTACCGCGGCAAGCCGAAAAACAAACAGCAGTAACAGCAAAACAGCTCTGCGGAGGAGTCCGCAGAGCTGTTTTTGTTTGGGTTATGGCTTATTCGTAGAGGGCTTTGAGCTTCATCAGGTGCGCGTAGCGGGCCTTGGCCTCCTCCTCGTTCTCGGTAAAGAGCCTCTCGGCACGGTCCGGGAACTC
>CADCLH010000192.1 GCA_902802215.1 Oscillospiraceae bacterium
ATCGAGGAGGTCCGCAAGGCCGTCCGCAAGAGGGTCGTCCCGATGGTGGCCCAGGCCGCCCAGGTCGAGCGCGCCATTCAGGTGCTCTACGGCAACGAGGGCGCGGCCAAGGCCATCGAGGAGATGAAGCGCGAGGCCGCCGCCAGCGGCGAGACCACGGCCGCCCCGACCAACGCCTTTGTGTCCAACCAGCTCGGGGACGACTCGGCCAACAGCGCGCCGACGATCCGGCTGGTCAACTCCATCATCGAGCGCGCCATCACCGAGCGCGCCAGCGACATCCACCTCGAACCCCACGAGAACGAAATGCTCGTGCGCATGCGCGTCGACGGCATGATGCGCGATATCCTCACGGTGCCGCGCGACCTGCAGAGCAGCGTGATCTCCCGTCTGAAAATCATGTCCGGTCTCGACATCGCCGAGCGCCGTATCCCGCAGGACGGCCGCTTCAACGTCCGCATCCGCGACAAGGACATCGACCTGCGTGTGTCCACCCTGCCCACGGTCTTCGGCGAGAAGATCGTCGCCCGTCTGCTCGACAAGTCCGGCGGCAACATCACCAAGGAGAGCATCGGCCTGACCGGCCACGATCTCGAGCTCTTCGACAAGCTGATGAAGTGCCGCAGCGGCGTGCTGCTGATCGTCGGCCCCACCGGCAGCGGTAAATCCACCACCATGTACGCCATGATGGGCGAGCTCAACCGGCGCGAGGTCAACCTTGTCACGCTCGAGGACCCGGTCGAGTACCATGTCGACGGCGTCAACCAGGTCCAGATCAACGAGAAGCAGGGTCTGACCTTCGCCAGCGGCCTGCGCTCCATCCTGCGTCAGGACCCGGACATCATCGCCGTCGGCGAGATCCGCGACGGCGAGACCGCCGAGATCGCCATGCGCGCCGCCATCACCGGCCACGTGGTGCTCTCGACCATCCACACCAACGACGCCGTCGGCACCATCGAACGTCTCGAGGACATCGGCGTGGCGCCCTACCTCGTCGCCAGCGCCCTGCGCGGCGTCATCTCCCAGCGTCTGGTGCGCCGCATCTGCCCCAAGTGCCGCAAGGCCTACACCCCCGACGACGAGGAGTTGAGCCAGATGGGTCTGCGGCCCCGCGCCGGGCTCAAGTTCTACCGCGGCGAGGGCTGCCCCGACTGCTTCAATACCGGTTATCACGGCCGTATCGCCGTGTTCGAGATGCTGCTTGTCAACAGCCGCGTGCGGCGTCTGATCTCCGATGGAAAGAGCCGCGACGAGATCGAGGCCGAGCTCAAACGCCCCGAAAGCGGCTTCGTCTCCCTGCGCGAGAACGCGCTGCGCCTCGTGTGCGAGGGCGTCACCACCTCGGAAGAGCTGATGCGCGTCGTCAGCGAGGATGACTGAGCGAAAGGAGTATCACCCATGTCCATTGTCGATCAGCTTGTTGAGAAAGCCAGAGAGGACGGCGCTTCCGATATCCACCTCATCTGCGGGCTGCCTCCGAAATACCGCAAGGACGGCCAGCTCGAGGACATGTTCCCGAAAGTCCTCACGGCCGAGGACTGCGAGCATATCGCCCACCTGCTGGCCGGGGACAGCTATCGCGAGATGGCCGAGATCGGCGAGCTCGACCTCGCCGACACCTACGCCGGCAGCCGCTGCCGCGTCCATATCTTCCGCCAGCAGGGCGTGCCCTCCGTGGCCCTGCGTCTGCTGCGCGAGAAGATCCCCGACCTGACGACCCTCGGCCTGCCGCCCGCCGCGCTCGATCTGCCGAGCCAGCACAAGGGCATCATCCTTGTCACCGGCGAGACCGGCTCCGGCAAATCCACGACGCTGGCCGCCATGCTCGACTACATCAACCACCACCGCAAGTCCCATATCGTCACGCTCGAGGACCCGATCGAGTATCTGTACAAGCCCGACCTGTGCGCGATCAACCAGCGCGAGATCGGCAAGGACACCCGCAGCTTCGCCGACGGCCTGCGCGCCTCCCTGCGCGAGGACCCGAACGTCATCCTCATCGGCGAGATGCGCGACGCCGAGACCATCGAAACCGCCATCACCGCGGCCGAGACCGGCCACCTCGTGTTCGGCACCCTGCACTCCGGCAGCGCGTCCGACGCGGTCGACCGTATCGTGCAGGTCTTCCCCGAGGGCATGCAGCCCCAGATCCGTTTGCAGCTGTCCATGACGTTGCAGGCCGTGCTCACGCAGCAGCTCGTACCGAAGAAGACCGGCGGGCGCGTGCTGGCCGTGGAGCTGATGATCGTCACCGACGCCATCCGCAACCTGATCCGCGCGGGCAACACCCCGCAGATCGCCAACGCCATCGCCACCAGCTCCGCCATCGGCGGGCAGACCATGGACCAGGCGCTTGTGCGGCTGGTGCGCAGCGGGGAGATCACCCGCGACATGGCCCTGCAATACGCGCACGACCGCGCCTTCGTGCAGAAGAACGCGATCTGATGCGGCGGGAAAGACGGATTGCCACGTCGCTTCGCTCCTCGCAATGACGTGCTTCGTTCTTAACCCAGTCAAAGGAAAGGATGTGAGGCTCTCTGGTTACGTATAAATATGTAGCGATGTCACGCAACGGGCAGAAGGTGTCCGGCGTGGTCGAGGGCTTCAATGAGATGGACGCGGTCGACCGCATCAAGCGCGAGTACGACATCGTCCTCAAAATGACCGAGGTCAACCCCGACAAGCCCAACGGCCT
>CADCLH010000193.1 GCA_902802215.1 Oscillospiraceae bacterium
GTGGTGGTGATGGTGCTCGTGCTCGTGCTTGAGCTCCTCCATCTGGGCGCGCAGGCCGTTTTCGTCCATCGCGGAGAGGATCTGCGCCCCGCTGAGCTGCTCCCAGGGGGTGGTGATGAGCCCGGCCTCGGCGTTGATGGCCTTGAGAAGCTCCGCCGCCTCGGCGACCTTCTCGGGCTTGACGGTGTCGGTGCGGCTGAGGACCAGCAGGTCCGCGCTCGCGACCTGATCGTTGAAGAACTCGCCGAAGTTGCGCATGTACATTTTGGCCTTGCCGGCGTCGACGACGGTGACCTTCGCGCCGATGTGCGCGCCCTCGACGCGCTCGACCGCGGCGGCGACGTCGGAGAGCTTGCCCACGCCCGAGGGCTCGATGAGGATGCGGTCGGGGGCGAAGTCGGCCATCACCTGTTTGAGGGCCTTGGTGAAGTCGCCCACGAGGGTGCAGCAGATGCAGCCGGAGTTCATCTCGGTGATCTGCACGCCCGCGTCCTGCAAAAAGCCGCCGTCGATGGCGATCTCACCGAACTCGTTCTCGATGAGGACGAGCTTCTCGCCCTGATAGCCCTCCGCGATCAGCTTGCGGATGAGGGTGGTCTTTCCGGCGCCGAGAAAGCCGGAGAAGATGTCTATTCTGGTCATGGTGTTCTGAAACTTCCTTCCATGTATAATTTACCATTCATGTATTATATCACCGTTGTCAATGCCCCATCCGTCCCGAAGCCCGGCTGACGGGACCGGTAGGTAAAAGCTTTACCGATTGTTCACAAACGAAGAGAAGCGCCCTTTCGGACGCTTCCTCTTACGCTTTTTTCCGGATCGGGTGGCGGATGACGGTCTTCCACTTTTCGGGCGGGACCTTCCGCGCGTCGGACAGGTAGATCTCATGGTGGAGCCGTCCGGGGCCGAGGTCGTTTTCATAGCCCCGCTCCCCGCACGGCGACGAAGTTGGCCGCCGGGACCGTCACGAGCTCCGGCTTGTTCTTCGGCAGATAGAACGCCCGGTATTCCTTTTTGAAATCAAAGGCCATGCGCTCGCTTATTCAAAATCCAGCACGCGCTTCATGCGCACGAGCGTGAGGCGGTTGCGGATGGCGGCGGAGATGTCCAGCATCTCGTCCGCGAGCGAGGGGTCGATGCCGATATGCTCGGGCAGGTACTTGCAGCCGCAGTCGGCGTAGAGCTTCTCCATCTCCTCGACCGAGGGCAGCGCGTCCAGCATGGCGCGGATCTCCGGCCAGTGATCGACGATATTCTGGGGATCGAAGGTGCCGAGCACGTCGTTTGCGTTCTCCTTCATGATGCCCGGGGCGAGGCGCTCGCCGAACTTCTCGCGCACCCATTCCTCCGTCAGCGGCGTAAAGGGCTTGGCCTTCGGGGTCAGAGCAGCGAGGCGGTGGTACTCCTTGATGCACGCGAAGGTGCCGACGCCCACGCACTCGCCGTGGATGCCCTCGGCCTTCTCGAAGCGCGGGGGATGCATCTCGACCAGATGGGCCATCAGGTGCTCGGCGCCGGAGGCCGCGCGCGAGTGGTCCAGCAGCTGCATGGTCAGGCCGCTCTCCATCTGGGCCATGGTCATGGCCTCGTGGTCGGCCTCGCCGGTGGCGGCGTACTTGTCCGCCGCGTCGCGCATCAGCTTGAGCGCGTGCTCGGCCAGCTCCGCCACCATCGGGCAGTAGTACTCGCCGTCGACCAGATGGGAGATGCGCCAGTCGGCCAGGGAGATGTACTTGGCCAGGATATCGTTGATGCCGCTGGCGATCAGGCGCTTGGGCGCGCCCTTGATGATGTCGAGATCGGCCACGACCAGCACCGGCGCGCACATCGGCGTGGACTTCTTCTGCCCGTTGAGGATCGCCGAGCAGATGTTCGCCGTGAAGCCGTCGGACGAGGCGAGGGTCGGGATCGCCACGAAGGGGATGCCCAGCTTGTAGGCCGGATAGCGGCCGAAGTCCATGATGGTGCCTGCGCCGACGGCCACGATGACCTCGGGGCGGTCCAGCTCTTCCATCATTTTCTCGATCTGCACGTCCTCGGCGCGCAGGCCGTTGGGGTCGAGGACGATGTTCTGATCGGCCCGGATGCGCTGGCCCTCGGTCAGCTTCCAGGTGATCTGGTCGTAGACGACGGTGCGGCGCCCGGTCAGGCCGAGCTCCTGCATGTACTCCTCAAAGTGGGCGAGCGCCTTCTCTTCGACGACGACCTTACGGGTCTCGAGCGTGTGTACCCGGCCGCATACGCACTTGCCGGTGTACTGTTCACAGTTCATGATCATGCGAGTTTCCTCCTGTTTATTATGCTGTCGCCTGTCGCAGCTTCGGTGGGGAAGGGAAAAGAAAACAGCCGGACGATGTACCGCCGCATGCGGCGGCACATGACCATGCTGTTTTCCTTTGATCTGTTAACGCTTGGAGAACTGGGGCGCGCGGCGGGCGGCCTTGAGACCGTACTTCTTGCGCTCCTTCATTCTGGGGTCGCGGGTGAGCAGGCCGGCGGCCTTGAGGGCGGCGCGGTAGCTCTCGTCGACGACGACCAGGGCGCGGGCGATGCCGTGGCGGATAGCGCCGGCCTGACCGGAGACGCCGCCGCCGGCGACGGTCGCTTCGATGTCGACCTTGCCGAGGGTGTTGGTGGTGACCAGGGGCTGACGGACGATGAGCTTCAGGGTCTCGAGCCCGAAGTAGTCGTCGATACAGAGGACTTTCTGCGGCCGGTGCCGTACATATAGGGCTTCTTGGTCTTGTAGGTTGCCATCTTTCTTTACCTCCTTCTCAGCGATCCCAGACTTCGGGCTTCTGGGCGGCGTGGGTGTGCTCCGCGCCGGGGAAGATGCGCAGGCGCTTGAGCTGCCACTGGGCGATGGTGTTCTTCTGGAGCATGCCGCGAACGGCCAGACGCATCGCGAGCTCAGGCTTCTTCTGCATCAGGGTCTTGTACTGGGTCTCCTTCAGGCCGCCGGGGTAACCGGAGTGGGTACGGTAGTACTTCTGCTCCAGCTTCTTGCCGGTGGATGACGTAGTCGCCGCAGTCAACGTTCGGGGTGTAATCGGTCTTGAGCTTGCCGCGGAGCAGGTCGGCGGCGAGAGCCGCGGTCTTGCCCATGGGCTTGCCGGCTGCATCAAGGACGTACCATTTGCGCTCAACGGTCTCCTTGGTAAGCATGGTTGTGGACATAGTCTTGCCTCCATATAGTAATCTAATGATTTGCGTCATTGGGAGCGCGTCGCTCTCCGCGGCGCGCTCCCCTTTTATACCACAGGATGTCCGGCGTGTCAACGGGTTTTTTAATTCTCATTTTCAAAACTCGTAAATTCTCGTGATTTCTCCCGAATCCTCTCGAACGCTTCTTTTCGTTTTTCAGATTTGCCTTTGACAATCGGGCCGCGGGATCGTACAATGGGCAGCATGAGAAAGGCGGGATGACCATGAACAAGGCGCTCAACGACTTTACCGGCACCGTGCGGCGGGCCGTGGACGATTACGATATGATCCAGGCGGGCGACCGCGTCGCGGTCGGCGTGTCCGGCGGGAAGGACAGTCTGGTGCTGCTGGCTGCGCTCAGCCATCTGCGCAGCTTCTACCCCCGGCCCTTCGAGCTCGAGGCGATCACGGTCGAGCTCGGCTTCGAGGGCATGGACTTCACGCCGGTCGCGGCGCTGTGCGAGGAGCTCGGCGTGCCGTACACCCGGCTGAAGACCGACATCAAGGAGATCGTCTTCGACGTGCGGCAGGAGGACAACCCCTGCTCGCTCTGCGCCAAGATGCGGCGCGGCGCGCTCAACGACGCGATCCGCGAGCGCGGCGTCAAGAAGCTCGCCCTCGGCCACCACTTTGACGACGCGGTGGAGACCTTCCTGCTCAGCCTGCTGTTCGAGGGGCGCATCAGCTGCTTCCGCCCGGTGACGTATCTCGACCGTTCGGGCGTGACGCAGATCCGCCCGCTTGTCTACGCCGGAGAGCAGAAGATCGCAAAGCTCGCCGACGAGCTGCGTCTGCCGGTCGTGGAAAACCCCTGCCCGCAGGACAAGGGCAGCAAGCGGTATGAGGTCAAGCAGCTTTTGAAAACGATGAGCGCCGACTACCCGGACATGAAGTCCAAGATCTTCGGCGCGATGCAGCGATATCCCCTCCCCGGCTGGCAGCCGAAGGAGAACTGGCGGCTGAACCGGTAAAAAGCAGCGAAACGAGCCCCGACAAACCGTCGGAGCTCGTTTCAACGTGCAGGTCCCCTCTGCACGTCATTGCGAGGCAGTGCGCGCACTGCCGTGGCAATCCGTCCTTCTCGTGCAGGTTTGCAGGCGGTGAGGTTTTTGCAGCGTCTTCCCGCTGCGCCCCGGGGAATCCAACGGGGGCCCGCGGGCCCCCTTGGCCGTTTCAATTAGGGTGGGTCAAGGGAGGGGAAGAATTCGGAATCTTCCCCTCCCTTGCGCCGCTTCTTTTGCAACTTTTCTTCGGGCGAGCGAAGAAAAGTTGAATAACGCAGCCCACCGCCTGCATCCACGCCGCGAGGAAACGGATTCCCGCGCACATCCGCCCGCCCTGCCCCGATAAAACACCGCGAAAAGAGCCCCGACGGCTTGTCGGGGCTCTTTTCGTTTTCCGTATGTTCGTGAGCTCAGCGCTGGTGCACGTCCACCTGCGGGAAGGGGATCTCCACATCGTACTGGGAGAAGAGGATGCGGATGTCGCGGTTGAACTGCCGCCGGGCGCGGAAGACGTTGATCTCCTTGACCGGGATGGCGAAGCGCAGCGTCATGCCGCTCTCGGCCAGCGACTCGATCCCGTAGTACTCGGGCACGGAGGCGTAGAGGTCCTGATGGTCCTCGTACATCTGCGGCAGGGCCGCCGCGATCAGCTTCTCCATGCGCGGCAGGTCGGTGTCGTAGGCGACGTCGACGTCGCAGATCGCCAGCGACCGCTTGCGCGAGCGGTTCTGGAAGTTGCGGATGTCGGAGTTGTTGACGACCTTGAGGTTGCCGCCCGCGTCCTCGATGGTGGTGGTGCGCACGCCGATGTTGCGCACGATGCCGCGGAAGTCGTCGAGCACGATGATGTCCCCGATGTTGTACTGGCCCTCGAAGATGATGAACGCGCCGGTGATGATATCCTCGATCAGGCTCTGCGCGCCGAAGCCGAGGACCAGGCCGACGATCCCGACGCCGGCCAGCACCGCGGTGGTGTTGACGCCGAGGATGCTCAGGCCCCAGACGACGGCGAGGATCACGGCCAGATAGCGCACCGTGGAGATCAGCAGCTCCGTGACGGTCTGGGCGCGCAGGCCCTTCTTGCCGACGGAGAGCAGGATGAACTTGATGATCGTGTAGACCAGCCACACCACGCACATGGCCATCAGCAGCGTGATGAGGTGCGCGAACGTGAGCTTCCCGCTTTTCTGGATCAGAAAGTAGTTTTTCTCAAGCTCGCCCAGGTGCAGCTTGGCGGTCTCCGAGATGGGCAGCCAGTC
>CADCLH010000194.1 GCA_902802215.1 Oscillospiraceae bacterium
TTGCCGATGAGACTCGTGATCACCAGCGCCAGCAGGGACGCCATCAGGATATAGACGCCCGTGTCCCCGAGATAATGGTACGCGGCATAGAAAGCGGGCAGCCCGGCAATCCCGTCAAATTCATCCAGGCGCCGGATATAATCAAGCCAGCCGCTGCACCCTTCGGGATATGCCGTGACGCTCATCAGAATGATGAAGATGTACAGCGCCGTGGTGACGATCAGAGAGATCACCAGAATGCGAAACATCCTGCCGTGTTTGAAGTGATACTCCGCCGCGGAATGGGAAACGCTTTCAAAGCCGATAAAGGCCCACGGGGAAATGAACGCGATGCGCATGACCTGGCGAAGGGAGCTCTTGTCCGGAATAAAGGCGGGCTCCATTGACGTTCCCGTCCTGCCGCGGCCGATGATGCACGCCGCAAAGCAGACCGTGATGCCGACGGTGAAAACCAGCACCAGCACGATCATGGCGTCGGCGGTCGCTTTCTTGCTTTTCGCGCACAGCAAAGCGATCAGGACGATTGCCGCCAGCGTGAGCAGGGCCTCGCCCAGATAGACGTCATAGCCGAATACCGTGTAAAGATAGCCGACCTTAAAGACGCCCTGGAGGAAATACCGCGCGAACAGCGGGATGCTTGTGGCGTTCGCCCAGAAGATGGAAACGTAGACCAGGAACATAAACCAGCCGACCAGAAAGGCGCGGTCATAGCCGAAGATATACTTCACATAGTTGTACAGACCGCCTGTGCCGGGATAGCGATTGGCCAGAAAGTGATAGTGGCTGGCTACCATGACCATCATGACAAATCCGATCAGCAATCCGAGGATAGAACCCATCGGGCCTGCCTGCCCGAGATAGGATTTGCTGGTAACGACGAGAGACCCCCAGCCGATGGCGGTGCCTACGGACAGAGCCCAGACAGCAAGCGGCGAGAGATAGGGCTGCAGCGTAACGGTCTTGTCTGCGGTTTTTTTCATGAGATCATCTCCGTAAAAGGATTCCTTGTTGTTTCGTGCCGATTCTTCGGATCAATCGTCGCACAGCGCGAGAAGCGTCTCGCGCTGACGGAGGATTCCGGCAAGATAGTCTGCGTAATCCGCGTCCTTTCCCGCGCGCAGAAGCTCCGTCATCTCCGAGGAGAGCTCATACAGCGGCGTAAGACCGAGATTGCCCATCATGCCCTTGATGGCGTGGACTGCCTCGAAGGCGGCCTTTTTGTCCCCGGCCGCGACGGCAGAGGAGAGTCTGTCATAATTGTCGTTCTCCAGCGCTTTCACGACAAGGCGCAGATACATGGCCTCGTTGTTCAGGCAGCGTCTCATTCCGTCCTTTGTGTCCGCGCCGAAGCGGTTCAGAGCGTCGATCGTCAGCATAGGATCACCTCGTTTTGCATTTTTATGGTTTCTTTTCATCTTATGCGTCGAAAATCGTTCCGGTTTATTCCCGGATCAGACTTTCCAGCGTTTCAAACAGCGTGTCCGGCTGCACTGGCTTGGACAGGTGGGCGTTGAGCCCGGCCTGCAGAGAGCGCTGCACGTCCTCGTCAAAGGCGTTGGCGGTCAGGGCGATGATGGGGACGCTCCCGGCGTCCTTTCTGTCCATGGCGCGGATGACCCGCGTCGCCTCCAGACCGTCCATTTCCGGCATACGCATGTCCATCAGGATCGCGGCGTAATACGCCTCCGGGCTCTCCCGGAACTTTTCCACGGCGACTCTGCCGTTTTCCGCCGGATCGACCTCCATGCCCCGGCTTTGCAGCAGCAGGGTGATGATCTCCGCGTTGACCTCCACATCCTCGGCCAGCAGGATGCGTCGGCCTGCCAGCTCCACCTTATGCGTGTGCTTTGAGAAATTGCTGCGCTTCCGCTGAAGCGCCGACTTGAACTCCTCCAGCACGGCGGCGGCGAACAGGGGCTTGGGAATAAAGCTGTCCACGCCGGAGCGCATCGCCTCCTCCAGCACGTCGTCCCAGCGGTAGGCGGTCAGAATGATGATCGCGGATTCATCGCCCACGATGGACCGTATCCTTCTCGTCGTCTCCACGCCGTCCATCTCCGGCATCTTCCAGTCGACGAGGATCAGGTTGTACGGCTCTATCCTGGCGTGACGGAGCCGGACCATTTCAATGGCCTCCATACCGGAGGAGGCGATTTCGGACGCGATCCCGGCCTTTTCGAGAACAAGCCTTGCATGCTCGCAGGCGATCGGGTCGTCGTCGACGATCAGAACGGTCATGTCGGCCGGGCGGATCTCATCCTCGTCGTCCGTTTCCTTGCGATCGGAATCGGTCAGCGTCACCGTTACGGTAAAGACGGAGCCCTTCCCCTTTTCGCTTTCCACCTGGATATCGCCGTTCATCATTTCGACGATCCGCTTCGTGATGGCAAGGCCGAGGCCGGAGTTGCCGTAGCGGTTCGTGGCGGAGGAATCCTCCTGACTGAAGGTGTCGAAGACGTGCGGCAGATACTCCTCGCTCATGCCGATGCCCGTGTCGGCGATCGTAAAGCAGAGCGTGGACTTCCCGCTGTACTGCGCCTTCCGCTCCACCCGGAGCTCCACGCTGCCGCCCGCGGGGGTAAA
>CADCLH010000195.1 GCA_902802215.1 Oscillospiraceae bacterium
CTGCCAATTCAGCTTCCCCTACAAGGGCGAGCGCTGCTATATCATCATGGACTGGATGGAGAACCGCATCCAGCTCGGCGAGCGGGAGCTGTGCCGACCGGACGGCATGATCGGCGGCGCAGACGCAGGCGAGGACGGCATCTGGTACTGCGTTGAAAACCGGGCCGAGGACGGCAGTATGACCGAGACGATGATCCTGCTTAGCGACGCGGGGGAGGAGCGGGAGCGCATGGAGCTGAGGTTCCCGAAGGACTGCTTTCCCCGGAGTTTGGCCGTGACAGAGGACGGCTTCTGCTTCAACTGCTCCGACCGGCTGCGGATCGTGGATCGCAGCGGCGCGCTTCTGCGGGACATCCCCCACGGAGAGTGGAGCGGAAAGCTGGTAAAGGGCGCAGACGGCGCGGTCTATTACGTGGATGAGCAAAAGACCGGCGGCGGCAGCGTCAGCCGGGTGAATGTACAGACGCTGGCTCTGGAGCCGCTGTTCGACTATCCGACGGGGACGATCTGCTCCGGCGACGGCGACAGCCCGCTGCTGCTGATCCTCTCCGACGGGATTTATCATTTGCAGGGAAGCGGCGAGAGCACGCCGCTGGTGATCTGGGAGGAGTGCGGCCTTGCGCTCAGCGGCGTGCAGGCGGTCGAGGCGGAGAGCGACGGAAGCTACGTTTTGCGCGGCTACAGCTTCGAGCCTGTGCGCATGAGCCCCGCGGAGCCCTCGGAGCTCAAGCCCCGGGTGCGGGTGCGGCTTGCCGTGATGGGCCAGTTCGGAGAGCTGCCGCGGGCGGTCGCGGCCTTCAACGCCCGCAGCGCAGCTTACTGCGTCGAGCTCGTCGATCTCAGGGAGGGCGGGCTTTCGGAAGACGAAGCGCTGACGCGCCTCAACACCCAAATCCTCGCGGGGGACGGCCCGGACATGATCGCCTTCGACGGCGGGCGCGGGCTGTCGCCCTTCCCGTACCTGCGCAAGGGGCTGCTGCGGGATCTGGAGGCGGATTTTCTGGCCGACGGAGAGCTCGAACCGACGGACCTCCTGATCGCGGAGCCGGTCAAGCGCGACTGCGGCGGCCTGTATCTGCTGTCCTCGGGCTTTGCGATGGAGACCCGCCTCGGCCTGCGGGAGACCTTCGGCGACGTCAGGGGCTGGAGCTTTGACGCGTATCTGGCGCTCGCGCGCTCCACCCCCTCCGACCGCATGGTGATGTACAACCTGACGCGGGAGTATTTCCTGAACGAGAGCGCGGGGCGCTTCCTGCGCCGGGCCGTCGACTGGAAAAACGGCACCTGCGAGCTGGATAACCCGGATTTCATCAGGCTGCTGGAGGCGGTGCGGGATGTGGTGGAGACGCCGGAGGACCCAAACAACATGGTGTTTGGGACGAACCTCATGGCTGGCGGCTATATGGCGACGGAGCTTGTGATGATCAACCACGTTTCGGCGCTGGCCCGCAGCGTCCGGACCGTAGGAAAGCCGGTCAGCATCATCGGTTTCCCGACCCCGGACGGAAGCTGCGGCACCGACATGAGCATTTATCCGGTCGGCGTGCTCACAAGCTCCGCGCATCCGGAGGCGTGTCTTGCCTTTCTGAAGGACTGGCTGCTGCATCCGAATCAGCTCCCGGCCTACAGACCGCTGTTTGAAGAAGAACTCAGAGAGGCGGGGCAGGCCGGAGCGGCGGCGGACGACGATCCGTTTTCCCAGAGGCTCGATCCGCCGCTCACCGAACAGGAGGCGCGGCAGCTGCGGGAGCTGATTGCCGCCGTCGAGCACACGACGCTGGTCGACGAAAAGGCGATGAGCATCATCCGCGAGGAGATCGCGCCCTTCCTTGCAGGACAGCGCAGCGCCGAAGAGACTGCGCGGCTGATTCAGAGCCGGGTGAGCCTCTACGTATCGGAACAAGCATAAAAAATCGCCATCCGTCGGATGGCGATTTATTTAATCGGTTTAATCGGTGCGCATCTCGCGCATGAGCATCAGCAGCAGATCGCTCACGCCCTGAGCCAGCTGGCTGGCCTTGCGGATGCGGACGTAGGCGTGGCCGTAGATCGTGTGCACGTTTTCCAGATGGGTCGTGCTGCCGTGAAAGACGGCCCCGACGCGCACACCGCGGCTTCTGAGCGCGCGGACCGCGGTCTGCGCGGCCTGTACGCCCGCCGCGCCCTCGTACTCGCGAGGGAGGTTGAGTCCGGCTGCGGCGATGGGCGTGGAGTCGTTCGGGCTCGCGTCGGTCAGGACCAGAATAATGCGCTGCTTGCCGCGCATCACAGCGTCGTCGTCCAGACGGCCCAGGGTCTCGATGGCGAGCGAGTCGCGGTTCCAGCCGCCCGCGTAATAGCGGTACAGGCCGCGGCAGTCCGACTGCGTCCAGCCCTTGAGGATCTCGAGCACCGTATAGCCGCGTATCGAACGGAAGGCGGTGACCCGCACGGGGATGTGCACCTTCGCCAGACTCTTTGCGATGATCGCGGCCTCCGCGGACAGGACCTCCTGCGAGTGCATGCGCGACTGCGACGCATCCAGCAGCAGATCGACACAGATCTCCGGCTCCGTCTCCTCGCCGTCCTTGAGAAAGACGCG
>CADCLH010000196.1 GCA_902802215.1 Oscillospiraceae bacterium
CTCAACCAGATCATCTCCGTGGAGAAGGGCTTCGACGCCCGCACCATCACCCAGGCCGATATCGACACCTACGGCCTCGGCTGATCCTCCCATTCACAGCAACCCCGGCAGCTGCCGGAGCTTCTCCGGCAAACAACTCCCGGAACGGGCAAGCATCTACCCGTTTGCAACCGAAACGGGTGAGCCTTCGGGCTCACCCGTTTTTCTGAATTTCCACCCCCGACTATCCACTCAGAGAGAATGGAGGCTTGGCCTATGTCTGAATTCGTGCTGGAAATGCGCGACGTATGTAAATCCTTCCCCGGCGTCAAGGCTCTGGATCACGCGCAGCTCAAGCTGCGCCCCGGCAAGGTGCACGCCCTGATGGGCGAGAACGGCGCCGGCAAATCGACTTTGATGAAATGCATGTTCGGCATCTATACGATGGACGAAGGTGAGATCTATATAGATGGCGAAAAGACCGCCATCCGCGACCCGCTGGATGCCTGGGACAAGGGCATCTCCATGGTGCACCAGGAGCTTCAGCCCATCCCCGCCAGAACCATCGGCGAGAACATCTTTCTCGGCCGCTACCCGATGAAGAAGGCCCTCGGCTTTATCCCCATCGTCGACCACGACAAAATGTACGAGGAGACCGCAAAGCTCCTCGAACGCGTCCATATGAACTTCGATCCCCGGCAGAAGCTCGGCACCCTGACCGTCTCGCAGATGCAGTCGGTCGAGATCGCCAAGGCCGTCGCGGGCAACTGCCGCGTGCTCATCCTCGACGAGCCGACCTCCTCCCTCACCCAGAACGAGGTCGAGGCCCTCTTCCGCATCGTGGAGGACCTCAAAAAAGAGAACGTCGCCGTCGTCTATATCTCCCACAAGATGGACGAGATCCTCCGCATCAGCGACGAGGTCACCATCATGCGCGACGGTCAGTACATCGGCACCTGGGACGCCAGGGACCTGACCACCGACTTTATCATCACCAAGATGGTCGGCCGTGAGCTGACCAACCTCTATCCCAAACGCGAGAACGTCCCCGGCGACGTGGTGTTCGAGGTGGAGGACTTCACCTCCATCAACCCCCGCAGCTTCCGCCACGTGAGCTTCAACCTCCGCAAGGGCGAGATCCTCGGCGTGGCCGGTCTGGTCGGCGCGCAGCGGACCGAGCTCATGGAGGGCCTGTTCGGCACGCGCTCCCACACCAGCGGCACCATCAAGTACCAGGGCAGGGAGCTCCACATCCGCCGCCCGAAGGACGCCATCGATCAGGGCATCGCCATGCTGACCGAGGACCGCCGCGGCAGCGGCATCATGGGCGTGCTGTCGGTGGCCGACAACATCTCCATCGCCTCCCTGAACAAGTACGTCGATCACGGCTTCGTGCTCAACACGAAGAAGATCAACGACCTGGTCGAGGAAAACCGCCAGAAAATGAACATCAAGACGCCGTCCGGCAAGACGCTGATCAAATCGCTGTCCGGCGGCAACCAGCAGAAGGTGCTGATCGGCCGTTGGCTCGCCAACAACCCGGACGTCCTGATCCTGGACGAGCCGACGCGCGGCATCGACGTCGGCGCCAAGTACGAGATCTACTGCATCATCGCAGATCTGGCCAAGCAGGGCAAGAGCATCATCATGATCTCCTCCGAGATGGGCGAGCTGATCGGCATGTCCGACCGGATCATGGTCATGTGCGACGGCCGGATGACCGGCGTCATCGACGGCAAGGATGCCAACCAGGAAAATATCATGGCGCTCGCCACGCAGTTTGAATAATCGGAGGATGGGATATGAACAGCAACAACAAAGATAGCTTCGGGAAGAAATTCCTGGCCTATGTCAAGGCCAACCCGATCGTCGTCATGCTCGTCATCGTGGCGATCATCGTCGGCATCACAAAGGACAACTTCTTCTCCTGGAAAAACTTCGGCAACCTGATGAGCAACACCGCGATCCGCTTCCTGATCGCGCTCGGCGTCTCCGGCTGCCTCATCACCAAGGGCACCGACCTGTCCGCCGGCCGTCAGGCCGGTCTGGCCGCCTGTCTCTCCGGCATCCTGATCCAGCGCGGCGATTACGCCAGCCGTCTGACCAAGCTGCCGGAAATGAACATGTTCCTCGTGCTGCTGATCGTCGTCGCCATCGGCGCCTGCCTGGGCCTGCTCAACGGCGTTATCATCACGAAGCTCAAGGTCCCGCCCTTCATCACCACGCTGGGCACCCAGACCATCGTCTACGGCCTCTGCCTCGTGGCGACCGACGCGCAGCCCATCGGCGGCTTCCAGAAGAGCTACATCGAGCTCATCACCGGCCGCATCGGCGACACCAACGGCTTCCACCTGCCCTATCTGCTCTTCGTGGCGGCGCTCTTCGGCGCGTTCTTCTGGTTCCTGTACAACAAGATGCGCCACGGCAAGTACATGTACGCCATCGGCGGCAACGAGGTCGCGGCCGAAGTCTCCGGCGTCAACACCACCAAGACCCTGATGCTCATCTACACCACCGCGGGCATCATGTACGCCATCGCGGGCTGGCTGCTGGCCGGCAAGACCGGCGCGTCTCCACCACCGGCGGTATCGGCACCGTCAGCGGCGTGCTCGTCGGCGTGCTCGTGTTCGAGCTGCTGAAGATCGTGCTTCAGTTTTTGGGCGTCAACCCGTACTACAACTACATCGTGCAGGGCATCGTCATCGTCGTCGCGGTCGCGCTCGACGTGCGCAAGTACCTCGCGAAGAAGTAAGCCCCTGCTCCCGCAAAGCTCCCCCATCCCCGGGGGAGCTTTTGCTTTGCTTCTTTTTTTGCCCGGGGCTCCCCTTTTGCCCGCGGCTGTGGTATACTGATTTCATCAAGAAGCGCAAAGGAGGACCGTCATGCTGAAAGACGTGTATCTGGCCCGGCTGGAGAGGCTCTACGGGGACTATCTGAAGACCGTGCAGGATCTGGAGGACAAGCGCAAGTTCGGCGAGGGCATGTTCGGCTTCAAGGGCGGCCCCGCCGACAACCCCTGCCACGATCGCTTTGTGGACGAGCTGCGCGCGCTGCTCGAGGACTTCGCCGCGCAGGAGCCGGACTCCGCCGACGTGCGCGAGGTGATGCTCTGGATCTTTGACGCGCCGACGCGCTTTCCCAAACCCCGGACCGCGTGCTGGATGCTGCTCGCGGTGCACGGTCTGACAGACGTGCTGACGGAGCGCCTGTCCCCGGAGGACGCCAAAGCTCTCTACGACGCCTACACCGGGCGCTACAAACGCTGGGAGCGTATGCCGAATCAGATCGAGCTGCTCAAAAAGCTCAAGGCGAGAACATAAAGGAGGAAGCTCATGCGCAAGACCAAGATCATCTGCACCATCGGCCCCGCGAGCGAGGACCCCGCCGTCTTCCGGGCCATGTGCCGGGCGGGCCTGAACGTGGCGCGCCTCAACTTCTCCCACGGCACCCATGAGGAACACCAGAAGAAGATCGACATGATCAAGGCCGTGCGGGAGGAGCTCAATCTCCCCATCGCCATCATGCTCGACACCAAGGGCCCCGAGTACCGCATCCGCACCTTCCGCGACGGGAAGGTCACGCTGCGGGACGGGGCGGACTTCACCTTCACCACCCGGGAGGACGTGGTCGGGGACGAGAGCATCGTCTCCGTCAGCTACAGGGGGCTGGCCGACGACCTCGCGCCGGGCGACAAAATCCTCGTCAACAACGGCCTCGTGATCTTCGAGGTCCGCGCCATCGAGGACACCGAGATCCGCTGCACCGTGCTCACGGGCGGCGTGCTCTCCGACCGCAAGAGCATGAGCTTCCCCGGCAAGGTCATGCGTCAGGCCTACATGTCCGAGCAGGACCGGGCCGACCTGCTCTTCGGCATCCGCAACGGCGTGGACTTCGTGGCCGCCTCCTTCGTCTCCCGCAAGCAGGACCTGGTCGACCTCAAGGCCTTCCTGAAGGACAACGGCGGCGGGGACATCGACGTCATCGCCAAGATCGAGAACCAGTCCGGTGTGGACAACATTGACGAGATCTGCTCCGCCTGCGAGGGCGTCATGGTGGCCCGCGGCGACCTCGGCGTGGAGGTGCCGTTCACCGAGCTGCCCGCCATCCAGAAGCATCTGATCACCGTCTGCCGCATGCGCGGCAAGCGCGTCATCACCGCAACCGAGATGCTCGAGAGCATGATCACCAACCCCCGCCCCACCCGCGCCGAGATCAGCGACGTGGCCAACGCCGTCTACGACGGGACCAGCGCCATCATGCTCTCGGGCGAGTCCGCCGCGGGCAGATACCCGGTCGACTCCGTGCGCGTCATGAGCGAGATCGCCGAGGAGACCGAGCGGCACATCGACTACAAGGGCCTGTTCCAGACCCGGGCCTTCGAGATCCACAACCGCGTCGATGCGATCTCCCACGCGGCCTGCACCATGGCCATCGACCTCGACGCGAAGGCCATCGTGGTCACCTCGCTGAGCGGCCTGACCGTGCGCATGGTCTCGCGCTTCCGCGCGCCGACCGACATCCTCGGCCTCGCCACCAACAAGCGGGCCTGGTACAAGCTGTCCATGTCCTGGGGCGTGCTGCCGGTGCTGACCGAGCATTTCCCGAGCATGGAGGTGCTCAACTACTACGCGCTGCGCGCCGCAAAGGACGTGCTGCACCTCAGCCCCGGCGACGTCGTGGTCATGACCGGCGGCAACACCAGCGGCCAGAGCGGCAACACCAACGTGATCCGCATCGAGACCGTGATCTGAACGATTCATCGCCCTCCGGGAGCCTCCGGAGGGCGATTTGCACCAGCGCGGGAATTTTGCTTGCATTTTCGGGGATTATCCGCTATAATAGCGGAGCACATGGACAGGTATCGAAGTGGTCATAACGGCCCTGACTCGAAATC
>CADCLH010000197.1 GCA_902802215.1 Oscillospiraceae bacterium
AGCCGGACGCAGAGCGCCGTTTGAAGCGCGGCGCAGAAGGGCGGCGTGAACGACAGCGACGCCTTGCTGCTCAGGGCCGCGCCCTCCGGGTAGATCTGTTCGATGAGATCGTCCCCGGGCAGCACGACGGCCGCCTGCGCGGTCCAGCCGCAGATCGCCCCGTGGATCAGGGGGACCTGCGCATCGGCGCAGGCCTGCGCCAGCATGCGGCGGGATGCGATGTTGTCCAGCGCGTCCAGCACCGCGTCGCAGCCGCAAACGAGCTGTCCGACGTTTTTCTCCGTCACGAATTCCGGAACGACCACAAAGCGGACATCCGGATTCACGGCCGCGGCCCTCTCCGCGGCGACCTCCGCCTTCACCCGGCCGAGGAGCCCCGGCGCGGAGAGCAGCTGCCGGTTCAGGTTGGACGCCTCAAAGCGATCCCCGTCCGCCGCGCGGATCTCTCCCACGCCGAGGCGGAGCAGCATCTCGATCAAATAGCCGCCGAGGCCGCCGCAGCCGGCGACCAGCACGGTTTTTCCCCGCAGCAGAGCGCACTCGGCCTCCGAGAGCGCGCCGAGATTTCGGATATAGCGTTCCTCCATCGTCTTAACCGCCTCCCACCGGCGGGAAGAGAGAGACGACGTCGCCGTCCTTCACGGGATCTCCCGGCTTGGAATGAAAGCCGTTGATGAGGAGAATGGAGACTTCCTCCTCCGGGATGTCAAAGCGGCGGAGAATATCGTTCGCCGCGGAGGCCTCTTCCGCAGGGACCCGGGCGATCTTGCCCCGGCCCTCCCGCAGCGTTGCGAAAAAGCGTACTTCGATCATGTTTTCACATCCTTTTGAAAAGCGAAGGGAGAGGCGAGAAGCCTCTCCCTTGAAAAACAGTATACTTATTTGCCGACGCACTCGTCAAGACCCAGCTTCTTCAAGGTCTCGTCGGTCGGGAAGGCGTTGACCCAGCCGCGGGCCGCGTAGTACTGCGGCAGGGTGACGTCCAGCTTGCTGACCATACCCTTGGAGGGGCCGTTGGAGATGGGCTCCGTCAGCAGACGCTTCGGCAGGCGGTCGTCCTCGGGCTTCATGCCGGCGGCCTTGTTGAACATACGCTCGAGGTTGAAGATCCGGTCGCCGACCTCAAGGAGCTCCTCGGGCGTGTAGTTCGTGCCGGTGGCGGCGTTGAGCAGGCTTGCGTACTCGGGAGCGCCCAGAGCAAAGGAGGTGAACAGGCAAGTGCCCATGGAGTCGATGGCGGCGGTCAGATCCTGGAAGGTCTTGGCCCAGCCGGCCTTCTCCTCGGTGACGGTACGGTCCAGCTGCGCGGGGATACCGAGAACCTCGGGCGCGATCATGTAGCCGCGCACGTGGGCGGCGCCGCAGTTGGCGGTGGCATAGTTGATGCCGATGCCCTGGATGGCGCGCGCGTCGTAGGCGGGGATCTCCTGCTTCTTGACGCTCATGGAGAACTCGGGGTGGCCGTAGTGCTCGCACAGACGCGCGGAGCCGGAGGACATGAGCCGCTCAAGCTCGGTCTTGGGATCGCCCATGCGGCGGGTCCACTCGATGATGGCCTTCGTGCTGCCCCACTCGAGGGGAACGCCGTCGCAGTCCTCTTCCTTGATGCAGCCGTTCTGGTAGAGCTCCATGGCCGCGGCGATGGTGCAGGGCACGCCGATGGCGTCCAGGCCGTACTCGTTGCAGAGGCGGTTGGCCTCGTCGATGGCGTAGAGGTCGTCGTTGCCGCAGTCGCTGCCGTAGGCCCACAGCGGCTCGTACTCGGGGCCGCCGACGATCTTGCCGTCGTGCTTGATGATGCGGCCGCAGGCGATCGGGCAGTGGAAGCAGGCGCCGGGCTTGACCAGATACTTCTCAGCCAGCGTCTCGCCGGAGAACTGGTCGGCGGTGGGGCAGTAGCTCTCCTGCCAGTTTTTGGTGGGCAGGGCGCCGATGCCGTTGATGACGTTGACGAGGGAGGCGGTGCCGAGGGCGCGCAGGCCCGCGCCGGTGAGAGGATTGTCGGTCATGATCTTGAGGCAGGCCTTGTTGGCCTCCTTCAGCGCATCCACGTCCGCGATCACGTCAAGCTGCTTGCGGCTGGCCTTGACGACGATGGCCTTGAGCTTCTTGCTGCCCATGACGGCGCCGGTGCCGGAACGGCCGGCGGCGCGGTCCTTGTCGTTCATGACGGCGGCAAGCAGAACCTGCTTCTCGCCCGCGGGGCCGATGTTCAGAACGGAGCAGTCCGCGCCGTGCTTGGCCTTGAGCCTGTCGTCGAGTTCTTCGCTCAGAACGCCGAGATACTCTTTGGCGTCGAGGATCTGGATCTTGTCGTCTTCGATGTAGAGGTAGCTCCATTCGGGGGCGACGCCTTCGACGATCAGCGCGTCCCAGCCGGCAAACTTCAGCTTGGCGCCCCAGATGCCGCCGGAGTTGGCGCAGGCGATCATGCCGGTCAGCGGGGACTTGGTCACGACCATGTAGCGGCCGGAGGAGGGGCGGGCTCAGCGGATCGACGGCGGCAACGCCCTCATCATAGAGGATCTTGGTGCCGAGGCCGCGGCCGCCGATGAACTTCTTGGCAAGCGCGAGATCCAGGGGCTCGGCCTTGATCTCACCCGTGCTCAGGTTGATTCTGGCGATTTTTTCGTAGTAAGCGTCGCTCATGAAAATACCTCCTGTGTTTGGGTTGATTGGATTTGTAAGGGATACAGTTTTTCTGCTGACTACATTATAACGGACAAGCGCCGCAGCGGGAGAAAAGCCCTGTTTTTTCGTGTGAAATGATACCAGAAAGAATGGTTCGCGCCGGAAACGAAAGCAATGTTCGTGCGAACTGATACGAAACGGTATGAAATTGTATGTAAGAAGCTTTTGCCGGCGGCTTGTTAACGCTTCCTTCAACAGGTATAATAATGATTATCTGATGGCGAAACGCCGCAGGGCGTTCCGCCGAGCAGCTTTGCTGCTCAGCGCAGCAGGTTGACTGCTGCGCCAGATATTCATTGCAATGAACATCGCGAGAATGATTCAAAGAATCATTCTCCACAAAACGTATCGTTTTGTGGAGAAAACAATCGAAAAGTCGATTGTTTTCTCCGGGCGATAATCATTATAGCAGCGAATATATCATTGACAAACGGGAAGTGAAGCCCTCATGGCACAGAACAAAAGCCTGTCCACCCAGGAGGTCGCGCAGATCCTGCATGTGAGCAAATCCACGATCTACGAACTGATCCGCCGGGGGGAAATCAACTCGTATAAGATCGGCCGCAAGGTGCGCTTCACGCAGGACGATGTGGACGCCTATATCGCCCGCTCCCGCCATGAGCGGAGCGTGCAGCCGGTCAAGCGCGTCGAGCTGCAGAGCGAGCTGCTGCATCCCAGGCGGGAGGACAAAGGCCAACTGATCATATCCGGTCAGGACGTCGTGCTG
>CADCLH010000198.1 GCA_902802215.1 Oscillospiraceae bacterium
CCACCCGTGAAGATCTATTCCGTTCGTTTCGTCAGGGATTTGATCGCGATCCGGCCCGCGCGGCGCGCGCCGTTGAGGACGACCTTCTTCACCGTGTCGTCCGCGCTGCAGTAATTTGCGAATTCCGGATGACTGCGCTCGAGGCGGATCGCGTCGAAGAAGCAGCGGGTCGTGCAGATGCCGCAGCCGATACAGCGGTTGGGATCCACATAGCTCACGCCGCAGGAGAGGCAATCGTGCGTTTTCAGCTTCTCGATCGGCAGCACCACGTCGTCCCGGCGAAAGGCGCGGAAGGAACGCGGGTCGCGGGCCAGGGTCAGGCTGTGGCCGGAGTGCAGACTGCGATGGATGCTTTTGGCCGCCTCGTGCCCTTCCTCGATCTGCGAGGCGGGGTCTTTCTTTTTGATGGGGAAACATTCCGGATAGACCGTCGCGAAAGCATCCCGGTCCGGCTCGCCCTCGGCAAAGCGCACGCCCAGCTTTTCGAGGATCTTCCGTTCCGCCTCGCTGCATGGCTCCGCCGTGCCGAACACGGTCACGGGATAGCTCATCTGCGCGAGGAAATACGCGCAGCTCAACTGCGCCCAGCCGGAGCCGACGATCGCCACGGGCAGCGCATAATCTTTGTCCTCGCCCTTGAGACGCACCTTGCGCGGGATCAGCTCGTCTATGTACCCCTCTTCCAGCTCGGCCAGGCGCTCCATCGTCCCGCCGATCTCCATGGGGCGGTCCACCGTGCCCCGCATGCAGACCTTCTCGCAGCGGCGGTCGCAGGCGCTGGCGCAGACGGAGGGGAAGGGATTGTCCTGCCGCAGCAGCTTCAGCGCGTCGAGCTCTCGGCCCTCTTTGACGAGCCGCTGCACGCCCTGAACGGAGATATGCGTCGGGCAGGCGCACTTGCAGGGCGCCGTTCCGGAGGGGTAGCAGTTGATCTGGTTGCGGTCGCGGTAGTCCTCCCGCCAGTCCTTTTTGCTCCAGCCCCTTGTCTCGGAGGCGAGCTTCTCGTTCTCATAGACGACGGGGCCGTCCTTGCTGTCCAGCTTCCGGCCGAGGCGCACCGCGCCCGCGGGGCAGACCTCCTCGCACTTGCCGCAGGCGACACACCTGTCCCGGTCCACGACCGCGCGGTAGGCGGAGGCCGAGCCGTTCTGGTTGTTGAACAGCTGCGAGCAGCGCAGGGCGAAGCAGTTGCCCACCGAGCAGTTGCAGATGGCGAAGATGTCCTCTCCCCCGTCGCCGTTGGTGACCTGGTGCATGAAGCCGTTTTCCTCGGAGCGCTTCAGCAGCGCGATCACCTCGTCATACGTCGCCCGCTCGGCCTTGCCGGTCTCCACCAGGTAGTCGGCGTAATCGCCCACCTGGATGCAGCCCTTGTCCGGCAGCTCGCCGCAGCCCTCGCCGCGCAGGATCATGCTCGTCCGGCAGACGCAATCGCTGATCGACAGCTGATCGCGGTACTTTTCGAGCCAGTAGGAAAGCTGCTCGATAGACAGCGACTTGCTCTCCTTCGGAATCGCCCGCTCGATGGGGACCGCGTGGAAGCCCAGCCCCGCGCCGCCCGGGGGCACCATGTGGGAGATCATCTTCAGCGGCTCCTCGGCCATCTGGTAGAAGAATTCCGCGATCTCCGGGTGCTTTTCCAAAAGCTTCTTGTTCAGCACCAGGTTCTCCGCGCTGCCCACGACGAAGATCGGCGCCACGTACTGCCTGTGCCGGTCCGCGTTATGGCGGTTATACTCCACGAGGCCGATGTCCGCCAGCTCGTCCAGCAGGGCCTGGATCTTCGCTTCCTCCCCGCCGGTCTTTTTGGCAAGCTCCGCCGCGGTGGTCGGCTTGCGCCGCCCCATTTTCAGCATCAGCTCCGCCTGCTCGTCGGTAAGCAGCGCGTCGAGCATTTTGTATTCCCAACGGCTCTCGTCCATGCGGACAAGGCCCGTCTTGGCGTCCATGCAGTCGGTCAGCATCCTCGCCAGTTTTACGATGATCGGTCTCAAGGGTTTACTCTCCTTTTACCTCTTCGCGTATTTCTCATAGCACCATCGGGCGATGTCCCGGATCAGCTCCAGCGGCAGCTCCCTGTCGTGCGGCAGGCGGATCGTGCCCTTGCTTGTGTCAAAATCGGAGAGCCTGTCCGCAAAGGCCTCGACGGCTTCGTCGCCGGGATAGAGGCCGATGTGTTTCTTCGACGCCGCGAAATGGATGATGTTCCGCCCCTTCCAGTAGGTGGGCATGGACCAGCTGATCTTCTCCTGCGCCTCCGGAACGGCCGCGCGGATGGTCTCCCGGATCGTCTCCAGCCGCGGTCGGACTCCTTCGTCCTGCAGGCTGATATACGCATCGATCGACTGCGGCTTGAGGCAGTAATGCTGCTGGTCTTTTCGCGTCAGTTCCTTCCCGCATTTCGGGCAAGTCCACATACTCATTCCTCCACGGTCCCGATTTGTCGGGATCTTTTTTCTGTTCTGCAAGCTGGAA
>CADCLH010000199.1 GCA_902802215.1 Oscillospiraceae bacterium
GAGCGGCCGGACTACCGCCTGCTGCACCGCGGGCAGGACTGCGACGTGCGCTTTGAGGACGTGCTCTTCGGCATGTCCCACGCCTTCCACACCAGCTCCATCGTCGCGAAAAAGGCGGTCATCGCCCACCCGGCGGACTTCTTCTATGTCGGTCTGGCCCACGGCTTCGGCGACCACCCCGACGGGCTGTGGATGATCACCAACGGCCCCATCCGCTATCTGGACCGCTGCATGTCGGTCTACCGCGTGCACTCGAACAGCGCCTCCTGGAGCAGCGGCGTCGACGCGGGCTATGCGGCGATGCGCGACTACTTCGACGGCAAGCTCGAGCTGCTGCGCGCCTATCGCCCCTACGCGCAGGCCGAGCGGCTCCCGGCGGTGGATCAGGCCATCCTCGAGACGGAGTTTGAGCAGATGCACTACGAGGGCCGCGACCGCGAGCAGCGAAAGCCCCCCTACGACGCGATATTGCGCCGGCAGCCTTTTTCCTACCGGCTGAAAAATCTGCTCAAATGCTGCTTCCCGGCCCTGCAGCGCCGCTATCGGAGGCGCCGGGGCTATTCCGAATAACAGGACGATTTCATGGACAAGAAACAATCGGTCATCACCAACTTCATATGGCGTTTCATGGAGCGCGGCGGCACCTATGTGATGAATTTCATCGTGTCGGTCGTGCTGGCCCGCCTGCTCGATCCCTCGCTCTACGGCACCGTCGCGCTCGTCACGGCGATCACGACCATCCTGCAAGTCTTTGTGGACAGCGGCATGGCCAACTCCCTGATTCAGAAGAAGGACACGGACGATCTGGACTATTCCTCGGTTTTCTACTTCAACCTCGCCTTCTGCCTGCTGCTCTACGCGGGCCTCTTCTTCTGCGCCCCGTGGATCAGCCGCCTCTACCGCATTCCGGAGCTGACGCCCATCGTGCGCGTGCTGGGTCTGACCATCGTGGTCTCCGGCGTCAAGAACGTCCAGCAGGCCTATGTCGCCAAGACCATGCAGTTTCGGCGCTTCTTCTTCGCCACGCTCGGCGGGACGGTCTTTTCGGCCGTCGTCGGCATCACGCTGGCCTACCTGGGCTACGGCGTGTGGGCGCTCGTGTTCCAGCAGCTTCTGAACGTCACGGTCAACACGGCCATCCTCTGGCTCACCGTCGGCTGGAAGCCCAAGCGCATGTTCTCCTGGAAGCGTCTGGGCGGGCTGATCTCCTACGGCTGGAAGCTGCTGATCTCCCAGCTTCTGGACACGGCCTACCTCAAGCTCTACCAGTTCATCATCGGCCTGCGCTACTCCACGGCGGACCTCGCCTTCTACAACCGGGGCGATCAGTTCCCCAACCTGATCATGGAGAACACCAGCGCCTCGCTCGACAGCGTGCTGCTGCCGGTCCTGTCCTCCGAGCAGGACGACCGCGTGCGCGTGCGCGAGATGACGCGGCGGGCCGTCAAGGTCAGCACCTTCGTCCTCATGCCGCTGATGGCGGGTCTCGCCGCCTGCGCGGAGCCGCTGGTGCGCTTCCTGCTGACCGAGAAGTGGCTGCCCTGCGTGCCCTACATGCAGCTGTTCTGCCTGAACTATGCGTTCTGGCCCGTCCACACGGCCAACCTCAACGCGATCAAGGCCGTGGGCCGCAGCGATATCTTCCTGAAGCTGGAGATCATCAAGAAGGTCCTCGAGACGGGCATCCTGCTCGTCACCATGCGCTACGGCGTCATGGCGATCACCCTGGGCCTGCTGGCCTCGGGCTTTGCCTCCATCGTCATCAACGCCTGGCCGAACCGACGTCTGCTCGACCTGCCCCTTTCGCGCCAGCTGCTGGACGTGCTGCCCGCGCTGCTGCTGTCGCTCGGGATGGCCGCCGCGATCTGGCCCGTGACGCTGCTCGGCCTGCCCGACGCGGTCAGGCTGCTCATCATGGTACCCGCGGGCGTGCTGATCTATGTGGGCGTCTCGGCCCTTTTGAAGCTGGACAGCTTCACCTATGTGCTGGAGATCGCAAAGCGGCTGCTGCGCCGCGGCAAAACGGCGGAAGGCGGGGAGACGGCATGAAGGACGGCGTTATGGTCTCGGTGCTCTGCACCGCCTACAACCACGAAAAATTCCTGCGCGAGGCGCTCGACTCGATGCTCGGCCAGCAGACGGATTTCCCGTTTGAGGTCCTGGTCAGCGACGACGTCTCCACCGACTCGACCCGCGACATCATCCGCGCATACGAGGCGAAATACCCCGACGTCCTCCGCCCCTTCTACCTGACGGAGAACCTCTACTCCCAGGGGCGCGACGTCTACTACGAGGTCTTTTTCCCCAACGCCCGCGGCAAGTACACCGCCTTCTGCGAGGGGGACGACTGCTGGACCGACCCCACGAAGCTCCAGCGTCAGGTGGACTTTCTCGAGGCGCATCCGGACTACACCGCCTGCGTCCACAACACGGAGCT
>CADCLH010000200.1 GCA_902802215.1 Oscillospiraceae bacterium
CCGGAAAACAGACAGATCACCAGCGCCGTCAGGCTGCCTGCGGCCCATTCGATCCCGAATATCGTGGAAATGGTCTGCTGCTTTTCAAGCTCGTCTCCGGCCGTGTTGTAATAGTAATTCGTCGCGTCCGACAGGCCGAGCATGCAGACCGTGGAAGCGACGGAAACCACAAGCATGGCCTGCGAATAGGTGCCGTACTCCTGCAGGGAAAAGCAGGTGGACAGCAGCTTGGCCGTAAACAGGCCGAAAACCGCCGTGACGACCTTGACAGAGCTCAGAAACAGCGAGTCGCCCGCGGCACCCCGGAACAATCTGCGAATCTTTTCCAAACGAGTATCCTCTCAATCCGGGCTTACCGGGCGTACAGCCTTTTGATCGTTTCCCTGACCGCCTCCGGCAGCTCCGCGTCCTTCGCGCACTCGATCTCAAAGCCGTCCGAGCCGGGCTTGAGGACGCGGCCCTTGATCTGATTCGGATAGGAGATGCTGCTGCACTGGCCGAGAAAGCGCGCCCACAGCGAAAAGGACGAGCCCGAGGCCACCATCAGCGGCGCGCGGGAGAGCGCCAGAATGTCCGCCAGACTGTTGCCGTAAAAGACGCTCCTCGTCCGAGCCGTCGGAGAACACGTTGAAGGCGACGTCCTCGCCGAGAATGCCCTTGAGCTTCCGGACGATCGCCGCATACCAGCCGACCCCGATGCGCGTGTTGTTCTTCCCGGCGTTCAGGGCGCTGACGTTGCTCGCAAAGTCGCCGAGCCGGACGTGAATGTTCACGCAGCGGCTCATGTCGCCCTCCAGTCCGCGGCGGGATTTGCGGCTCAGATTCCGGACGATCTCCTCGCGGATCTCGTCAGCGTGCGGCACAAGGTCCTCAAAGTCCATGTGAAAATACTTGTAGAGGATCACGGCGCCGTCGCCGATACGGGAAAAATCATAATTGCGCTCATTGACCCGGACAGCGCCGCGCCTGCGGATGAGGCTCTGTTTTTTCAGCCCGTCGACATAGCCGCTGCGGTTGCGGAACAGATCGCCGTAGAAGCGCTTGTCCTTCTCGCGGCGGATGATGGCGCCTGGCTTGACGGAGGGCCAGGTCGGCCATATGAATGCATAGCCGTGTTCTTTTGCCGCGAGCCACGCGCGGAAATAGATGAACAGCAGGTTCCCGAGCCCCGGCCCTGCCAGACGCACGCCGGGCACCTCAAAATCGGAAAACTGCGGATAGATGTAAGTCATGGCAACAGACCTCTGTTTCTCTCTTCGATGTCGGAACAAGCCGCACGGATATCAGCGCGGCCGGATAGAGCGCTCGGCGATGTCGCGATAGGAGAAGACGCGCATCCCGTTCTCCCGCGCCGCTTCCCGCATCGCCTCATATTCCTCCGGGTGCGAGAGGAGACGTTCGATTTCTCCGCGGATCTCCTCCTCGCTGTCCTCTTTCAGAAAGCGGACGTTTCCGCCGATGTCGACGTGATGCGTGCCCGGCCAGTCCTTGACCAGCATCGGTACGCCCTGCCCGGCCACCTGTTCCCAGAATACCGAGTGGCGCCCGGGGAAAACCGCGAGATCCGCGGCCTCCACATAGTCGTAGGTCTGTTCCGGGCGGAGCCAGCCGATGAAGCGGATGCGGTCTCCGTCGATAAGGCGCTCCGCCTGTTCCCGCAGCTCCGGGATAAAGGAACCGAAAACGATCAGCCGGAGGCGTTCGTCCCGGATGTTTCGGACCGCCTCCATCAAAAGCAGCGTCTGCGTTTTCCAGCGGTCGATCACACCGCCCGTTATGATCAGAAAATCATCGCCGGCAATGCCGTACTGCGCCCGAATCCGCTCCCGCGCGTGAGAGGCGCGGGCTTTTTCGACCAGATCGTCCTCGGCACCCATGACGAGCAGCTCACATTTTTCGCGCGGCAGGCCGTAGATGTCGACCAGAAAATCCACGCGCGCGGGCAGAACGCCGTAAAACATCTCCGTACAGGGGAGGAGCTTCCGGGCGGTATGCTTCCAGAGAAGCCGATGCAAAACCGTTTTGGAAATCCAGTTCGTGGCGCTGTTGGAAAAATCGGAATGGCTGTCGACAAACAGCCTGCAATTTGGATGCCGTTTCACATAGGCGGCCACGACGCCCGCGTCGAGAAACTGGGGATTGTGAACAAAGAGGATGTCGGGAGAGATGGCCTCCAGCTTTGCACGCAGCTCCGGAAAACGGTTGAAGCGGCGGTCGGGGAACAGAAAGCGCCTTGGCGTCAGGCGGAAGACCTCGACCCCGTCGGCATTGAGATAGTGCTCCGCCGGGAGCCTGCGGTATTTCCCGCCGCGCATGGTGTACGCGGCAGCGAGCATTACCACCCGGTGTCCGAGCTTCACATGGTATTTGGAAAGGATGTTTTCCTGATAGGATTTCCCCTCGGTATAGGAGTTGGTGAGGAAAACGTGGCAAATGGTCATAATCTCTCTCCCGGTTTGCAAATTGCCCGCAGAAGTCTGATCGATCCATTTTACGGGCGCGGCGCAAGGACGGATCCTCCCGGCTGCAAGCCCGACAGCTCCCGAATCCGCGCTGCCAGCGCCTCCAGATCCCCGACAGGCACGACGTTCTCCGGCGGGACGCTCTCGGGGCTGCCGCCGGTATCGTAGGTGACGACGGGCGTGCCGCAGGCCTGCGCCTCCAGATTGGTGGTGGGATAGTTGTCCTCATAGGTGGGATTGACAAAAACGTCCGCCGCCGTGTAGATCTCCGCCAGCTCTCGCTGGCTGCCGGTCTTCCCGAGCCCGATCACATCGGCGGGGAGCGTCTTTTGAAGCGCCTCCGGGAGCCCGACGATCACGACGGCGAAGGGATCACCCAGCAGG
>CADCLH010000201.1 GCA_902802215.1 Oscillospiraceae bacterium
GACGGCCTCCACCGCCAGGTACAGGCCCCAGGGCTCGCCGTTGACCGTGACCCAGACATAGGAGCACAGCGGCGCGTCGACGCCGAATTCAGCCATCAGGCGATAGGCCAGGTAGTCCTTCATATAGGTGTTGTCCTGGATGAGGTTGTTCAGACACAGCTTGTCCAGACCCTTGTAGGTCTTCTCCGTCTCGTAGTGGTCGAACTCGATCTTGAAGCTGTAGCGCTCGGAGTCCATGCTCGCCACCGTGGACAGCGAGGTGTTGCCCTTGCCGCGGATCGCGACGTTTTTGACCGCCTCGTTGTCGATGACCACCGAGCAGGCCGTGTATTCCTCGCTGGTCGCGGTCTCCAGAAACGCGTCCCAGTCGTCGATGACGATGTCGACGGTGTGGACGCGCGAGGTGTCGAACAGCGTGCTCTCGTAGGCGGGAGTCCGGGCGGAGGCGCTGAGTCCCAGCGCCTCCCCGTTCATGAAGAGGACGGTGATCAGCAGGGCGAGCAGCGTGACGGCAACGCAGATCCGGTCGATGTGCTTGTGCGTTGACACGACGGCAGAGGCGGTTGACGAAGTCGGTGTCCTCATCCTTCAGCCGGACCTCCAGATTGAGCTCGACATGTCCGGCGCGGACGGTCTTGCTCTTGCAGACGCAGCGCTTCGTGTTCTCCTTCAGCAGAGCCACGGCTGCGTCCTCGCCCGCCTTGCCGGTGCAGCTCAAAACCACGATATAGGGATTCAAGTGGGATTTGCGGTTGGCGAAGACCAGCAGGATCAGGCCGATCACCACGCTGCCGAAGACCGCCAGCGGGATGAAGCCCGCCGCCAGCACGATGCCGACCGCGATGGACCAGAACAAAAACGCGATATCCAGCGGCTCCTTGATGGCGGTGCGGAAACGCACGATGGACAGCGCGCCCACCATGCCCAGCGACAGCACCACGTTCGAGGTGACGGCGAGGATGACCAGCGTCGTGATCATCGTCAGCGCCACCAGCGTCACGCCGAAGCTGGAGGAGTACATGACGCCCGCATAGGTCTTCTTGTAGATCAGAAAGATGAACATGCCGACGCAGAAGGCCAGCGTCAGCGCCAGGACCATGTCCAGAAGGCTCACGGCGGTGATGTTTTCGAGGAAGCTCGATTTGAAGATGTCGTTAAAGCTCATGTCAGTTGCTCCTTATTGATCGTATTCAGCCGTAAATACGGCACTGTGCGTACTTGGAGAAGGATGCGGCCCGCCGGTCCGGCACGGACACCGCGTCGCGGATGATAGAGGGCAGGAACTCGTCCCACTTCACCTCCAGCAGGATGGGCGCGTCCCCGGCGGGGATGGTCACGGCGTCGGGATTCAGAAAGTCCGTGCACCCGAGCCCCGTGCGGATGTCGTAGTCCAGCGCGACGCGGACGTTGCCCGGACGGAAGATGAAGGGCTCGCGCGTGTAGTCCACAATGGTTTTCGGCCGCATGCCCTGATACCGCATCTTGCAGTACAGCTCCTGCACCAGCGGCCGACCGGAAAAGAGCATCCAGTCGAGGTCCCCGTCGACGATGCGCTGCGCCTCCTCCGCGCTCAGATCCGCGGAGAACTTGGTCCCCAGTCCGCTGCGCTTGCCCTTCTTTTCGAGATGGATGACGGAGGCGTCGCGGTTGTAGAGACGGATGCGGAACTTCTCGCGCAGGTTGACGCCGTCGAGCTTCTCGCGCAGGGCCTTGTCTTCCGGGTTGTCGAAGTACAGGCTGCGGATGTGATATTTCCCGTCGACCGCGTGCGGATCGCTCTCCATCACGGCCCGCAGGCGCGAGCGCAGGATAAGCAGATCGGCGGCGTTGAGCTCGTGCTTCCACTCGTGACGATAGCGGATATCCATGTCGGTTCCCTCTTTTCTTTGACCGCGCGGGGGCGATTTGACGTAAAAAAGCCTCCCTCGCGATTGCTGTACGCATCGTAAGGGAGGAAGATTGAAAGAAGATTGAATATTTCTTTATGAGACGTGGGGGCTGTTTTCGGTTTTCTTGAAAGGAGCCGGGCGGCGGCAGACCGGGCAATCCGTCATTTCTCCGGCAGAGAAGCGCCGTCCTGCCCTTCGCCCGTTTGGTCCGATCTCAAGCAGGAAGCCAGACCGACAAAGAAAAGGGGCGTTTTAAGAAAAGAACCCGACCAGAGCAGATGCACAAGAAAGGAGAGGAAGATGACCGCAAGCCTTCTTTTTTCCGGGTTCTTCTGCGTGAGGCCGCGGACGACGACCGCCCCGAGCGCCAGGGTCAGCAGCGCCCCGAGGGGGATGCCGAAAGCCGCAGCCAGCTCAAGCACGATGCAGTGCGGGTAGGCGTTTTCGGCGCCCGGGACGTCGAGCTCCCACGCTCCGGTGATCCCATAACCGAGAAGCGGCGAAAGCCGTATCTTTTCCAGAAAGTAGTTCCAGACGATCGAACGGCCGGTGTCAGACGAGATGTTTCCGGACAAGAGCATGCGGAGCGTCCGGCTCCTGATGTGGAAGTGATCGATCAAGGGCGCCGCGGCGGCTGCAAAATAAGGATACAACACATAAAGCAGAGCAGCCAGGACAAGCAGCAGCGCAAGGATCGAAAGCCGTTTTTTTACGGAGATCGTATCCCGGCTCAGGAGCAGGATCAAAAGGAAAACCGCAATGCAGACAAAGGGTCCGCGGCCTCCGCCGAGGACCAGGGCCAGCAGGTCCAGCAGGACCATCAGCATATCATACCACTTCCGCGTGACGGAAAAACGGTCGAGC
>CADCLH010000202.1 GCA_902802215.1 Oscillospiraceae bacterium
GCTGCTGGACGAGAAGGGACGAATCCGCAGTCTGAAAATCGACGAGCGGAGCGAGGGCAGCCAGGGGAAACGCTGCGACTTTAGCTGTCTGGAAACGCTCTGCGGCGAGAAGCTGACCGGGACGGACCTCGCGGAGCTCGGAAGCAGGGTATCCTCCGCGGGGTCCGTGAAGTGCCTGCACCTCTTTGAGATCCTCAGCGCCTGCTCTTCGTTTTACAGCACGCTCAAAGCGCAGGGCCTGACGGACGGAGCAGAGCAGGAGTACGTCGCGATCCGCCCGGAGCGCGGCGGTCTGGTCTCGGATTCCGCGCACGAGATCCTCGGCAGGCGGGACGAGACGCAGATCCGTCTGGAGCATCGGACGCCGCCCAGACTCAATTCCGAAAACCTGGCCGAGACGCTCGACGCCGCGGTCACGGTCCGCTATAACGGCGAGGAGGTCATCAGCGAAGAGCTTCACGCCTCCGATTTCGAGACGGTCTACGCGCAGCTCAACCGTCTGTTTTCCAAATGCCACCACCGGGAAAAGGCCTTCTTCGGCCTGAAGGGGCGCGTGCGCTTCTTCAACAGCCCCTCCATGGTCGGGCTCTTCCTGCTGACGATCAGCCACAGCGGCGTCAGCGGCCTCATTACCCGCGCCTGGAAGATCGAGAAGATCCTGCACTGGCTGCAAACCGGCTACGGCAAGAATCCCTGCAAGGGCTTCGGGGGATAAAAAAGGCTTGACAAGCGTTTTCCTTTGTGCTATAAACATATCAACCTGATAGGATTTAACTGCGGAGGACGTTATGCGTAAGGCAAGCTTCAACAGCATGATGTGTTGCGGCATGCGCTGTGAGATGCGCGTGCGCTTTGCCATACCCATTTGAGACCTCCGACGAAACCTCTCTTGTCCGGGGGACCCGATGGGTCTCCCGGATTATTTGTTTTTTGAGGGTGATGTTTTGAAAAACCGTTTTGAACATCTGGTGCGGCATAATTATAGATACGGTCGAATGTGAACTCTTTCCGCCTGATATCCAGAAACATTTTCAAAATTAAAAAAGAAAGAGGTTACGATCATGTCCAACTATAAATTTGAAACGCTGCAGCTCCATGTCGGCCAGGAGCAGGCCGATCCCGCGACCGATTCGAGAGCGGTCCCGATCTATCAGACGACGTCCTATGTGTTCCACAACTCCGCCCATGCCGCGGCTCGCTTCGGCCTGACCGACGCGGGCAACATCTACGGGCGTCTCACGAACTCCACGCAGGACGTGCTGGAGAAGCGCATCGCCGCTCTGGAGGGCGGCGTAGGCGCGCTGGCCCTGGCCTCCGGCGCGGCGGCCGTGACCTATGTCATCGAGGCACTGGCACAGAAGGGCGACCACATCGTCGCGCAGAAGACGATCTACGGCGGCAGCTACAATCTGCTGGCGCACACCCTGCCGCTCTACGGGATCGAGACCACCTTCGTGGATGCTCACAACCTGGAGGAAGTGGCCGCCGCCGTTCAGCCCAACACCAAGGCGATCTATCTGGAAACGCTCGGCAATCCCAACTCCGACATCCCGGATATCGACGCCATCGCGGCGATCGCTCACGCGCACGACATCCCGCTGGTCATCGACAACACCTTCGGCACGCCTTATCTCATCCGCCCGATCGAGCACGGCGCGGATATCGTGCTCCACTCCGCCACCAAGTTCATCGGCGGCCACGGCACCACGCTCGGCGGCATCGTGGTGGACTCCGGCAAATTTGACTGGAAAGCGTCGGGCAAGTACGCGCCCATCGCGGATGCAAACCCCAGCTATCACGGCATCTCCTTTGTGGACGCGGCCGGTCCCGCCGCCTTCATCACCTATCTGCGGGCGATCCTCCTGCGCGACACCGGCGCGTGCATCTCCCCGTTCAACGCCTTCCTGCTGCTACAGGGCGTGGAGACCCTGTCCCTGCGCCTCGACCGCCACGCGGAGAACACAAAGAAGGTCGTTAAGTTCCTGGCCTCGCATCCGCAGGTGGAAAAGGTCAACCATCCCTCGCTGCCCGGTCACCCGGACCACGCCCTGTATGAGAAGTACTTCCCCAACGGCGGGGCCAGCATCTTCACCTTCGACATCAAGGGCGGACAGAAGGAGGCGCACGCCTTTATCGACGCTCTCGAGATCTTCTCCCTGCTGGCCAACGTCGCGGACGTCAAGTCGCTGGTCATCCACCCGGCGACGACCACCCATTCGCAGCTGAGCGACGAGGAACTGGCCGATCAGGGCATCCACCGCAACACGATCCGTCTCTCCATCGGCACCGAGCACATCGACGATATCCTGGCCGATCTGGAAAAGGGCTTCGCCGCGGCGGCAGCG
>CADCLH010000203.1:0-1307 GCA_902802215.1 Oscillospiraceae bacterium
CATATCCGTGCTTGATTTGGTAGTGGGTTTTAAGAATTTTTCAGCTTTTCCGCTCTTTTTTCGGCAACGCGCTCCGGCGCAGGACAAAAAAAGCGCGGCCTGCGGCCGCGCTGCTGCATACGGATTCCTGCCCGACGGGCGTCCTATTCCGGGTTCTCCGCCCGCGCGTGATGTTCGGCCTTCATCCGGTACATGTTGTCGTCCATCTCCTTCATGAAGGTGTCCATGTCGCCGGTCTCGAAGAAGCTCATGCCGTAGGAGAGCGAGAGCGGATAGGGCGGCTCTGAGCCGTTGTATTCCCCGAGCCTGCGCATGACCTCGTCCATGTACGGCTTCAGCCCGTCCGGGGAGCGGGTCCGCTTGAGTACGATGAACTCGTCTCCGGCGAAGCGAAACACCCATTCATGGTCCAGACGGGAGCGCTTGAGAAGGTCCGTCACCGTTTTCAGCGCCCTGTCGCCCTCCGAGTGGCCGTAGACGTCGTTGATGCGCTTGAAGCCGTCGACGTCCAGCATCACGCCCGCGAAGCTGCTGCCGCGGCTGATCCAGGCCGACAGGATGTGGTTGAGATACTGCCGGTTGTAGGTGTCCACCAGAGCGTCGACATAGGCCGTCTCGTTCTGCTGCATCATATACAGGCCGACGAGACCCACCGCGGCGGACAGCCACGCCAGCGACAGACCGTAAAACAGGAATTGCAGACCCGCGCCGATCAGGATCGGCAGCAGGAACATGTTGACGTTGAAGAAGGTCCTCGCGCCGAACTCCTTCTCATAGCGCCGCGTCAGGCGCATGGCCGAGAGGCAGTAGTACAGGATCACAAAATAGTACACATAGCTCAGCGGTCTGCGCTCATAGACGTCCTGCTCCGAGATGTAGTACACGATCGGCACAAAGAGGTTCACGAAGGTGAGCGTGAGCATCACCGCCCCGACGGCAATCTGCGGCCGGTAGCGCTTCCGGATGCGGCCCAGATCCCCGTAGAGGCCGAGATCCACATAGACCAGCAGGCTGAAGGGCAGCAGCAGATTGATGGTGTACAGGCAGGTATTGGCCGCGTAGTTGAGCACGCGGGCGCCGGGGAAGACCCTGCCGTCGAGCGTATAGGAAAGCGCCTCCATCGCGCAGCCCAGCATGACCCCGAGCACCATGAAGGAGTAGATCCTGTCCTCCGGGCGGCTTCGCTGGATCTTGGTGCGGGAGGTGTATTGCAGCATCAGCAGAATGAAAATGCCGACGCCGTTTGCCAGATAGATCGAACGCATATCCATGTGCGGCTTCCCCCTCCGCTGAATATTTATGCAAAA
>CADCLH010000203.1:1337-3668 GCA_902802215.1 Oscillospiraceae bacterium
CGTCTGCTCATGGTCGTTCTCTCTTTCCAAAGCCTGTACGGGATGAAGGAGCTTTCTTTTACTTTACCAGATTTGGAAACACTTGTAAAGCGAATCCGGACCTGTCCTCCGCTTCGGGAGGAACAGATCCGGATCATATTCGCTGTTTACACGGCGGCGGGTACGCTGTATTCCGGCGTGTCGTAGACGGTGTACCAGACCGTCTGGCCCTCCGTGAGGCCGGAGAGGATCTCCACCCTCTCCCCGTCGGAGACGCCGACCTCCACGGGGACGGGCGATTCCGGCTTTCCCGTGTCCTTGTTGAGAGCGGTATAGACCACGCTGCCGTCCGCCCTGTCGTACAGGGCCGCGGCGGGGATGCTCAGCACGTCCCGGAAGGTCTCGACCGTGACGAGGCAGGAGGCGTTCATCCCGGCGAGCATGTCGTCGCTGCGCGCCAGCGTGACCTCGGCCGTGTACTTGCTGTTGCCGCCGCTGTTGCTGCGGCCGGTGCTGACGGCGGTGACGACGCCCTCGAAGGAACGGCCCGGCAGCGCGTCCAGCGTGACGAGCGCTCTGTCTCCCTTGTGCAGGGAGAGGATGTCCAGCTCGTCGACGGTGATGGCGACCTGCACCTCGTCCATCTCCACGACCGAGGCGATCTTCGTTTCGGCAAGCGTCGCCTCCTGCTCTTGCGTCCCGTCCGCGCCGCCTGCGGCTCCGCCGCCGAAGGAGAAGCCTCCGCCGCCGAAGTCGATCGAGAACCCGCCGCCGAGACCGGCGAGGGGGTTGTCGCCGGATTTGGCGTCGCCGGATTTCGCGGGGATGACGAGCAGAGCAAACCAGCGTCTCTGCTCCTCGCCGCTTTCTTCATCCTTTGTGATGTCGCAGCGTCCGAACACGGTGTCGCCCGCCTTCGGATTCGCGCTCTGACACTCGCTGAAATCCACTTGACCGTTGATCCCGCTCACCGTCCCGTCCACGTTGAGCGTACCCGAAAAATACTCGCTGCGGGTTTCGGCGGGCTCGGAGGGCTGGTCGGGGTCTCCCGGCTCATCCCCGGAGTGCTGTTCGTAATCGAGCAGTACGACCCTCAGGCCGCCTTCCTCCTCAAAGGCGAGGTTCTTGACCAGCGTCTCGTCCAGCTCCAGGACCATCCCGTCGTCCGGCGCGGCGGCATACCCGTCCCGGTACATCTGGAAGAGCTGGCCGAGCTGGTCCTCGATCTTCTGCCGCTTCTGGACAAGGGCCCGGAAGCCGCCGGCGCCCTCTTCCCCGTAATAGGTATAAAGCGGCGCGTTGACATGGACGCGGTTCCCCGCCTTGAAGAAGAACCAGGAGATCGTTCCGTCGGTCGCGGTGAGCTTCAGGGCCGTCCCGTCGTCCAGCGTGATCTCCGCAAGCGCGCCGTATGTGTTCATCAGCTCCCGGATATCGCTGCCGGGCTCGGCATAGACCGCGGTGACGGTGCCGGCCACGTCGCTGTAGACCGTCTCATACCTGCCCGCGTCCTCCTGCTGTCCGGCGATCTCCTCCGTGACCTCCGTCAGCGCGTCGCCCAGATCGGCGGCGGTCTTGTAAACGCTGATGCGGTCCACATACGCCACCGGGTCGCCTTTCTTCACCAGATCTCCGTCGGAGACCGCGTAGCCGGTGAGGACCACGCCCTCGGGCACGGTCAGCTCCAGCGTGTCTTTGGCCTCCAGCGTCCCCGCCCCGGAAACGGTACGGCTGATGTCGGCGCGCTGGACCGTGGCGGAGACGACGCTCGCTCCGTCATTCCCGTCGGCCTTCATCTGATCCAGCGCGAAGGGCAGCGCCGCGAGTCCCGCGACCGCCAGCAGCGCCAGCGCGAGAAAGACCCCTTTTTTCACGGATCGTTTTCTGTTTTCCATCTCAACCTCCGTAATGCAGGGCGTCGATGGGCTTCATCTTGGCCGCCTTGTTGGCCGGATACAGCCCGAAGATCACGCCGATCAGGACGCAAAACCCCACAGCAACGATCACGACCGTGCCGTTGAGCCTGAAGGACATGGAGAGACTGGAGGCGATGACCGCCACCATGCGCAGGATCGTCCAGGACAGGAAGATGCCGATGGCGCAGCCCAGCATGCACAGCACGACGGCCTCGGTGAGAAACTGACGCAGGATCGTGCCGCGGGTGGCGCCGATGGCCTTGCGGATGCCGATCTCCCGCGTGCGCTCGGTGACGGTGACCAGCATGATGTTCATGATGCCGATGCCGCCGACGATCAGGGAGATGGCCGCGATGCCGCCGAGCAGGACCGACAGGACCGAGGCGACGGAGCTCATGGCCTCCTCCATGAAGTTCATGGAGCTGACGGTGAAGGC
>CADCLH010000204.1 GCA_902802215.1 Oscillospiraceae bacterium
AAAACAGGCGGTTCGACCGGCGGCTGCGCCTTCGCGGCCTTCTTCCCGCCGAGCAGCAGGGTGATCACACCGAGCGCGAGCGGCGCCGAGACCAGACCGACGGCGAACTTCACGCCGGGAATGAGCGTGAGGATGCGCCACACGAGCAGGCCGACGGGCAGCTCGATCCAATAGTTGGCCTTCTGCTTGAAGACGGTGCGCCAGAGCAGCACGCCGACAAAGAAGCTGATAAAGAGCGGGGCGATCGTCAGCACGGTCGCGTACACCAGCAGCAGCACGAAGGCCGGGCGCACGCCGAAGCCCGTGATCATCAGCAGGATCGCGGCGATGGGCAGGCCCGCCAGCACCGCAAAGCCGATGCCGAAGGCGCGGGCGTAGCGGCCGAAGGGCACGCCGGTGTAGCGCGCGTCCAGCACCTCCCACAGCGGCGTGAGCCAGAGCAGGCCGAAGCCCACCAGCAGCAGGCCGACATAGCCGAAGATCTTGTCCTTGACGCGGCTCATCAGGGTCGGCGCCTTGGGCGCTTCAACTTCGACCTTGGGCTCGGAAGACTTGGACTCATAGGTCTCGGCGTTGGCGAGGACGGACTGCGGCGCGCTGATCTTCGCGCTGCTGTTGTAGCGCAGCCTGCCGCCGATGGTGACGCCGTCGTCGATGTTGATGTTTTCCGCGCTGAGATAGACGTTGCCGCCGATGTCGGCGCCGATCACGACGGTGTTGGCCGCGGCGTAGAAGTCCCGGCCGACCTCGCCGCTGACGCGGACGGTCTGGCCCGCGGCGTAGAGGTCGCGGGCAGTGGTCCCGGCAGAACTGACGCTGCGTCCGGCGAGGAAGGCGTCGTTTTCGCATGCGCCGCTGACGTTGACGTCGTTGCCGGCGAGCATGGCGTATTCATAGGTTCCGCCCGCGGAGACGCTGTTGCCCATGGAGAACAGGATACCGCGGACCTCGGCGGTGCTGCCGGCGGTCTGACCGGCGAGGAAGACGCTGCCGTCCTCCGTGCCGCTGGCCGAGGCGTCGCTGCCGACGACCGCGGTCTCGGCAAGGGCCATCGGGGACAGGCTCAGCAGCAGGAGCAGCACCAGCGCCAGACAAAGCGCAAAACGGCTTCTTTTCATCAGGAGAACCCCCTTCATTGTGTTGGTAATATCATTATAATTACTTGCAAAACTCCTGTCAAGCGCGGCGGAATAGGACAAAATCCCCGCCCGTAAACTCTTACGGGGGTGATCGAATGATCAGCTGCTTTTCCGAGCTGCGCTACAAGGAGGTCATCGACGTGCACACGGGCTTTCGGCTCGGCTACGTCTGCGACGTGGAGTTCGACGACCGGGAGGGCTGCGTCACCGCCCTCGTCACGCCGGGGCGGCCGCGCTTCTTCGGCCTGCTCGGACGGGAGGACGACTATGTCCTGCCCTGGAACAGCATCGTGCGCGTCGGCACCGACATCGTGCTCGTGGAGATCAAGGGCGAGTTTTCGCGCAGAAAAGCGCAGGGCCGTTTGTTCTGAAGCTATTGGCAAAGAGCGGGAAATAGGGTATAATACCTTATTCAAAAGCTGCGGAGGCGTTTTCGACATGAAACGAACGATCGTGCTGCTGCTGATCCTGACGCTGCTCCTGCCGCTGGGCGCCTGCGGACGGGAGGAAAAGGAGCTCGAGCCCTGGGCCATGCCGACGGTGGACACCAGGCCCACGCCCGTGCCGACGCCGACCATCTCCTTCGGCGGCGGGAGCCCGACGTCCTACGTCTGGAACGAGGCGGCCTTCTTCAACATGGCCGACCCCGGCGCCGCGCCCGACAGCCGGCAGGAGACCTACACGCACAAGCAGTGCGCCGCCCTGTTTCCCTACAACTTCCTGCCCTCGTCGATCTTCGGCGAGAGCCATCTGCCCTACGCGAAGCTCACGCTCCAGAAGACCCAGCACGAGGTCATGCTCGACGCCGACGGACAGCTCGCGGAGCACGCCTATGTGGAGTATACGTATCTGCCGAAGAACGGCAAGCCGGACCAGGCGCTGTACGTGATGGCGGAGCTGTGCTCCTACGACGCGGCGATGGCGGTCTACAACGGCGCCTGGGCGCACTTCGTCATGCCCGAGGGGGAGCGGATGCAGCGCTCGACTTACTACCTGAAGGACTTCGTGCTGGCGAAGATCGGCGAGCAGCGCGCCGCACAGATGCTGAAGCTGACGCCGAAGTCCTACTTCTCCGACGCGCTGCGGGCCATGACCGACGACGGGAGCTTCGTCCCCGCGCGCCAGATCCTGCTGACCGTCACCTGCGGCCTCGGCATGAGCGACGAGGAGTTCGCGGCCGCGG
>CADCLH010000205.1 GCA_902802215.1 Oscillospiraceae bacterium
CACCCCGAACTCCGGCCCTGCGGGCGGCTCCCGTTCTCAGGTCATGTCCGGCAACGCCTGCCGTCTCGCCGCCGAGGCCCTGCTGGCCGAGATGAAGAAGGACGACGGCACCTGGAGGACCTACGACGAGATGGTCGCCGACGGCAAGAAGCTGAAGGTCGAGGGCAACTGGGTCACCACCTACTGCGCGGATCATCCCGTTGATCAGGATACCGCCCAGGGCGAGCCGTTTGCCACCTACATGTACACCATCTTCCTGCCCGAGGTCCGCGTCGAGATGGCCACCGGCAAGGTCAAGGTCGAGAAGTTCACCTGCGTGGCCGACGTCGGCACCATCATGAACCGTCTGCTTGTCGAGGGCAACTTCTACGGCGGCCTGGCTCAGGGCATCGGCCTTGCGCTCAGCGAGGACTTCGACGACCTCGAGAAGGAGACCAGCCTGCTCAAGTGCGGCATCCCGTACCCCTGCGACATTCCCGACGACATCGAGCTGCACTTCAACGAGACCTACCGTCCGAACGGCCCTTACGGTGCCGCCGGCTGCGGCGAGGCTCCTCTGGACGCCCCGCACCCCGCCGTCCTGAATGCGATCTACAACGCCACCGGCGCTCGCGTGACCCGCATTCCCGCACGGCCCGAGAAGGTGCTGGCCGCCCTCAAGGCGCTCGAAAAGTAAGCCTTTCAAAGCTCTGATACCCGTGTTATAATGGGGATGTGGGAGAATTCCCACATCCCCGTTTTTCAACCGATTTTTGCCGGAGGAGTGCAGCTATGGCCCAGATCCAGGAACGAGGCTCGACCCACGTCTATCGGGTCAACAAGATCTCCAAGGAAGAGATGGAGAGCATGGTGGCGCGCTGCGTCTACGAGCACCCGCCGTTTTGCAGCGCGGCCTGCCCGCTCAAGCTGGACGCCCGCGCCTTCCTCGAGGCCGCGGCGGCCGGAAACTTCAAAAAGGCGCTGCAGCTGTATGAGAAGATCGCGCCCTTCCCGCTGATCCTCGCCATGGGCTGCGAGGCCCCCTGCGAGCAGAAGTGCCGCCTGACGGAGATCGGCGAGGGCGTCGCGGTCCGCGCCGTGGAGGAGGCCGTGGCCCGCTTCGGCCAGACGCCGAAGCTCGGCGGCATCTTCCGCACCAAGAAGAGAAAAAGCGTCGCCATCCTCGGCTCGGGGCTTTTCGCGCTGTTCCTCGCGGGGGAGATCGAAAAGAAATCCTACCCCGTGACCGTTTTCTGCGAGCAGGCCGATCTCGAGGCTTTCCTGCACTGCGAGACCGGATTTCTGGATGAGAGCGCTTTTCAGGCCGAGCTCAAGCGCCTCAAGGGCAAGGACATCCAGTTCGAGTTTGGCTGTACGCCGGACAGGGCCTTCCTCGACGAAAAGAGAGCGTCCTTCGACGTGGTCTGCTGCTCGGCTGCCGTGCTGTCGCGCCTCTTCCCGGAGGCGGAATGCATCCCGGAGCTCATGTACTGCGAGAGCGAGAAGCTGGTCTCCGGCCCAACCGCGGGCGTGACGGACGTTGCCTTCGGCGCGAAGAAGGCGGCGCTCACCGTGGACAGGCTGGCGCAGAATCTCGATCCGCGCAACACCCGCGGGCAGGAGGGGGCGGTCGAAAGCCAGCTCTATACCGATCTGTCGGTTGCGAAAAAGCTCAGGCGCGTCCCGATGGACGGCCCGGGCTATACGCAGGAGGAGGCCGTAGAGGAGGCGGGGCGCTGCATCCAGTGCCGCTGCGAGGAGTGCATGAAGAGCTGCGCCTACCTCGCGCATTACAAAAAGCACCCCAGCCTGCTTTCCAAGGAGATCTACAACAACACCCAGATCATTATGGGCGACCACCAGCTCAACAAGCCCATGAATTCCTGCTCGCTCTGCGGGCAGTGCACGGTGGTCTGCCCCAACGGCTTCGATATGGCGAAGGTCTGCCACAAGGCGAGGCAGAACATGGTCTCCACCGACAAAATGCCGCTGGCTCCGCACGAGTTTGCGCTGCTGGATATGCTGTTTTCCAACGACGAGGCCTTTTTGAGCCGTCCGCAGCCCGGATATGAGCGGTGCAGATACGTCTTTTTCCCCGGCTGTCAGGCCGCGGCCATCGCGCCCGAGACCGTGAAAGCCGCGTATCTCGATCTCTGTGACCGGCTCGAGGGCGGCGTCGCCCTGATGCTCGGCTGCTGCGGCGCGATCTGCGACTGGGCGGGACGCTATGAGATGCAGGAGCAGACGAAGGAATTTCTTGACAGAGAGCTCGCCAAGCTCGGCGATCCCATCGTGATCGCCGGGTGTCCGACCTGCAAAAAGGAGCTCGCCGGACACGAGGG
>CADCLH010000206.1 GCA_902802215.1 Oscillospiraceae bacterium
GTAGTTGACGGCGTTGTCGTTGAGGTACATGCACATGTCCTCTTCGAGGTGGCCGCAGCCCTCGCCCATGAGTCTGCGCGCGCGGCGGCAGGAGCAGGGGCCAACCGAGATCGCCCAGGCGTCCTCGATGAGCTTGTGCACCTCGTCGTAGCTGGCGCGGCGGGAGTTGTTTTCGATGGCGCTCTGCACCGGGATGACGCGCATCAGGTTCATGCCGACGTCCATGAAGGGCGCCAGCATCGACACGCGCTCGCGGGTATAGCGCTCGAAGCACTCGCCGAGCACGGGGTAACGGTCGCACTGCTCGCGGTTGGAGAGGATGCCCTCCATGATGCCGGGCACCCAGATCGGGTAGTACCAGCAGAGCTTTCCGTCCACCGTGCGGCTGCGGATCACGCCCGCGATTTTGAGCTTGTTGAGCTGCTCGAGCGTGAAGTCCAGGTCCTTCTTCGCGCGCCTGGCGATGTCCTCCGCGGTGCGGTTGGTCTCCATGCGCATGTGCATCATGATCTGGCACATGTCGTCGTCGACGATGGGCTCGAGGATCCTATACTCGGGGTCGTTGTACGTGACGCCGGTGTAGGTCAGCCCCTCCAGGCTGATCTTGGTCGCCAGCTTCAGGATATTCGGTCTGTGGGCCATAGCTTTCCCTCCTGTAATCAGAGCTTGTCGATCGGTATGCCTCTCTATGATACAGTTTATCACCCGCGGGGTCTGTTTTCAAGAAAACCCCCTCTGCCAAAACGACGAAAAGAAGCCCCGGTTTTTGGTGGGTTTTTCGGACGGACAAAGCCCGGGGCACATGGCCCCGGGCTCAACGGTTTTTTCACATCCCCAGCAGGTACAGCAGGCCGCTGACGCCGACCGCGATGTAGACGAGCCTCGTCAGCCTCGGCTTGTCGATCCGCCCGACGAGCTTCCCCGCGATCACAAAGCCCGCCAGCACGCCGATCAGTCCCGGGATCAGATACGGGACATGCTCCGCCGTCAGCAGGCCGCCGGTCAGGCGCAGATACAGGGTCGGCGCGGCGTTGAGCACGAAGATGGTCTGCGTGTCGGCCAGAAACTCCTCGGTGCTGTCGGTGTGCGCGAGGAAGTAGAGCACCATCATCGGCCCGCCCACGGCAAAAAGGCCGCTGCCGAGGCCGGAGATGATGAAGGCCAGCGCACACAGCGCGGGGGTCCAGCGCGTCGGCTGTTTTCCCGCGAGCGTGAAGTGGTAGACGCTCAGCGCCAGCAGAAAGCCGCCGAACACGCGCTTTAATAGCTTTGCGTCGAGCTGGGCCGAGACGCGGATGATGAGCATGGAGGCGACGGTATACACCAGAAACGGGACGATGATCTTTTTCAGCGTCAGGTGCTTCCGGTAGCGCAGCATCGTCGGGAAGGTGATGCCGAAGTTGATGACCGAGGTGACGGCCGCCGCCTGCGGGACCGGCAGATAGGTCGAGAAGCCCAGCATGGTGAGGATGCCGGAGCCGAAGCCGCAGGTGCCCTGCACCACGCCGCCCGCGGCGGAGGCGAGCATGAGGATCAGAGAGCGGATGAGCATGGGGGTCTCCCCTTCCGGTTGGATGGTTTTTATCCTACCAGATCGCGGCGCGAAAAACAACACCCCCGGAGGGTCCGGGGGTGTATGGTCGTTTTTGCCGTGCGATCAGGCGAAGAGCTTGATGATGCCGGGGATGATGGTCTTCTGGAAGGCGGAGACCGTCATGATCAGCACGAAGACGTAGCTGATGGTCATGCAGATACGCAGGGCGGTGGGGGCCTTGTAGCCCTCGTTGACGTCCTTGCGCCAGATGAGCAGCAGGACGAACAGGCCGCCGATCGGGGTGGCGATGGAGGTGGCGATGTTCGCGATGAGGATCAGCTGCGTGGGGGAGCCGTTGAAGCTGTAGCAGATGGCCATGGCGAAGGCCAGGCAGGCCAGGCAGCCGTAGCGGATGAACTTCGACTCGAGGCCGAACTCCTTCTCGATGCCGGCGCCGAGCAGCACCATGCCGCGCTGGGTGTTGGCGAGCAGGGAGGAGAAGCCCGCGCCGACGAGGGCGAAGCCCATGATGTACTTGGCGGCGGGGCCCATGATGGGCTCGAGCATGGCGGCGAGCTGGGCGGGCGCCTTGATGGCCAGGCCCTGCGGATGCAGGACGATCGCGCCGACGAGGATGATGGCGCCGGAGATGAGCACGACGCTGATCATATGGACCAGGGCGTCGGTGACCATGACGCCGTTGAACAGGTCGTCCCTCTTCCACTTCTT
>CADCLH010000207.1 GCA_902802215.1 Oscillospiraceae bacterium
GTCGCGCTCCTCCGCGCGGCGGACGCCGGCGGCGCGAATCATCTCATAGTACTCTCTGTCCCCGCGCTTCGCCAGATAGCGGTAAGCGATAATCGGCTGCGTGGAAAGGCGCTCCCGAATGTTGTCGGGGTCGGCGAAGTCCAAAAAGCCCTCCCGATACAGATCGGTGACGCAGTTCTCGGCATACCAGGCAATGCGCTCCTGGAACGGAAAATGGATGCCGACCGGCGTCTGACTCGGATCCGTGGGATCATCCCGATAGCAAACGCCGTCGTTTTCGTCAAGGTTGACGTAGTAAACGCAGCGGTAATCCGCCGCCATGGCGGTGATCATGGCGTCCGCCTGGGTCTTGGCGAGGGTATCCGTCACATCCATGCAGATGCCCAGAACGCAGAGGCGCCCCGCGGGATCGACGAATTTGAGCTTCGTCGTCTGAAAATGGCGCATGACGCCGTCCCGCTCCGCCACATCCTCAGAGTAAACCAAGGGCTCGTCCATGGACAGCGCTTTCCGGTCGCGCTCCGCAAAATGCGCCGCGGCCTCAGGATGGAAGATCTGCGCGTCCGTCTGCCCGATGACGTCCTCCGGACTTTTCACATGCGCGTAATCGGCAAAGGCCTGATTGCAGGCCAGATAGACGCCGGTCTCCGCGTCCTTTGTAAAGCTCATGGCGGGCATGTTGTTCAGCAGAGCATCCATCGACTGTTTCTGCTCCTGGCTGTTTTCATACATCGTATTATACGTTTCGGCGACGAACTGCAGCTCTTTGGCGCCTCTGACCGGGAACTGCTTTTCCTCCCGGATGGAGTGGACGGAGCGGTTCAGCGGCCGGACGATCACCTGGAGGATCAGCACGAGCGTCAGGACCGTGATGGCGATAGAGAACGCGATCAGGATCCGCTGGATCAGAAGGAGCCTGTTCAGCCGCTCTGCCGTCTGTGTCCGCTGTCCCTCAAAATTTGCCTCCAGAGAAGCGAGGCATTCCTGAACCGCGGCGGAGATGGCCTCCTTCTTCCCGCGGTAGTCCAGATCGAACACCTTGGATCGGGCCAATGCGTTTTTTTCCTCTGGGCTGAGGGCAGCGTCCGTCTCCGAAAGCGTGACCTTCCGGAGCGCCTCCGGGTAGTCGTCGACATCATAAGCGCAGGCGTCGATCTTCAGGCGCATGGAGTAATATTCCCTGTCCATCAGCGCCAGGGATTCCTCCATGGCTGCCGCCAGCGCCCGGTAAGCCGGGGCGTCGCCAACATAGTCATGGATCCGGGCGACGGCATGATCCCTTCGCCGGGTCTCCTCCGCCTCCGTGAAATAGTTGTCCAGATAGACGCGATCTCCGGTCTCCGCAAAGCCCCTGGCCTGCTCCGTAAGGTAATCCGAGCCCGCCTGGAGCGCCGATGCGTCCTTTTGCCACTGGATATACCGATCCGTCGTCGCGTGGACTTCCGAATACCGGGCGTTGGTGTCAAAGGTCGCCAGAATCAGCAGTACAGAGATCAGAAGCGCAACCGCCGTTATGACGAGAGTCGTTCTTTTTATGGAGATTCCCGTATTGTTCGCTTTCATTAAACTTCCCCGTTTCCCACATTTTCGTCTGCCTGTTTCAGATGCGCGTCGCGGAGGCTCCGCTCAGGTTTCGTCGTCGTATCCGCAGATCGTATCGGGATCGTCCTCGATTCTTTCCGCCGCGGCGGATGCGCGGGCGAAGCGCTCTTCCGCATCCGGCTCACGCTTCGCGTTTGCAAAGACGCCGAAGCGCAGGCTGACCTTGTCCGCCGTCTCTTCCTCCGCAAATATGTCGGCGGTGAATTGCCGCAGCAAAGACGCATAATCCTCCTGATGGGGGCAGTAAAGCAGGAAGGTGTCGCCGCCCTGCCGACAGCCGATGCCGCCGATCTGCCGCGCCAGCTTCCGCAGGGCAGCGCCGATGTCGCTCAGCACCCGGTCGCCGAATTTCCTGCCGTATTGCTGATTGATCGCGTAAAAACGGTTCACGTCGCAGACGACGGCGTCCAGCGTCGTGTCCTTGTAGATATGGTCGAGGCGGTAGACGTAGCGGAAGAAATAGTCCTTGTTCAGCAGTCCCGTGAGCTTGTCGCGCTCCGTGTGGCGGATCAGGTCACGGTCCTCGGACAGCTCGATGCACTTGTTGATGCGGGCCTTGACGATCTCAATATCCGGATAAGGCTTCGGGATGAAGTCCATCGCGCCGATGCGCAGGCAGTCAAGCTCCGCCTTCTGGTCCGTGGTCAGGATGATC
>CADCLH010000208.1 GCA_902802215.1 Oscillospiraceae bacterium
ACGGTGCAGGCCGCGGTGCTCACCGGCTGCAAGAACATCGTCCCGGCGCGCCGCGTCAGCGACTTCGAGGTGGAGATCCCGGACTGGGGCCTTCGCATGGAGACAAAGCAGCGCGTGGGGGAGGGCCTGTGCGCCGTGGGCATCCGCGCGCACTACTTCAGCCCCGCCGCCCCGCAGAACCGCTTCCCGGTCCGCTATGTCGAGGAGATGGAGGAGCCCTTCGAGGTCATCATCCAGTTCCGTTACGTTGGTCAGTACCCGGATACGCCGCCCGTCTGGTGGCGCCTCCCCAAGGAGAAAAAGCCGCAGACCTTTCCCGCCGAGCTGGGCATCGCCCCGGCCAATATTCTGCTGCTGTACAAGTAACCCCTCAGCCGCTCCCCTTGCAGGGGAGCCGATATGGAAAGGAGATACGATAATATGAAACTTAGTGCGAGAAATCAGTTCAAGGGCAAGATCGTTGATATTCAGGAAGGCGCCGTCAACGGCATCGTCAAGATCGACATCGGCGCGGGCAACGTCATGAGTGCCACCATCTCCATGAACGCCATCAGGGAGCTGGGTCTGGCGGTCGGCAAGGAGGCCTACGCGGTCGTCAAGGCCACCTCCGTCATGGTCGGCGTCGACGAGTGATCGCCAAGCGGAGAAAACCGTAAAAAATCAGAGCGGAGTCGTGCTCCGCTCTGATTTTTTCGTAGGGAATCGTAGAAAAGAAGGGCAAAACGATCAGCTTTCGCTGCCGTCCTCGACCAGAACCTTCATGGTGCCGCCGCAGACCATGCCGTCGGATTCGGCCACCTCACCGGTCAGGTCGATGTCCACAAGCTTGTAGCGGCCCGTGCCGATGATGCGCACCGCGTCCTGAATGACCGCGGCCTCGCTGCACCCGCCGCCGATGCTGCCCGTGACCTTGCCGAGCGGGCTGACCGCCATCTTCGCGCCGGTCCCGCGCGGCGTCGAGCCCTTGGTCTCGATGACCGTCACGACGGCCTTGGGCTCGTGATTCTCCGCCAGATACCGCAGCGTCGAAAGCTCCACATCGGAGTCGTTGCAGTACCGGCCGGGGTCCCCGTGCTCCGGCAGGCGCTTGTAGGCGATGACCTCCGAGAGGATGGAGACGGCGATCTCCGCCGGGGTGACCGCCCCGATGGACAGACCGATCGGCGTGCAGATCCTTTTCAGACGCTCGGGGTCGAAGCCCTCGGCCGCCAGCATCTCCAGCAGGCCCTTGGTGCGCCGCCGCGAGCCGATCATGCCGAGATACGCGGGCATGACGCCGGGCAGCAGGACGCGCAGACAGTCCGCGTCGTGGCGGTGGCCGCGGGTGATGACGACGACGTAGTCGAAGGGCGTGACGCGGAGCCTCGTGATGCCGTTTTCAAAGCTGTCGCAGAGCACCTCGGCGGCGTCGGGGAAGCGGGCGCGGTTGGCAAAGTCCGGCCGGTCGTCCACCACGCAGACGGTAAAGCCGCACTTGGCGCCGAACTCGCACACCGGCATCGCGATGTGCCCGCCGCCGAGCACGATCAGCCGCTCCTGCGGCAGGACCGGTTCGCGCACGACAAGACCGGCCTCGGTTTCTTCCGCCGTGACGCGGGCAAAGCTCCGCCCCCGGACGTCGGTGACGGGCGTGACCGCGGTCAGACGGCGGGTAACGGCGGAAAGCTCCCCGCTCTCCCCGGGCAGGACGGTCTCGAGCGAGACGGCCCGGTTTTCCGAAAGAGCGTTTAAAATGTCCTGATAGATCTTGCTCATACTTCCACTTCCTTTATTCGATAAGCACGCGCCCGCACAGGGCGTTGACCTGATCTCTCAATCGTATGGCGGCTTCCCGCCGCCTCGCGTGGGCTGCGACCGCCTCCGGCGTCGTGCAGCGCCGCGCGCTTTCCGCAAAACGTTCCTCAATCGAAACGCGCCGGTCCTCCCGCACGCATTTGTCCGCCAGATACAGGACGGCGGCCTCGTCGATCGTCTCGCTCAGCAGATCGTGGTGCCGCGCTACAAGCGCGGCGGCCTCCGCATAGCCCAGCTCACGCAGCCAGGCCGCGCCGAGTCTTGCGTGATCCTTTTCCCCGCGGGCGACGTCGTGCAGCAGCGCGGCGGATTCCAGCAGCTCCCGGTCCAGCTCTACGGGCAGCGCGTCCGCGATGCGCAGCGCCTCCGAGGCGACGGCGCGGCAGTGCGCCTCAACCTTTTCGCCGGGGGCTGCGGCCGACAGCAGCGCCTGCGCGCAGCTACCGCCGTCATACCCCAGCACGGCATAGGAGCCGTAGGGCGGGCGCAGCGGGCGGCTCTCCTCGAGCGGAATGGAGCGGACAGAGGCCAGGATCGCCTGGATCACCGAGGCGTGCACCACGACGGCGAGGTCGCCGTCGCTCTGCCGCAGGCATTCTTCCAAAGCAGGCAGCACCCGCGCCTGCACGGACGCGAGAGGTTCGGCCCCGGACGGGACCAGCAGCGGCTCTTTTGCGCGCCGCGCGTACAGCTCCGGCCAGCCCTGCCGGATCGTATCGAAGTCCAGCCCGTCCCACGGTCCCATGTCCTGTTCGGCCAGCGCCGGGACAAGTCGGGCCCTTCCGCCCAGCGGGGCGGCGGTCTCCCGGCAGCGCGTCAGGGGACTGGCAAAGACAGTCAGACCCTTATCTCCGAGCTCCGCGCCGAGCAGAAAGGCCTGCATTTTCCCGAGGGGTCCGAGCGGCGTGTCGGTGCGGCCGAGGCACATATGCGCGCCCAGCGGGAAATCGGGGTGACCGTGGCGAAGCAGATAGACCCTGCGCATCAGAACAGACCCTCAAAGTATCCGTCGAACAGCTCGCCGGCCTTCTCGCGCAGCGCGTCGGAGTAGGCCTCGTAGCGCTCGAGCAGCAGGCGTCCGTCGTCGGTCAGGCTGCTCTTGCCGCCACCGGCCCCGCCCTGACTGCGGCGGATCAGATCCCGGCTGAGCTGGCTTTCCAGACGGCGGATCACGTTCCAGCCGCCGGAGTAGGACATCTGCATGCGCTGGCAGGCGGTGCGCACCGAGTGCGTCTCGTCGATGAGTTGAAGCAGCATGGCCGCGCGGCTGTCGAAAAAGACGGTCTCCCGCGCAAGCGAGACATGCAGGACCGGACGGACCAGCTGCTCGTTGTGGTATTTCAGCAGCGCCTTGTAGTCCTCCGGCGTGTCCGCGTCGTGGAGGATGCCGCGGTCGTCGACCTCAACAAAGCGCATCTCGGCCCCGCAGCGCTCCAGCGCGCCGCGCAGGCCCCGATCGCCGGGATCGGCCAGAATGCGGTCGATCAGCGAGGCGGCGATCATGGTCGGATGTCCCGTTTCCGTCCCGACGCAAGGGCAGGCCAGCTCCGCGTCCGTCTCAATCAGCGAGCGCACCGTGGCCGCGGTGAAAAGCGGGATGTCCACCGGGGTGAACAGAACCCGGTCGCACTTGTCCTTCAGATAGCGCAGGCCGATGCAGGCGGACTCAAACATCTGCGTGGTCTCGTAGGCTTCGTTCCGCAGGAATACCACGCCGTTGCCGGCCAGATGCCGTTCCAGCATGGTGGCGTTGAAGCCGGTGATCATCACGATCTTTTCCACGCCCGCCTGCTGAAAGGTGGCCACCACGCGCTGGGCGATGGAGATGGAGCCGATGTTCAGCATGGGTTTGAAGTCCCCCATGCGCGAGGACATGCCCGCTGCTACGATCAGGGCGGCGGTCGTCATATGCGAGCCTCCTTTTCCGGGTTAAGAAAACGGTTGCGGCAGGAGCAAACGCTGCTTTTCTTTTTTCAAGTATACCCGATTTTTATTTGATTGTAAATCGGGACGACAAGTTTTTGTGCATTTTTTTGAAGGGTATGCTACAATGTCGGCAAGGAGCGTGAATGCGATGGAAATCTATGTGTACGGAACCGGCTGCGGCGCGGGGGAGCTGATCGACTCGGCCCTGCCTTTAGAGCGCGTGACCGCCTTCGTGGACGAGCGGCCCGTCTCCGACTCTTTTCTCGGCCGTCCGGTGATCCGGCCGGAGGCGCTGGCGGGACAGAGAGTCGATCTGCTGATCGTCGCGAGCCGCCGCAACGACCGGATCGAGAGCAGGCTGCGGGAGCTGGGCGTCGA
>CADCLH010000209.1 GCA_902802215.1 Oscillospiraceae bacterium
TAGATCGCCGCTACTTCCGTAAACGCATAGCTCACATGGGCGGCCGCGTTGTTGCCGTCCATCGTCTTGTAGTGTCTCTCCATTCGCTCATCTCCATATATGTTTTTTGCTCCGTTCGGGCGTGGTGGATGCGAGCCGCAGCCGCCCGTGAGCGTCCGTTTCCGGGGCTTTCCGTCCCGCCTCGCCTGCCGGGCGTCACCACGCTTTGAGAGCATTTGTTATTTTATCATCATTTCCGTCTTTTGTAAACGGATTCCTCCATGAAATTTCTTGTCACTTTTGTGGATAAGGCAAGGCGGAGTTGCATTCCGGTGGGGAATGCCGCCCCCATTTTTCGACACGATTTTCACAGAGGTGGGGGCGTCTTTTCATTTTTACGCTTCAAAAAGAAACAAAATATTGACAATTTAGTGCGCGTGTGCTAGAATACGGCCAGCGATGGAAAATCCGCCATTATTTGAAAGAAAGGTGCTGTATATGATCTGCTTGAATTGCGGCAAGACCATTGACGACGACATCCGGGTCTGCCCCTTCTGCGGCAGTCTGATCGAGAGCGGCGAAGCCGCCGCCTATGAGGCCGCGCCTCCCTCCGAGGACGAGCCGCTCGCCCCGCCTCCCGTCGCCGACCGCATCCCCGACGAGGACGCCGAGGAGACCTTCTACGACGACGATCCCGTGTACGGGGAGCCCAGAAAGGCCGCCGCTGCCGGCGGCTCCAGGCTGGGAAAGCTGTTCAGCCCGGCCGCCGTTCTCTCCCTGATCGCGTGCCTGCTCTGTGTGGTCTGCCTGGTTTCGGTTTCCAATCTGCGGCGCGAGCTCAAGGCCCAGAACGAGACCCTGCTGGGCACCGTCAACGGGCTCAGTTCCTCCGTTTCCGCGCTTGACGCGCGTCTGAACCAGCTCGACACGACGCTCTCCGGCGTCCAGTCCGAGGCCTACAACCAGTATGCCAGCCAGGCCATCGCCATCACCAAGGACATCACGCCTCTGGTCGGCCCCGTCGACGCGGGAAAATACAACCGCATGTTCATCGTCACCGCCAAGGGCAATCTGAACATCAACGACTCCTTTGACTGGCAGAAGTACAACGAGGCCACCGGCGGCTGGGTCTCCCTGGTCTTTACCGGCGACGCGACCACCAACGAGCAGTACGGTCTGCGTCTGGAGAACACCTTTGACCGGAGTGCGAACACATACACCTCCATTCTCTGGGCAAACGGCATCACCGAGGCGGCCAACGGCACCTACCGCTGCGTCATCACCGACGCCACCGGCGTGGCCAAGACCAGCGCCGAGGCGACCGTCACCGTCAGCTGAGCGTAAAACCGAACACAAAGCCGATCCCGGCCGGGTCCGAAAGGACCCGGCCGGGATTTCGTCTGTATTCAGGTTTTCCGGTAGAGCGTATAGCCGCAGCGGCAGTTGATGTGGATCTTCCCCTTGCCGCGCGGGACGCGCAGCCAGCAGCCGCAGCCGGGACACTTGAAGTACTTGTACTCCTTGCTGTGGGCCCGGCGGTCCTTCGCCGCCTCCCGCTCACGCTTTTTTCTGTCCCGCCAGCGCAGGAGCAGGAGGTTCTCCGCCTCGCGCCGCGGCAGGTCCCGGGAGAAGGCGCGCAGAAACGCGACCGCCAGAAACATCGTGGCAAAGGAGCTCAGCAGGGCGCGCAGCGCCCCCGGCAGCACGACAGCCAGCACATAGCCTCCGATCGCCGTCCAGAACAGCAGCTTGGACAGCTCGTCCATGCCCTGTCTGCCGCGGAACAGGTTTTGCAGTTTCTCTTTCATGGCACGTCTCCGCCTGGTTTTCTCCGGATTCGACGCCTCCATTGTAGAAACTTCGTCGAAGCCTGTCAAGGGACGCGGGCCATTGTTTACGCCGCGTTAACAGTCTCGTCCCCGGCCTTGCCGGTCCGGCACAGGTTCCGGTACAGGCACACGACCAGCGGCATCCCGTAGCTCGCCGGGAAGATGAAGCGCGGGTCGACCGTCGGGGCGAGGAAGATCGTGCCCACCGTCAGCAGTCCCGGCAGGGCGTAGAGCAGAAGCGCCCATCTCCGTCTGCGGATTGCGCCGCAGCACAGCAAAATGAGCAGCAGCGTCGTGCCCGCGCTGTTGACGCACAGCCCCGGGAAGGGCAGCATGCACAGCAGCTCGTCCAGCCCGCGCAGGAGATCCTCCAGCCCGTCGGCCACGTTGACGTCGTGCAGGCCCAGCGGGCCGGA
>CADCLH010000210.1 GCA_902802215.1 Oscillospiraceae bacterium
CCCTCGCGGATGCACTTGCCCACCAGCGCGCCGGAGATCTTGTACGCGCTCCGGAAGGGCAGGCCCTTCATGACCAGATAGTCGGCAAGGTCGGTGGCGTTGATGAAGCCCTCGGAGGCAGCCCTGCGCATCTTGTCCCGTCTGGCCTTCATGCCGGGGAGCATGCCCGCCATGACCGCAAGGCACATCTTCGCCGTGTCGCAGGCGTCGAAGACACCCTCCTTGTCCTCCTGCATATCCTTGTTGTATGCCAGCGGCAGGCCCTTGAGCACCGTGAGGATGCCCATCAGGTCCCCGTAGACCCGCCCGGTCTTGCCCCGGACCAGCTCCGCCATGTCGGGGTTTTTCTTCTGCGGCATGATCGAGGAGCCGGTGGTGTAGGCGTCGGGCAGCTCGATGAACTGGAATTCCCAGCTCGACCAGAGGATCAGCTCCTCGGCCAGCCGCGACAGGTGCATCATCTCGATGGCCAGCGCCGCGCAGAGCTCGACGGCGAAGTCGCGGTCGGAGACGCCGTCGACGGAGTTGAGGCAGATCCCGTCGAAGCCGAGGGCCTTGGCCTCCATCTCGCGGTCGGTGTCGTAGGTGGTCCCCGCCAGCGCGCAGCAGCCGATGGGCGAGACGTTCAGCCGCCGCCGACAGTCCTTCAGGCGGTCCAGATCCCGCAGCAGCATCATGGCGTAGGCCATGAGCTGGTGGCCGAAGCTGATGGGCTGGGCCCGCTGCAGGTGGGTGTAGCCCGGCATGATCGCATCCTTGTACTCCTCGGCTTTGTCGCAGATCACCGACGCAAACTGCGCGGTCAGCGCCGAAAGCTCGTCGATCTCGCCCCGCAGGTACATGCGGAGGTCCAGCGCCACCTGGTCGTTGCGGCTGCGCGCGGTGTGGAGCTTTTTGCCCACGTCCCCGATGCGCTCGGTCAGGACCTGCTCGACGAACATGTGGATGTCCTCGGCGGCGGGGTCGATTAACAGGGTTCCGGTTTTCAGATCGTCCAGGATGGTCTGTAAGCCGTCGATGAGGGCCTCCGCCTCCTGCGCGGTGATGATGCCCTTTGCGCCCAGCATTGCGGCGTGAGCCATGGAGCCGGTGATGTCCTGCTTCGCCATGCGGCTGTCAAAGGCGATGGAGGAATTGAAATCGTCGGCGAGCTTCGCCGTCTCCGCCTCCGTCCGCCCTGCCCACAGCTTGTTCATGACTCGTTCCTCTCGTTATGCCTGTTTCGTATCGTTCAAAGCTTCCCCTGCTCCATCAGCGCCTGGACGGTGGTGGGCAGGCCCCACAGATTGATGAAGCCCGCGGCCTGCGCCTGGTCGTAGTCGCTCTCGCCGAAGGTGGCGATGTTCTCGGAGTAGAGGGAATAAGGGCTCTTGAGTCCGGCCTTGATGATGTTGCCCTTGTAGAGCTTGAGCTTCACCGTGCCGGTGACGTGCTTCTGGGTGGCAGTCACGAAGGCGCTCAGCGCCTCGCGCAGCGGGCTGAACCACTGGCCGTTGTACAGCAGCTCCGCAAAGCACACGCTCAGCTCCTGCTTCTTGTGGGCCGTCATTTTGTCGAGACAGATCGTCTCCAGCGCCGCGTGAGCCGCGTACAGGATCGTGCCGCCCGGGGTCTCGTACACGCCGCGGCACTTCATGCCGACGAGGCGGTTCTCCACGATGTCCAGCAGGCCGATGCCGTGCTTGCCGCCGAGGGCGTTGAGCTTCCAGATGATGTCCGTCGCGCTCAGCTTCTCGCCGTCGAGGGCCACCGGGACGCCCTTCTCGAACTCCAGCGTCAGGTATTCCGGTTCGTCCGGGGCGTCCAGCGGACTCACACTCATCTCCAGAAAGCCGGGCTTCTCGTATTGCGGCTCGTTCCAGGGGTCCTCGAGGTCCAGCCCCTCGTGACTCAGATGCCAGAGGTTTTTGTCCTTGGAGTAGTTGGTCTCGCGGCTGATCTTCAGCGGGACGTTGTGGGCTTCGGCGTAGTCGATCTCCTCCTCGCGGGACTTGATCTTCCACTCGCGCCACGGGGCGATGACCTTCATGCCCGGGGCGAAATGCTTGATCGCCAGCTCGAAGCGGACCTGATCGTTGCCCTTGCCGGTGCAGCCGTGGGCGATGGCGTCGGCCCCCTCCTTGAGCGCGATCTGCACCAGACCCTTGGCGATGATGGGACGGGCGAAGGCCGTGCCCAGCAGATAGTCCTCGTACTTCGCGCCCGCCTGCATG
>CADCLH010000211.1 GCA_902802215.1 Oscillospiraceae bacterium
GCCGCCGCGCCCTGCGGTATGCAGTCCCTGCTGACGCCCCAGCGAGCTCCGGGCGGCAGGGAAGAAAAGCCGACGCCTGCGCCGCAGCCGTCAAAACCTCAGGAGAGAAAAAAAGAATCGGAGGAAAAAGGCGGAAAGATCGTAGATATCACACAGCTTCGTAAAGCCCCGGAATCTCCTGCCTGGGAATACATCGTGGCGGACGCCAAGGTACAGAAGGGCATGAGCGGCGAAAACACCAGCCTCATGCTGCTCGACCGCGACGGGAAGAAGTTTCTGGCCTATACGCGAGGCACTCATCCGGAGCTCTGCCGCGATGCCAGGCTCTTCAACGTCCGCAAGACACTCAAGCAGAAAGATTCCGTCGTGTTCTACTATCTGGAGAGCTTTGAAATTCTGGAACAGGCCGCGTAAGCGGGAAAGGAGAAGAACATGGAAAAGATCAGCGGCTTTCAGATCACAGGCCTGCGCCTTGCGGGCTTCAAGTCCTTCGCGCAGCCCACAGAGCTGAGCTTCGGCAATCCCACGGTCATCACCGGCGGCAACGGGCGCGGCAAAACCAGCATCGCGGACGCCATCGCCTACGCCGTCACGGGCCTCCCGTTCTTTGCGGAGCGGAATATCGACCGCCTGCACAGTGAAACCGACCCGGAGCTTTTCGTCACCCTGCGTTTTGTGGATGACAAGGGCGCGGCGCATGAGCTGACGCGCAGCCACAAGGGCAGCAGGACCGGGATCGTCTATGACGGTCAGGAGCTTCGGCAGCTCGATCTGACGGAGATGTTTGGTGAGAAGGATGTGTTTCTCTCCATTCTCAATCCCCTGTACTTCATTGAGGAGCTGGGCGAGGAGGGAAAGAACCTCCTGCAGCGCTATCTCCCGATGATCCCGCAGGAGAAGGTGCTGGAGGAGCTGTCCGATCCCATCCGGGAAAAGTTGCCGACAGAGACGCTTCTGTCCCCCGAGGGCCGCGTCAGGCAGCTTCGCAAGGACATCCGGGAGCTGGAGAACTCCGTGATCTATTTGCAGGGCCAGCAGGATCTGGCCATGTCCCAGCATGAGAGCGGACAGAGCAGACGCGCGGAGCTCACGGCAAGGCGCGACGCCCTGATCGAAGGAAAGAATACGCTGGAGAGCAAACGCTACGCGGGGATCGATAAGGCCGAGCTGGAAAGCAGACTCACCGATCTGAGTGCCCAGTACAGCGAGCTGTTCAACGACAACAGTGATGACGGAGAGCTGGCGGAGCTGGACAAGCGGCTCTATGACGAGACGCGCGCTCTGGCGCAGCGTTCCGCGGATTCCTACGAGTCCAAATTCACCCAGGCTATCGCGGAGGCGACCGAGCGCGTAAAGGCGCTGGGCGTCAAATATAACGCCGAAGTGAGCGCGGGCAAGGCCATCGTTCCCGGCTTCGTCTGCCCCACCTGCCGCCGCGCGGTCACGGAGGCTGACGTCCCCGTTGTGCGCAAAGCCTTTCAGCAGAGCGTCAGCGAGATTATTGCCGAGGGCAAGGAGCGGCGCGCCCAGCTGGAGGAGCTGAAAGCGTTGGATGCCCAGTCCCACGAGACCTTTGAGAAGTACAAGGCGGACGACGTCGGCAAGCTGGAGCAGACTGTCCGGGAACTCACGGAAAAACGAGGCGAAGTGATGGAGAGCGGCAATCGCGCCTCCGCGCAGCGCCGGGCCCAGCTTGAAGAGCTTCGCGGCAGGATGCAGACGCTTTCTTCCGATCTGGAGTACGGAAAGCTCAGCCCGGAGGAATACGACCGGCTGAAAGCCAGCGGCGACGAGCTGCACCAGCTTGAGGCGGAGCTTGCCGCCCTGCAGAACACGGCGCTCCCCGACGAGGCGGAGATCAACGCCAAAATCCAGGCGGCGCAGAAAAAGATCGCCGAGCTGAAGGAATCCGTGAGCTGCCTGCTGCTTTTCATCGCCAAGCGAGTGGAAATGACGCTCGCGGAGCTGAAGATGAACCGCGTGTCCATCTCCCTCTATGACGTGGTGAAAAGCACGGGCGAGGTAAAGGACGTGTTCCGGTTCGAGTACAACGGCCGCCGCTATGATCGCCTCTCCCTCTCGGAGAAGATCCGGGCGGGCATGGAGGTCTCGGAGCTGATGAAGCGCCTGACCGGTCGCAATTACCCCGTCTTTGTGGACAACATGGATGAAGCGCCTGACCGGTCGCAATTACCCCGTCTTTGTGGACAACATGGAGTCGGTCGACGATCTGAACAACGTGCGGCCCACGGGGCAGGTGATCGTGGCCAAATGCGTCAGCCGTGCGGAGTTGAACGTCCGTCCCGTCAAACCCATCGTGAGTGAAATGCCCATAGCAGCGTAAGAAAGGGCGCCCATGAGCCGCGACTACAAAAAAATCCCCATCGTAGACACGGCTCGAAGATGCGGACTTGTCCTCAATCCTCGCACTCTCACAAGGGGCGAGGTTGAGGCAGGCTGCCCCTTCTGCGGTGATCACGGTGGAGGGAAATACCATCTGTTCCTGAACACCTCCACCGATCAGTACCGCTGCGTCCTCTGCGGCGCGCACGGCAACAGCGTCACGCTGTACGCCCGAGTAAAGGGACTGAGCAATCTGGAGGCGTTTCGGGAACTGGAGGAGGGCGGCAACATCTATCCGATGCCAAAGCAGCCCGCCTCCCAATATACCGAGTCCGCGCCCCGCCCGCCTGCGGAGCGCAGCGAAGTCTATTCCGACATGCTGGAGCTTCTGAGCCTGTCCGACCGCCATAA
>CADCLH010000212.1 GCA_902802215.1 Oscillospiraceae bacterium
GCCTGCTGACCGCAGGCGGCAAGGCCGACGATCATGCAAAGCGCGAGCAGAAGTGCAAGAAGCTTTTTCATAAGGGTCCTCCTTTTTCATTTTCGCAGGAGCCCCGGCAAACCGGGGCCGCGGTTATCGGAAGCGATAATCCCCACTTCCGTAAGATGATTTTACAAATATACCCCCTCCGCTGTCAAGGTGTTTTTGCAATTCTGATCGATTTCGTGTATATTAACTGAATTTCCGTGAAGAAATTGTATAATATGCTGAACGCGCCCGCCTATTTTGTAAAACTTCTTTTGAAAAGTACTTCAAAAAACGTTGACTCCGCGAAAATGCATGGTACAATAGTCGCAGATAGGTAAAGAAAGGGGCAGCGAAATGAGTGAATCGGCTTCACAGGCGCGGCACGTTTCGGTCCGCAGCCGCATTTACCGCACGCTCTACGAGGCGCGGGACTTCGTCTCCCGACAGAGCCTCGCGCAGAGCTGCGGCATCAGCATGCCCACGCTCTACCTGAATCTCAACGAGCTGATGGACGAGGGTCTGGTCTGCTACTCGGGCGAGGACCGCTCCACCGGCGGGCGCAGAGCCCAGGGTCTCGACATCGTGCCGGACGCGCGCGTCTCGGTCGGCGTCTCGGTGACGGAGCACCACCTGCGCTTCGTGGCGGCCGACCTGCGCCTGCGGGAGCTGGCCTACAAGGCGGTCGCCTTTGACACCACCGCGCGCCTGAGCGACGAAGCGGCCGATCTCGCCGGGGAGCTGGAGCGCTTCCTGGACGAGTTCGGAATCGACCGGACGAAGCTGCTCGGCGTGGGCGTCACGCTCCCGGCGCTGCTCAGCTCCGACAGCAGCCGCATCCAGTTCGCCCCGACGCTGGGGCTGCGGGACGTGCCGATCGCGGGACTCACCGGGACGATCCCCTATCCGGTCTATGTGGACAACGACGGCTCGGCCAGCGGACACGCCGAGTGCTTCGTCCGGCGCGAGCAGAAGGAAATGGCCTATCTCTCGCTGGAATACGGCGTCGGCGGCGCCGTGCTGATCGACGGCAAGCTCCACCGCGGCGCCAGAGGGCACAGCGGGGAGTTCGGCCACATCTGCGTCGAGCCCGGCGGCCTGCGCTGCAACTGCGGCAAGCAGGGCTGTCTCGAGGCCTATTGCTCTCCCCTGCGGGTCGAACAGACGCTCGGGGTGCCGCTCGAGGAGTTCTTCCGCGGCGCGGAGGCCCACGTGCCCGAGTACGAGGCGCTGCTCTACGACATGCTGCGGCACCTGGCCATCGCGGTCAACAGCATCCATCTGACGCTCGACTGCGACGTGATCCTCGGCGGCTTCTTCTCGGAGTATCTGCAGCCCTTCCTGCCGGTGCTGCGGCGCTACGTGCTGGCGGGCAACCCCTTTGAGGAGAACGCCGACTTCGTTCAGCTCAGCTCGCTGCGGCGGCATATCACGCCCCTCGGCGCGGCGCTGTTCTTCATCCGCGAGTTCGTCAGCAGCGTGTGAATTGCTTTTTCTTATTTCTAATATGAAAGCAGCCTGCCCTTACGAGACGGCTCGCAATGTGTTCACCCCCGGCGTCTGTCATCTCGAGCGGAGGCGAAGCCGGAGTCGAGAGATCTGAAACGTTGGAAAACCTCGCTTTCCAGATCTCTCCGCTCGCTTCGCTCGGTCGAGATGACAAGGAAGAGACCTGTGTCTTCAGTCTGTGAGCCTGCCTTCACGGGGCAGGCTCTTTTCTCTTTTTCCGCCCTTGCCGCGCGGGCACTTTTCGGCCGCCTTTCTAAAATCAGTTTATGAAAGTTTTGCGGGGCTTGTGGCAATTTGCACAATTTCACCGGCAAAACCCGTACAAAATCCACGAATCAAGCGCAAGTATGAAAAAGCGCCTTGACAGAGCAAGCGTATATTTGTAAAATCAGCTTATGGAAGTATGTTCATACTTCCATAAGCTGCGAGGGCCGTCAGAAAGCGGCCGTCCGCAGCGTCCCGACCGGGCGGGACAGGCTTTCGTCCGGCCCGGAAAAGAACGAATCGCGGGCTTGGAGGGGATAATTTGGCGGACAATATTCTGGAAATGCGGGGGATCACCAAGGAGTTTCCCGGCGTCAAGGCTCTGGACGACGTCAACTTCGTCGTCAA
>CADCLH010000213.1 GCA_902802215.1 Oscillospiraceae bacterium
CCGGTAGTGCTTGTACAGGGACGGCGCCCTGATCCCGACGGCCGCCGCGATGCTCTCGACGCTCACCGCCTCGTAGCCGTCCCGGGCAAAAAGCCGCAGGGCTTCGGTCATGATCCGCCGCCCGGTGTCCGTGCCTCTCATGCGCATCACCTCAGCTAATAATTGTTAGCTTTATTATAACTAATACTCGTTAGCTGTCAAGAGGCGGGACAAGTTTTTTGAAAAACTTCTGTGTATCGGTGCCGCGCTTAACCCAGGATGTAATCCAGCAGGTTCGGCTTTTCAAAGCCCTCGGCGTAATCCGCCTCCAGGCCATCCGCGCGGACCTGCAGCCGCTCATTGTATTCCGCGCTGGCTGCGGCCGTCCGCGCCGTGACCGGATCGCCTTTGCTGCTGAAGAGCAGAGCATCCGCATCCGGAGGCAGCCTCAGGATGATGTGGTAGCCGTATTTGGACAGCACGGGGTCAGACACCTCATACGGCTCCAGCGCCTTGCAGGCAGCCTCGAACTCCGCCGCCATGGTGTGGGGTGAGTCGGGCAAAGCGTTCCAGCAGCTCTGCCGGGTCCTTGACGGCCTGCAGCTCCTCTGCCAGGCGCTGTGCGGTGGCGGCCTTTTCCGCGACAAGCGTCTCATCGAGCTCCTCGCCGGTCGCCGGATCCATCGTCAACAGCAGGATATGCCCGGCGGAGAGATAGCCGTTGTCCTCCAAATACTGCAAGGCTGCCTCGTCCCCCAGGGCTTCGCCGTTTTCGCCGTAGAGCAGGCGGAAGCCGTCCTGATACAGGACGTTTGCGGAATTAATCCGGTCATACAGCGCCCGGCTCATATGCCGCTTCGCCAGATACGCTTCAAACTCCTCCTCTGTGGCATCCTCGCCGCAGGTCCGTTTTATATCCGACTTAAGCTTCTGCGCCAGGGTATTCCTGTTTTCCTCCGTGAGCTCCAGGCCGTTTTCTTCCGCGAAGTCCTCGATGGCCGCAAGCTGCCGCATGGACTCTTCCGCGCCGTTTACCGCCAGATCCGCATAGGTGGAGTCTCCCTCGGCGAGATCGGACCAGAGCAGCTCCGCGCCGTAATTGGCATACAGGCGGACGAGCATCTTCTCCACAGAGTTCACCTGGGAATCAAGAAAGTAGAAATAGTCTCCCCAGTTCACCGCCTTCCCGTTGACGGTCACGACGATTTCCTGCGGATCGCGGGTGGCGTAGAGCCGGTCCATATCCAGCGTCTGATAATCCATTTCCTCCATCTGCAGGCCGCCGTCCGCCGGTTCCTGCGCGGCGTTTGCCGCGGGCACCGCAGCGTCCGCAGGCTCCTGCGTCACGGCGGGCTCCACCGCCGCGGGCGGGTCTCCCGGCTGCTTGCCGCCCTGATTGCGCGTATACGCGATGGCGCCGCCCAGGGCCAGACAGACAAGCAGCAGGATCACAAGCATCTTTTTCATTTGACAGCTTCCTTTCTCATGCGCTCCCCTGCACTATACCATTCCCGCGTCCCCATCGCAAGTCTGAATATGTGAACAATTCCGGCGCCGGGCCGCCCGCTGCGGGAAAAGAACGCCGCCGGGCCGTGTTTTCTCCCACGGTCCGGCGGCGGCTCCCGGAGCTTCCGATCATGCTTCGGTCACTCTGCCGGGCCGCTCCAGTCGAAGTCCCTGCAGGGCTTCAGATACTGTTTTCCGATTTTCGCGACGTACGGGCTGAAGGGGCCGTCGTCACCGTGGAGCGTCGTGCACCTGGCCTCGAGTACCTGCCCCAGCAGGAGATAGGCCTCCTGGGCGGTGAAGCCATAGTCCTCGCACATCCACCGGATCAGCTCCCGCACAGCGCCGCAGAAGGAACCCTTGATCCGGTCTTCGTTGGCGATCGTCATGAGATACTCCTCATTTTCCGCCCGGAGCCACTCCTTTGCAGCATAGCCCTTGCGAATGCTGAGCCGCAAGGTCACCTCTGCCGCGCATTCAATGGCTCCCCCGTGGGGGATCTCTCCGTCGCCCATGATGGCGTGACAGTCGCCCACGTGCAGAAGGGCGCCCTCCACCTCCACCGGCAGATACAGGGTCGCTCCGGCGCAGAGCTCCTGAACGTCCATATTGCCGCCGTTGCGATAGGCGTACTTGGTCGTCTGGGGCTCCCCCGCGGGCGCTGTTCCGATCGTCCCGATCATCGGCTTGAGCGGGATCGTAAGCTCGGGGCTCCACAGAATCCCTTCCTTCGTGATCTCGACCGTATGCGTCACGGTGTCCCAGGCCTTCGCCTCCGGCAGGATCTGCCCGACCAGAGGGGTTCGCCAGCCCGCAAATCCGGTATACCCCAGCTTTTCCGGGACTACGTCAAGGATCTCCACCACCAGCGTGTCTCCGGGCTCGCTGCCCTCGACCGCGACGACGGTGCAGAGGTTCGGGCCTCTGCTCTTGGAGGGGCCCCAGCGGTC
>CADCLH010000214.1 GCA_902802215.1 Oscillospiraceae bacterium
TGCATGCCGTTCGGTTGCCCCGCCAGGGGCGAGAACGGCGCATTTCAATCACGTTTATACTGTGAAAGCACAGCTTTCACAGTATAAACCCGCGATCCCGAAAAATCCAGCCCTCTGGAAGAAAATCATCGCCCCGCCGAAAGGCGGGGCGATGCGTGTTTTGCAGAGGATTTTTACGCGGCGGTCTTCTGGCGGCTGCGCAGGAAGAACAGCACGCCGACCGTGAGGGCCGCGCCGATCACCAGGCACAGGGCCCAGCTCTGCACGAAGCCCGCGATCAGGTAGCACACAAAGCTGACGCCCGCCACGGTGAGGGCGTAGGGCAGCTGCGTGGAGACGTGGTCGATGTGGTTGACGTTCGCGCCCGCGGAGGCCATGATGGTCGTATCGGAGATGGGCGAGCAGTGGTCGCCGCAGACGGCGCCGGCCAGACACGCGGAGATGCCGATCATCAGCAGCTTGGGGTTATTGGAGAAGACGGGCAGCACGATGGGGATCAGGATGCCGAAGGTGCCCCAGCTCGTGCCGGTGGAGAAGGCCAGACCCAGAGCCACCAGGAAGATGACGGCGGGCAGCAGGGAGAACAGGCCCGCGGCCGCGCCCTCGACGAGACCCGCGACGTAGTCGGCCGCGCCGAGCAGGCCGGTCATGTTCTTCAGGGTCAGCGCGAAGGTGAGGATCAGCATGGCGGGGACCATGGCCAGAAAGCCCTTGGTGATGCAGCCGGAGGCCTCCTTGAAGGTGATGACGCGGCGGCAGAGCAGATAGACGAAGGTGAGCATCAGCGCGACGATGCAGCCCCAGGGCAGGCCGACCGAGGCGTCGGTATCGGCAAAGGAGTCGATGACGCTGGCGCCGGACCAGAAGCCGCCGACGTACATCATGCCGACGATGCAGAAGACGATCAGCAGGATCACGGGGATCAGCATGTCCCAGATGGAGGCGCCGGGCACGTTCTGCTCCTCCTCCTCGCTCAGCGCGCCGAGCTCGCCCTGCCGCGCAGGGAGTAGAAGTTGTAGGGGATGGCCCGGATGAACAGCTGGATGCCGCTGATGCCGGAGCCGAGGTCCTGCGCGGTGGCCGAGACGGCGGCGGCCCAGGACGAGACGGGGGCGATCATGCAGACCGGGGCGGCGGTGGCGTCGATGATGTAGGCCAGCTTCTCGCGGGAGATCTTCTGGCTGTCGGACACCGGCCGCATGACCGAGCCGACGGTCAGGCAGTTGAAGTAGTCGTCGATGAAGATCAGCACGCCCAGCAGGAAGGTGGCGAGCAAGGCCCCGGTGCGGGTGTGGACGTGCCTGACGGCCCAGCGCCCGAAGGCGGCGGAGCCGCCGGCGGTGTTGACCAGCGCGACCAGAATGCCGAGCAGCACCAGGAACATGAAGATGCCGGCGTTCCAGCCGTCGGCGATGGCGCCGATGAAGCCGTCGCTGATCATGGTGTCGAGCGAGGCGACGGGGTTGAAGCCGCCGACGAACAGCGCGCCGACGAGGATGCCGACGAACAGGGACGTGTAGGTTTCCTTGGTGATCAGCGCCAGGACGATGGCGACGATCGGGGGGACGAGAGCCCAAAAGGTTCCGGCCATAACGGTTTCCTCCTGAAAGAAAAAATCATGAACAGAGCACAGCCTGTTCATGACCAGCAGGTCTGACAGCGCTCCGCTTACGCGACAGTCCGCCGGATGTTCTCCGTCGGCCCAGAGTTGCCCGCCCGGGAAGGTCCGGCACTCTTCGGCGGCCTCCCCTTTCCCCCCCGCGGTTCCCGCCGCTTTTCCGGGGCTACTGATGTCGGCCGCGCCTCTATCATGCTTTGTTCAATTTAAGGACATTATAGCGCGCTTTCCGCTTCCGTCAAGACAACGGCGACAAATCGTAACAATTTTGTGAATTATCCAAAAGAAGCGCGGCGATCGTGCCCGATTCTCTGTGAAAGCTGATGGAATGACATGAAAAACCCGGAAAAAACTGCGCAAATCGGAAAAAAACCATTGACCTCACGCGCGCGCTGTGCTATAGTACACATTACCTGTCGGACGAGAGGTTTTCTTTTTGCGCGCCTTTTTCCGAAAACGCAAGGGGAAACCGCCGCCCCATACAGGGAGGCAATGCCCGCCACGCGGGTAAATAAAATAGGAGGTGCCGAAAGAATGGCTGCAGGCGCAAGAGTAAAAATCACACTCAGATGCGATGAATGCAAGCAGAGGAACTACAACAATGTCGAAACCAAGTAAGGACGGAAAGGAAGCGTAACAATGGCTGAAGAAAAGAAGGTCAACGCAGCCCCCGCCAAGGCCGCCGTCGCCGTCAAGAAGGACAACACCAAGCTGACGTTCTTCCAGCGGGTCGCCAAATGGTTTCGGGAGATGAAGAGCGAACTGAAAAAGGTCATCTGGCCCACGCCCAAGGCGCTGAGGAACAACACGCTCATCTCCCTCGGCATGATGGTGATTTCCGCGGTGGGGATCTGGTGCTTCGATGAGATCGCCCAGATGCTGGTCAGACTCATCTTCCGTTTGGGTTGAGCACCATGGCTGAAGAGGCAAAATGGTATGTCGTTCATACCTATTCCGGGTATGAAAACACAGTCGCCGCCGCGGTGATGAAGGCGGCGGAAAACCGCAGGATGACGGACCTGATCAAGGAGGTCAACATCCCGATGGAGACCGTGACCGAGATCACGGACGCCGGCGAGAAAACCGTCGAGCGCAAGGTCTTCCCGGGGTACGTGCTGGTCAAGATGATCCTCACGGATGACAGCTGGCACCTGGTCCACAACGTCCGCGGCGCAACCGGCTTCGTCGGGTCCGACGGCAAGGCCGTCCCCCTCACGGAGCAGGAAATCTATGACCTCGGCGTCGAACGCCGGGAGATCGTCGTCGGCTACGCCGTCGGCGACGAGGTCAAGGTCGTCGACGGGCCGCTGTCCGGCTTCCTCGGTACGGTCGAGGAGCTGGAGCCCGAGAAGGACCGCGTCCGCGTCGTGGTCTCCATGTTCGGCCGCGAGACTCCGGTGGATCTGGAGCTCGATCAGGTCGAGGTCGTCAAAGAATAATAAGAAAGAGGTGCTGAACAAGTGGCACAGAAAGTAGTTGGATACGTCAGATTCCAGGTTCCCGCCGGCAAAGCCACGCCGGCTCCCCCCGTCGGCCCGGCCCTCGGCCAGTACGGCGTCAACATCGGTCAGTTCACCAAGGACTTCAACGAGCGCACCAAGGGCGACATGGGCATGATGATCCCGGTCGTCATCACCGTGTACTCCGACCGCAGCTTCACCTTCGTCACCAAGACTCCTCCTGCCGCGCTTCTGATCAAGAAGGCCTGCGGCATCGAGACCGCCTCCGGCGTCCCCCAGAGAGACAAGGTCGCGACCATCAGCAAGGAAGATGTCCGCAAGATCGCCGAGCAGAAGATGCCCGACCTCAACTGCACCGACATCGAGTCCGCCATCAGCATGATCGCCGGTACCTGCCGCTCCATGGGCGTCGTCGTCGGAGACTGAGCGCAAGCTCAGAACGTGGGAGGATACTCCATCCGAATCAACCACATTTTAGGAGGAAACAAAATTGTTTAGAAGCAAGAATTATAAAGAGAGCTCCAAGCTCATTGACAAGCAGAACCTCTACGAGCCCCAGGAGGCTCTGAGCCTGGTCTGCCAGGCCAGCAAGGCCAAGTTCGACGAGACCGTCGAGCTGCACGTCAAGCTCGGCGTCGACGGCCGTCACGCCGACCAGCAGGTCCGCGGCGCCATCGTGCTGCCCAACGGCACCGGCAAGACCGTCCGCGTCCTGTGCTTCTGCCCGCCCGAGCAGGTGGAAGACGCCCTCGCGGCCGGCGCCGACTATGCCGGCGGCATGGAGTACGTCGAGAAGATCCAGAAGGAGAACTGGTTCGAGTTCGACACCGTCATCGCCAACCCCAAGATGATGGGCACCGTCGGCCGTCTCGGTAAGATCCTCGGCCCGAAGGGCCTGATGCCCTCCCCCAAGGCCGGCACCGTCACCCCGAACGTCGCCCAGGCCATCAAGGAGGCCAAGGCCGGTAAGGTCGAGTACCGTCTGGACAAGACCAACATCATCCACTGCCCGATCGGCAAGGTCAGCTTCGGCGCCGACAAGCTCTA
>CADCLH010000215.1 GCA_902802215.1 Oscillospiraceae bacterium
CCTCTCCCTCTCGGAGAAGATCCGGGCGGGCATGGAGGTCTCGGAGCTGATGAAGCGCCTGACCGGTCGCAATTACCCCGTCTTTGTGGACAACATGGAATCGGTCGACGACCTGAACAACGTGCGGCCCACGGGGCAGGTGATCGTGGCCAAATGCGTCAGCCGTGCGGAGCTGAACGTCCGTCCCGTCAAACCCATCGTAAGCGAAATGCCCATGGCAGCGTAAGAAACGGCGCCCATGAGCCGCGACTACAAAAAAACCCCCATCGTAGACACGGCTCGAAGATGCGGACTTGTCCTCAATCCTCGCACCCTCACAAGGGGCGAGGTTGAGGCAGGCTGCCCCTTCTGCGGTGACCACGGTGGAGGGAAATACCATCTGTTTCTGAACACCTCCACCGATCAGTACCGCTGCGTCCTATGCGGCGCGCACGGCAACAGCATCACGCTGTACGCCCGAGTAAAGGGGCTGAGCAATCTGGAGGCGTTTCGGGAGCTGGAGGAGGGCGGCAACATCTATCCGATGCCGAAGCAGTCCGCCTCCCAATATACCGAGGCCGCGCCCCGCCCGCTTGCGGAGCGCAGCGAAATCTATTCCGACATGCTGGAGCTTCTGAGCCTGTCTGACCGCCATAAGGAAAACCTGATCGGCCGTGGGCTCTCGGAGGAGCGGATCGCGCAGAATCAATACCGCTCCATGCCGGAGACGCAGGCCGGAAGAAGGCTCCTGGCAAGTCTGCTCAGGAGCTGCGGCCATGAGTTGGAAGGCATACCGGGCTTTCGCACCCGCTACGGCGAGTGGACGCTCGCCGGGCCGAACGGCTTTCTGATCCCGGTACGAGACAAGGACGGACTGATCCAGGGGCTGAAGATTCGCCTCGACGATGAGGCCGATCCGGATCGCAAGTACCGCTGGCTCTCCAGCCGGGACATGCCCCACGGCGCGCGCAGTTATTCCTGGGTACATGTGACCGGCGACAGAAGCAGCAAGAGAGCCTACCTGACAGAAGGTCCCCTCAAGGGCGACGTGGCGAGCTTCCTCGACAATGACGCGCTCTTCGTCTGTATCGGCGGCGTCAATGCCATCCACGGGCTGAAAGATACCGTACGGGAGCTCGGCGTCACGGAGCTGGTGGAGGCGATGGACATGGATCAGAATACGAACCCCCATGTCCGAAACGCCGTGCTGGCGATACGCAGAGAATTGGGGAGCCTGCCGAACATCCGCTATTCCAAATACGTATGGAGCCCGGCGTACAAGGGAGTGGACGACTATTACCACGCCCGCGCCGCGGCATAAAAGGAGAACATATGCTTACAGAGAAAGAATGCGACCGCGTCCGCGCGGTCAACCGCAGGAACGGGTATTGTCTGACGCCTGTCATCATGCAGAGCCTTTTCCACAGGCATGAGGCCGCGCGGAAAAAGGGTGACCGTCACGCCATGGAACTCATCGAATACCGGCTGACGGACATCAATTTCCACTATGAGTGCAGCCTTCTGAGTCAGGGGCGGTATGACAAGCTCGACGAAGTATTGAAAAACTGGTGAGGAGGATATGAAAATGGACGATTGCATTTCCATGAACGACATGCTGGGCGTCGCGTCCGGCGATAAGAACAACATGCTGGGCAAGCTCCTGTACTTTTCCCTTTCCGATGTTCTGATCGACAAGGAGAAGCTGTCCGAGCTCTGCGCCGGCATGGGCATCTACTATGCGGGCGACCGACGCGTTTCTGTCTCCGACGCCTTCAAAAGCGCCACCGGGGACATCAAGGACCGCATCATCGTCAAGCACTGCGGCCAGCAGCAGATCTACCGGGTCTACTGCCGGGACAACGAGCACACGCCCCGCGTCCTGTCCAGGGAGCTGGTGAAGGAGACGCTGAACCGCGAGACCAATCAGTATGAAAAGCTGGCGAACATCAGCTTCGACAAGGAAAGCGGCATGTTCAGCTATGACAATCTGGCCTACGACAGCGACGTGGACGCGGCCTCCTACTGCCGCCGCGCCGAGGA
>CADCLH010000216.1 GCA_902802215.1 Oscillospiraceae bacterium
TCAGGAACATCTGAAAATAGTCGCCGAACGTGCGCCGGGCGATTTTGGTGACCAGCTCCGCCGGGGCAAACGCCAGCAGGAGAAAGCCGATCACCATGGCGCAGAGGCCGCTGATGTGCCAGCGTTTCCAGGGCCGCTTTTTCCAGAAGCGGCTCAGGACGATGAAGGCCAGCATCAGGAACACGGCCGCGACCGAAAGGTTCTCCGAGTAGTTCCCGACGACCAGAGCAAAAAGAACAAACGCAAGCTCCTGCCGGGGCTTCATGCCGGTGTCAAAAAAGTAGTCCCGGGTCATGACGCCCAGCCAGAGCAGGAAGAGCGTCTCGCCCCACAGGTAGTTGAAGGAGCCGGCCAGCCAGAGATTGTTCGCGCCGAAGTCCGGGGAGATGACCCACATCACGCCGAAAATCACGCAGAGCAGCAGGGCGTTGTGCCTCGGCTCCTCCGTGGAAAAGCGATAGGCAAACAGATAGAACAGCAGGATCATCAGGGTGAAGACCGCCGCGTTGAGCACCTTGAAGAACGGCAGCGGGATCAGGAGAAACAGATGGACGAAAAAATGCGGGATCAGTCTGCCGTTGGTGGTGAGCCTGTGCGCGCGCAGGGACGTGAGGATGTCCGCAACGCTCGTGATGCGGCTCCCGTCGGCAAAGCTGTGCCTGTACACATAATCGTCTCCCTGCAAGGGGGTCAGAAAATTGCAGTAGAGAAGAAGCAGAAAGATCGCCGCGAGGATCGCGATGATCACGGTCCGGGATGTGTTGAGCTTTCTGAGCTTGTCCATGGTTTCCTCCGTTTTGCCGCAGGCCTGCGCGGGGAGCGGAGCTCCCTCCCGAACCGGCATGCGGCGCCGATGGAATCATATATAAAGGAAGCGGTTACTTGTGGAAGAGCTTCTTCGCCTGGTACTTCGGCTCGAAGGAGATGTTGACGCCGAGCTTCTTGAACAGCTCCTCGTCCACGTGCGAGAGGATGACCGTGGAGTGCGCCTCGCAGCCCTTGAGCCCGGCGAGCTGGTCGATGGCGAGGTCGGCCATGGGGTTGGTGACCGCGCAGATGGTCAGGGCGATCAGCAGCTCGTCGGTGTGCAGGCGGGGGTTGTGGTTGCCGAGGTGCTCGACCTTCAGGTGCTGGATGGGCTTGATGACGCCCGGGGCGATCAGCGGCAGCTTCTTGTCGATGCCCGCCAGCGCCTTGAGGGCGTTGATGAGGCAGGCCGAGGACGCGCCCAGCAGCGAGGTGGTCTTGCCGGTGACGATGCGCCCGTCGTTGAGCTCGAGCGCGACGGCCGGGCCGCCGGAGTCCTCCGCCTTCTTCAGCGCCGCCGCGACGACCGGACGGTCCGCCGGGGTGATACCGAGGGAGTTCATGATGAGCTCGATCTTGCGCACCTCGCTCGGGTCGGACAGGCCCTTGCGCACGGAGACCGCGGCGGCGTACCAGCGGCGGATGATCTCCTGCTTGCTGGCCTCGCGGCAGACCTCGTCGTCCGAGATGCAGAAGCCGACCATGTTCACGCCCATGTCCGTCGGGCTCTTGTACGGGCTCTCGCCGTAGATGGATTTGAAGATCGCCTCGAGCACGGGGAAGATCTCCACGTCGCGGTTGTAGTTGACCGTGGTCGCGCCGTAGGCCTCGAGGTGGAAGGGGTCGATCATGTTCACGTCGTCCAGATCCGCCGTGGCGGCCTCGTAGGCGAGGTTCACCGGATGCTTGAGCGGCAGGTTCCAGACCGGGAAGGTCTCGAACTTGGCGTAGCCCGCGTTCACGCCGCGCTTGTGCTCGTGGTAGAGCTGGCTCAGGCAGGTGGCCATCTTGCCGCTGCCCGGGCCGGGAGCGGTGACGACGATGAGGCTGCGCTCGGTCTCGATGTAGTCGTTCTTCCCGAAGCCCTCGTCCGAGACGATCAGCGGAACGTTCGCGGGGTAGTCGGGGATGATGTAGTGCAGATAGGTGCGGATGCCCAGCGTCTCGAGCCGCTTGCGGAAGGCGTCGGCGATGGCCTGGCCGCGG
>CADCLH010000217.1 GCA_902802215.1 Oscillospiraceae bacterium
GCGCCGCGCGAAATACTCCTTCCCGCCGAGCACCCAGCACAGCGAGTCGTCGCAGCGGGTCTGGATGTCGCGGTCGTGCAGGAGAAAGCCGTCGGCGATGCCGCGCAGCGCCCTGACCGCCTCGGCGTTGTCCGCCAGCATCGGCGTGTCCGAGCGGTTGGCGCTGGTCATGATGAGCATGTCCGTATCCTCGCCGAAGAGCAGGACATGCAGCGGCGTATAGGGGAGCATCACGCCGACGCGGCTGTTTTCGCTGATGTGCCAGAGCCCGGGCGCGCGCTTTTTCAGCAGCACGATGGGCTTGCGGAAGCTCTCGAGCACCGCGCGCTCGGCATCCGACACCTCGCAGATCATTTCGGCACAGGAGACGTCCCGGCACATGACGGCGAAGGGCTTCTCGTCCCGGTGCTTGCGCCGCCGCAGCCTCTCCGCGATCGCCGGATCGTCGCAGCGGCAGGCCAGATGGATGCCGCCGAGGCCCTTGACGGCCACGATCTTTCCCGCGCGCAGGTCGGCGCGGGCCAGTTCAATCGCGTCGCCGGAAACCTTCTCCCCGTTTTCGTCCAGATAGAAGACCTGCGGGCCGCAGACCGGGCAGCAGTCCGGCTGCGCGTGGTAGCGGCGGTTTTCGATATCGTGGTATTCCCGGTCGCAGTCCGGGCACATGGGGAAGCCGCTCATCGAGGTCCGGGCCCGGTCGTAGGGCAGGTCCCGGATGATCGTGAAGCGGGGGCCGCAGTTGGTGCAGTTGATGAAGGGGTAACGATACCGGCGGTCGGCCGGGTCCTTCAGCTCGCGCAGGCAGTCGGCGCAGATGCCGATGTCCGGCGAGATCAGGGTATCGCGCAGAGCCTCGGTCTTGCTGCCGCGGATCTCAAAGCCCTGATAGCCCTTGACTTCCGGCGAATACCTGGCCTCGATCTCCTCGATCACCGCGAGGATCGGCGCCTTCTCCGGCAGCTCCGCCACGAAGCGCTCCAGCGCCTCGCGCTCGCCCTCCAGCTCCAGCTCGACCCCGGAGGAGGTGTTCTCTATGTAGCCGCTCAGGCCCCGGCTGCGCACGAGCTTGTGGATAAAGGGCCGAAAGCCCACGCCCTGCACAATGCCGCGGATATGGATCCAGACGTTCTCCAAGGGATACGCTCTCCCGATCGTTAAAAGACTGACGATATTATAGTACGCCCCGGGAGAAAAGGCAACTGCCAAGCGGAAATAATTTGCCGCGCACAATACTCCCATTCTTTTGTATATTATAGTCGGAAGCGGCGGTCTTGGCAAGTACGCGGAGGCAAATTGCTTCAATTTTTTGTGTTTTCAATGATTTCCAAAAAGCAGCAGGAGCAGTCCGTACACCGCGCCCGCGGCGCTGCCGAAGACGACGACCGGCCCCGCGATGGTGAACATCTTGACCGCCGTGCCCCCGATGCGGCCCTCGGTCTTGTATTCCAGCGCAGGCGCGGCGACGGAGTTGGCAAAGCCCGTGATCGGCACCAGCGTGCCCGCCCCGGCAAACTTTGCCAGCTTGTCGTAGACGCCGAGGCCGGTCAGCGCCGCCCCGAGGAAGATCAGCGTCACGGCGCAGGCCGTCCCCGCGTCGTCCTGCGACAGTCCGAGGGCCGTATATGCCATCGTGATCCCCTGCCCCAGCGCGCAGATCGCCCCGCCGACCAGAAAGGCGCGCAGCATGTTGCGTCCCTTGGCCGAGCGCGGCATGTGCCGCGCGGTGTACCGCGCGTATTCCTCATTGTTCATGTCTCGCGTTCTCCTCTCGTTTTTTCCATAGTATTCGCGCGTCGGAGGCCGTCTATGCGTCTGAGCAAAAAAGCGGGGATTTCGCAAAAATTGTCCTTGACTTTGCCCTTTTGCTGTCATATAATGAGCAAGCTGACAATTGAATCGCTTGTCTTGAGCAACACACGGAGATGTCGCGTAGTTGGTCGAGCGCGCACGATTGGAAATCGTGTAGGGGTCAAAAGCTCCTCGAGAGTTCGAATCTCTCCATCTCCGCCAAAA
>CADCLH010000218.1 GCA_902802215.1 Oscillospiraceae bacterium
CCGCGCGGTCTCGAGGTCCTTGTCCTCTGTGTCCCCCGGCAGGCCGGTCATCATTTGCAGAATGAGCGAAAAGCCGTTTGCGCGGATGAGGCGCGCGGCGCGCTCCACGTCCGCCGCCGTGTGCCCGCGCCCCGCGAGGCGCAGGACTTCCTCGTCCATGGACTGGGCCCCGAGCTCGATCGTCTCCACGCCGTATGCCCGCAGGCGATCCAGAACGGCTTCGTCGACGGCGTCGGGGCGGGTGGACAGGCGGATCGCGTCGATCTCGCCGCGTTCCATCGCCTCCCGCGCAGCGCCCAACAGCGCCTCCTGCTCAGGTACCGGGATGGCCGTGAAGCTGCCCCCATAAAACGCCAGCTGCCGCTTCTCTCCCCGGGGGAGAAAGGCGGCATTGGCTATAGCGTCCCGCACGTCCTGCGCGCAGGCGGGACGAAGCTCTCCGGTGATCCGGTTCTGGTTGCAGAACACGCAGGATCCGGTTCTGGTTGCAGAACACGCAGGCGTGCCCGCAGCCCAGATGCGGCACGAAGACCGGGAGGATGCTCGCGCGGGCGCTCATTCCGAGAGGCTCTCCAGCGCCCTGCGGGCGGCCATCTGCTCGGCCTCCTTCTTGGTGCGGCCGCTGCCCGCCCCCGCCGGGACGCCGTTGATGCGCACCTCAAAGGTGAAGCGCTTGTCGTGGTCGGGACCGGATTCGTCCGCCAGCACATAGGCGATGTGCTGATCGCTTTTGCGCTGCACCAGCTCCTGCAGGCGGGTCTTGTAGTCCGCGACACGGTGCGTGTCGCTGATCTCGGCGTCCTTCAAAACGCGGGTGAGGATGAAGCGGCGGGCCTCGTCCATGCCGGAATCCAGATAGATCGCGGCGATGACCGCCTCGACCATGTCCGCGAGGATGGAGGGGCGGGTCCTGCCGCCGGTGTGCGCCTCGCCCCGGCCGAGGCGCATGTAGTCGCCGAGCGAGAGCGCGAGCGCCGTCTTGTGCAGGCTCGCCTCGCACACGAGCTCCGCGCGCAGGCGGGTCATCTGCCCCTCGGGCAGGGCGGGCTCATGCGCGTAGAGAAACTCCGCCGTCACCAGACCGAGGATGGAGTCGCCCAGAAATTCCAGGCGCTCATAGCTCTGCGTCTGGTCCGGGTGCTTCTCGTTGGCGTAGGAGCTGTGCGTCAGCGCCGTGCGCAGCAGCTCAAGGTCACGGAAGCGGTATCCGAGCTTTTCTTCCAGTCTGTCCATCAGCTCTCCGCTTTCAGCTTCATCGATGTTGCGCTCGATGTCCTCGATGACGCCCGCGTCCACAAAGGCGATGGCCTGACGCACGGCCGAGAAGATGCAGGCCGCGTTGGACGAGCCGTGGGCCTTGATGACGGGCTTGGAGATGCCGATGAAGGCCGTGCCGCCGACCTCGTTGACGTCCATGGACTTCTTCATCTGCTTGAGGTCGGACTTGAGCACCGCCGCGGCGAGCTTGTTCTTCGTGCTCTTGTAGAACACGCCCTTGAGCGACTTCATCAGGAAGTTGATCGTGCCCTCGGTGGCCTTGAGCAGGACGTTGCCGGTAAAGCCGTCGGTGACCACCACGTCCGCCGCGCCCGCGAAAACGCCCGTGCCCTCGACGTTGCCGACAAAGTGGATGCGGCCCTCGTCGTGGGCCTTCTTCAAAAGCTCGAAGGTCTGGTGCTGCAGGGCGCCGCCCTTGGTATCCTCGGTGCCGACGTTCAGAAGGCCGACGCGGGGCGTCTCGCAGCCCATCATCTTCTTCGCGTAGAAGCTGCCCATATAGGCAAATTGCAGCAGGTATTCCGCGGTGCACTCGACGTTCGCGCCGCAGTCGATGAGCATGATGCCGTGCTCGCCCGCCGGCAGGACGGGCGCCATGGCCGCGCGGCGGATGCCGCGGATGCGCTTGACGATCAGCGTCGCGCCGGTCAGCAGCGCGCCGGTGGAGCCCGCGGAGACCATCGCGTCGCCCTTGCCGTCGCGCAGCAGGTTCAGCGCCACCGTCATGGAGGAGTCCTTCTTGCGGCGCGTGGCCGTGCTGGGGTCGTCCTCCATCGTCACGACCTCGGTCGCGTTGACGACCTCGAGCCCGGCGCAGCCCTCTTTCTCCAGGCAGGCCCTGACCTCGGCCTCGCGGCCGACGAGCGTCACGTCCACGCCCAGCTCCCTGTGCGCTCTGACGGCTCCCTTTACGATTTCACCGGGGGCGTTGTCGCCGCCCATGGCGTCAATGATGATCCTCACAGCGGAAAACCTCCTTCTCCTTCAAGCTCTCTATGATGGCGAGGGAACGCTGAGAGATCTCGGCGTTCTTGTTTCTCTTTCCCTTGACCCGGTGATCCAGCGGGGGGATGATGCCGAAGTTGACGTTCATCGGCTGGAAGTCCCCGACGCTGCCGCCGGAGACGTACAGGGCCAGCGCCCCGATGGCCGTCTCCTGCGGGAAATCCGCATGCTCTAGCCCCAGCAGCTCCGCCGCCGCCTCGATCCCGACGAGCATCCCGGAGGCCGCGGACTCGACATAGCCCTCCACCCCGGTCATCTGCCCGGCAAAGCGGATGCGCGGCTCGCTCTTCAGCCGGTAATAGCGGTCCAGCAGCTCGGGGCTGTTCAGATAGGTGTTGCGGTGCATGACGCCGTAGCGCACAAACTCCGCGTTTTTCAGCGCGGGGATCATGGAGAACACGCGCTTCTGCTCGCCCCAGGTCAGGTGCGTCTGGAAGCCGACGAGGTTGTAGAGCGTTCCGTCCGCGTTGTCGCGCCGGAGCTGGACGACCGCCCAGTTTGCGCGCCCCGTGCGCGGATCGACAAGACCCACCGGCTTTAAGGGGCCGTAGCGCAGCGTGTCCGCGCCGCGGCGGGCCATGACCTCGACCGGCATACAGCCCTCGAACACGCCGCCGTCGTCAAAGCCGTGGACCGGGGCCTCCTTCGCCGCGGCAAGCTCGCGCACGAAGGCGTCGTACTCCTCCCGATCCATCGGGCAGTTTACATAATCCGCCGTCCCCTTGTTGTAGCGGGAGGCGAAGAAGGCGCTCGACATGTCCACGCTCTCGAGCGTGACGATGGGGGCGACCGCGTCGTAAAAGTGCAGGGAGCCGGGGCAGAGCGCCGCGAGCTTCTCCGCGATGGCGTCGCTCGACAGAGGTCCGGTGGC
>CADCLH010000219.1 GCA_902802215.1 Oscillospiraceae bacterium
CCCGGCTTCGGCGACAGGCGCAAGGAGATGCTCCAGGATATCGCCATCCTCACCGGCGGTCAGGTCATTTCCGCCGACGTGGGCATGGAGCTCAAGGACACCGACATCTCCATGCTCGGCCAGGCCCACCAGGTCAAGGTCACCAAGGAGAACACCGTCATCGTCGACGGCGCCGGCCACCCGATGGAGATCCGCAGCCGCGTGCAGCAGATCGAGCGCCAGATCGAGACCACCACGTCCGACTATGACCGCGACAAGCTCCAGGAGCGTCTGGCGAAGCTGTCCGGCGGCGTGGCCGTCATCAAGGTCGGCGCTGCCACCGAGACCGAGATGAAGGAGAAGAAGCTCCGCATCGAGGACGCGCTCAACGCCACCCGCGCCGCTGTTGCCGAGGGCATCGTCCCCGGCGGCGGCACCGCCTACGTCATCGCGGCCAAGGCTGCCGACAAGCTGACCGCCTCTCTCGAGGGCGACGAGAAGACCGGCGCCGCGCTGGTCGCCAAGGCTCTGCGCGCCCCCATCATGCAGATCGCGTTCAACGCCGGTCTCGAGGGCGCCGTCATCCTCAACCAGGTCTACGCCTCGGGTGACGTCAACTACGGCTACGACGCCGCCGGCGACCGCTACGGCGACATGATGCAGTTCGGCATCGTCGACCCGACCAAGGTCTGCCGCAGCGCGCTGGAGAACGCCGCGTCCGTCGCGTCCATGGTCCTGACCACCGAGAGCCTCGTGGCCGACATCCCCGAGAAGAATCCTCCGATGCCCGCGGCTCCCGACATGGGCGGCATGTATTAAGCACTCCCAGAACGGAAAGGGAAACCGTCGATTTTCTCAATCATCACGCAGCGCCCGGCTGGCCTGAATGACCCGCCGGGCGCTGTTCTTCTGTCGCATTCATGAGGAATCTCGACTCAGATAAAGTGTATTCTGCTCTCGTCGAAACGGTCCTGCTGCTTTCGTTCCTCCGCGGGATAGCCCAGCGGGAAAACGGCAAAGGCCCGGAGTCCCTCGGGAATCCCGACGATGTCCTCCACCGCCCTCATGCGCTCCTCAACCGGCGCGATCCCGAGCCAGACGCCGCCGAGGCCCTGCTCGCCGCAAGCCAGCCACAGGTTCTCCATGGCGATGCTCATGTCGATCTGCGCATAGGCCGGCGCCCAGAGCTTTTCCCGGTAGGCGCTGACGATGGCGACGGGCGCTGCCTTCGCGCATCCCGCGTAAGGGCTGACCCGAGACAACTCCTCCAGCTTGCTCCGGTCTCTCACCACATAGAACTCCCACGGCTGCTGATTTCCGGCCGAAGGCGCCGCCATGGCCGCGCGCAGGATCGCGAGAATCTTTTCATCCTCCACCGCCCTGTCGGTGTATTTCCGGATGCTGACGCGTTCAAAGATTTCTTTCATCTGCCTGTTCTCCCCTCTTCATCATGACTCTTCCTGTTTTGACGCCTGCTTGCCTTTGAACTTGCGGACGAACTGAAGCCTGGCCTTTAGCCTCTTCCGGCTCTGCGCGGACGGGAGAGTTGTCTATTCCGTTTGCATAGCTGTAGGCATTTCGCAGGGCCTGCGCCAGCGCTTCGCCGGTTTTGACCTTGAACGCTCTGGCCGGGATGGACTTTGCAAGCACGACGCCTCTCCTGGATTCCGGGTCTCCGCCGATGCAGGACGGGATCAGGCGCAGATCGGGCTGACCGTTCTTTACGCGTCTCGCAGGCTCCCAAAACAGGAAGGCACTGTTGACGGCCACGCGGAAGATCAACCGCCCCACCATTATACCGCCCTCTCCCTCGGTTTCCTGATTCTCAGTATAGCCTCATTCCGCCCGTCTGGCAAGGCACAAAGATGGCACTATCCCGGCTGGATGAAACTCCTCGGAATGTAGTGAAAACGGATATGAGCAGGACGGGCTTTGCACAGTCTTTCGTTACTACACGGTCAGCGTCAGACCCGCCTTGCAGACAGGGACTGCGGGCGGTATGATATAATTTCGCCGTCAAATCGGGATGAAATGGAGGACCTTTGATGAAGAACGGTAAAGCACCTAATCCAAATACAATCCATCCGATTGCAGGATATAGGAAAGAAATCTATGTGAAGCCTGCCATTTCAAATCCGAATATTATTGTTGGCGACTTTACCTACATTGCTGATTCAGAGTTTGAAAGTCATGTGACCCATCATTACGAATGGAATGGCGACAAGCTCATGATCGGCAAGTTCTGCCAGATTGCGGCAGGCGTTGAATTCGTAATGAACGGCGCAAATCATCAGATGAATGCAGTTACGACTTTCCCATTCTACACGCTGGAGGGTTGGGACATGGAACCTCCAGCGAAATCCGATCTTCCGTTGAAGGGCGATACCGTCATCGGAAACGATGTGTGGATTGGACAAAATGCAGTAATTCTTCCCGGCGTTCAGATTGGCGATGGAGCCATTATAGGCGCAAACAGCGTTGTAGGCAGTCATGTCGCACCGTATACGATTGTAGTTGGAAATCCCGCAAAGGTATTGCGAAAACGCTTTGATGATGAAATGATTGATCTGATGCTCAAATTCAGATGGTGGGACAGGAGCATTGAGGAAATCGACAGGCTGATTCCAATCCTGACCAGCAGCGATTTGGATACAGTCAGGAAGGAGCTGCAGGAACGATTATGATTATTCTGATTACAGGCGCATCCCACACAGGGAAAACGCTCCTGGCACAAAGGATGCTGGAGAAATATAAATATCCGTATTTCTCTATCGACCATCTGAAAATGGGGTTGATCCGCAGCGGCAATACCAGTCTGACGCCGGAAGACGATGATGCTCTCACAGAATATCTGTGGCCCATTGTCCGCGAGATCATCAAGACCGCAGTTGAGAACAGGCAGAACCTGATCGTAGAGGGCTGCTACATTCCGGCCAATTGGAGAAAAGACTTCGATGCGCATTATCTGCCGTCTATTCGATTTATCTGCCTTGCAATG
>CADCLH010000220.1 GCA_902802215.1 Oscillospiraceae bacterium
CCCTGCTCCTGCCGCCGCGCGCGCAGACTCATGGGCGAGGGCTGCGGCCACCTCGAAGAGGACATGTGCATGTACCTCAACGACAACGCCGTCAACTACTCCGAGACCGGCGCGCACCGCCGCATCACCAAGGAGGAGGCCTACAAGATCCTGCAGCGGGCCGAGGACAACGGCCTCGTGCACGAGCTCAACGTCACCCCCGGCTACGAGGACACCACCGCCATCTGCAACTGCTGCGGCTGCTCGTGCTTCGCGCTGCGCATTGCCGAGTATTTCCGTACGCCCGACGCCATCCGCACCAACTATGTCGCGCGCGTGGACAAGGACAAGTGCACCGCCTGCGGCCAGTGCGTGGAAAACTGCCAGCTCAACGCGGTGAAGCTCGGCCAGAAGCTCTGCGACCGCCCCGCGAACCTCGAGCGCCCCGCCGAGACCGCGCGCAACACCTTCTGGACCAGCAAGCGCTACAACCCCGATTTCCGCGTCAACCGCACGGACGTGATGCCCGAGGGCACCGCTCCCTGCAAGGCCGCCTGCCCCGCGCACGTGCCGGTGCAGGGCTACATCAAGCTCGCGTCCGAGGGGCGCTACGCCGAGGCGCTGGAGCTGATCAAGAAGGAGATCCCGTTCCCGGCGGTCTGCGGCAGGATCTGCAACAAGAAGTGCGAGGAGGCCTGCACCCGCGGCGCGGTGGACGCCCCGGTCGCCATCGACGAGATCAAGAAGTTCATCGCCGAACAGGAGCTCAACCGCGACACCCGCTTCGTGCCGAAGATGGTCAACCAGATCGGCAAGCCGTACCCCGAGAAGATCGCCGTGATCGGCGGCGGTCCCGCGGGCCTGAGCTGCGCCTACTACCTCGCGGTCAAGGGCTACCCGGTCACGGTGTTTGAAAAGGAACAGGCGCTCGGCGGCATGCTCACGCTGGGCATCCCGGCCTTCCGTCTGGAGAAGAGCGTCATCAACGCGGAGATCGACGTGCTGCGCGAGCTCGGCGTCGAATTCAGAACCGGCGTGGAGGTCGGAAAAGACCTGACCCTCGATAAGCTGCGGCAGGAGGGCTACAAGGCCTTCTACCTCGCCGTCGGCGCGTCAAAGGGAGCTAAGCTCGACATCCCGGGCGAAGAGCTCGAGGGCGTGTCCTCGGGCGTCGACTTCCTGCGCCGCGTCAACCGGGGCGAGGAGGTCGCGCTCGGCAAGGAGACCGCGGTCATCGGCGGCGGCAACGTGGCGCTCGACGTGGCGCGCGCGGCCGTGCGCCTCGGCTCGCACGTGACGGTGTACTACCGCCGCGGCGAGGCGGAAATGCCCGCCGACCGCGACGAGCTCGCGGAGGCGAAGGAGGAGGGCGTCGAGTTCCGCTTCCTGACGGCCCCGGCGGAGATCCTCGGCGACGGCAGGGCGCAGAGCCTGAAGCTCGAAAAGATGGCCCTCGGCGAGCCGGACGAAAAGGGCCGCCGCAGCGTCAAGGGCACGGGCGAATTTGAGACCGTCCCGGCCGACGCGGTGCTCTCGGCGACCGGGCAGAGGATCGACCTCTGCGGCATGGACTTCGCCTGCGGCAAAAACGGCACCGTGACCGCCGATCCCCTGACCTGCCAGACCTCGGTGCCCGACGTCTTCGCGGGCGGCGACGTCGTCACCGGGCCGAAGTTCGTGATCGACGCCATCGCCGCGGGCAAGGAGGCCGCCGTCTCCATCCACCGCTTCGTGCATCCGGGCCAGACCCTCGACCTCGGCCGCGACCGCCGCGATTACCGGCCCTTCGACCGCGCTTCGGCGCAGATCGGCGTCGCGGGCTTCGACAGCGCGCCCCGGCAGCGTTCACCGAGGAGCAGATGAAGACCGAGTGCGCCCGCTGCCTCGGCTGCGGCACGGCGGTCGTGGACTCCTTCATGTGCGTCGGCTGCGGCGTGTGCACGACCAAGTGCAAATTCGACGCCATCCACCTCGAGAAGATCCACGACGCGGACAACCAGGAGTACTTCCATACGCTGGGCCGCGTGGCAAAGAACGTGCCGGGCATCGGCGTCAACATCGTAAAGAAGCACTTCGGAAAGCTCGGGGGCCGCGATGCATGAGATCGGCGTCGTCCGCCAGCTCGTGCGCACGGTGACGGAGTTTGCAGCGCAGAACGGCGTCACGGACGTGCGCGAGGTCGTCGTCGACTGCGGGGAGTTGTCGCTGGTGATCCCCGAGTACGTGGAGGAGCTCTACCCCGCGGTCATCAAGGACAGCATCCTCGAGCATGCGAAGCTCACGGTCCGCGTCGTGCCGGGCATGGCCGAGTGCAACGATTGCGACGAGATCTTCAACGTCGTGCAGTGCAGGGGCTACTGCCCGAACTGCGGCAGCTTCGACAAGACGGTCCTGACCGGCCGGGACTTCACGATCCGCGAGATCGTCGTCCCGGAGGAGCAAACCGAATAACAAAAGCGCCTCCCCGATCATCTGACCGGGGAGGTCACTGTATAAACAAACCCCGTTGTTTGTCATCTCGAGCGGAGGCGAAGCCAGAGTCGAGAGATCTGAAATGTTGGCAGGTCTCACTTCTTTAGATCTCTCCGCTCGCTTCGCTCGGTCGAGATGACACGATAAGGGTACTTTGTCGACAGCCTGACCGCCCGGGTCAGACGACCCGGGCGGTGAAGCATATGGGCTGCGGTTTAGCCGGCGAGGCGGATCTCGCCGCCGAAGACGTCGTCGACGCCGACGCCGTATTCGTCCACCGTGTACCAGGCGGAGGTGGCCGTGTGAGTAATGCCGTCGGTATCCACGACCTCGTAGAGGTGGATGGTGTAGCTGCCGTCGTCATTCTTCTCGAAATCCGCCTCGGGCGGGAAGAAGCCCTTCTCGGCAAAGTAGCGGATCTGCGCCCAGCGGCACAGCTCCTTCGGCGTGAAGGGGCCGTCGTGCGCGGGAGCGAGATAGCTGTGCGGCTCAAAGAAATAGGTGCCGGAGAGGATGTTGTCCTCCGGGCCGCCGGCAAGCGTGCGCTCGTCCCGGTCGACCACCATGTTGATGCCGCCCTGCACCTCGGTCAGCGTGAGAGACTTGAACCAGCCGGAGACGTCGAGGCCCTTCTCGTTGAAGAGCTTGCCGACCCGGATCGTGTAGTCCCCGGCCATCTTCGCCGTCTTTGAATCGACGGTGAAGACCTCCTCGTGGTACTCCGGCTCGCCGGAGCGGAACATTACTCGTAGCGCACATCCACGCCGACCGGCTCCATCGGGTATTTCCCGCTCAGGAGCGCGCTCTCGCTGCCGCCCGCGAGCGTTTTCTTGTCGCGCTCGACCTCCATGACCAGTCCGTTGCCGTCCTCGCGGATGACCAGCTTCTTGAACCAGTCGGAGCGGTCAAAACCGAAGCCGTCGCTTACCTTGCGGATCGTGAGCGTGTCGCCGGTATTGTCCGCCGTCGCCACATCGAGGATGTAAATGCTCTCATAGAAGGTCGGATCGCTGCCGCGGAAATAGCAGTGGAGCACCAGATTGTCGGCGACGGCGCCGGTGAAGTCCAGCCAGTATTTCGGCATCCCGTTGTCCAGACAGTAGAGGTAGCCGTCGGCGAGCTCGTCGTTCTGCTCATCCGGAGCGCCCTCTTCGGTGAGGAACTCGCAGTCGGCGACGACCTGCTCGAGCATGTCGCCGATCGTCAGACCGAGGGAGGCGACCTCCTTGGAGGCGAACATGTAGGTCCGCTCTCCGACCGTGAGGGCGATGCGGCGGTCCGCGACGTCGTAGCCGCTGACCTTGTAGGCGTAGTCGATCTCCCAGCAGTCCCTGCCCCCGACGGTCTTCGGCGCGGCCTTCGACGTCACCTTGAGATCCTTGTACTGCTTCTGCATGTACTTGGTGAACTCGGAGATGAACGCCTTCTCGGAGTCAAAATCGTAGACCTTCACCATGACATAAGGGATGCTGCCCTCGTTCTTTGCGTAGATGTAATACTCGTCCCCCTTCAGGATCGACGTCTTACCCTCGGGAACGGTGATCTTGATGCCCCAGTTGACCAGCGTGTCGGTGCTTTTTCCCTCTGCCGCGGCGGCGGGGGAAAGGAGCATCGAGAAGATCAGGATGAAGCAGAGCGCGGTCATCAGCTTTTTCATAGGACTCTCCTTTCTGAATGGGCGGCTCGCGGTCCG
>CADCLH010000221.1 GCA_902802215.1 Oscillospiraceae bacterium
TTTGCCCTTGCGCCCAGGATCGTATATTCCGTGTGCAACGCGCTGGTATGGGTGGGGACTGCCGATCTGATCTGCCGCTACGCCTGTGCCCGTCTGGAAACGGACCCCGCCGTGAAGCCGTATTTGCTGGGAATGACCTATCTTTCTCTCTGGTTTTTCTTTCCGTTTCTGCATGAGGCTTTCTGGCTCAACGCATCCATCGAGTACTTCTGGTTCAACGCGCTTACGCTTCTGTTCGGCTACTGTCTCCTGTATAAACCCTGTCTGGCAAACACCCCGGGAACGTCGCACCGAAAACGCTTCACCCATACCTTCGCACTGCTTCTCTTTGGTCTGACTGTCAGCACCTGCGTCAAACCGTCGACGGGAAGCACCCTTCTCGCCGCTATGGGTCTCGGCGCGCTCTGGGCGTTTTTCCGGAAAAAACCCTTCAGCATCCCGCCGTTCGCCGCCGCTTTTCTGGGCGCCCTGCTCGGCTTCTGCATCTCGACCTTTTCCCCGGGAAACGCCGCCCGCATCGCCTATGTCGCCGCGGAGTCTCCGCATACCGCCTCGTTCCTGTTCCGTATCGTCCGCACATCCTACCACGGTCTCCGCTATACCCTGATCCCCCTGGGGATCACGCTCTTTTTCGCCGCGCTGAACCGAAGGCGCTTTCGCTGGGAGCAGCTCGACGAGCGGTTCTTCGTCCTGCTTGCCGGCGTCAACATCGCGGTCATGGCGATCCCCAACGGCTACGCGCCGCGGACGGTCCTCTTCTCCGTCATGCTGCTGATCGTCGCCGGCGCAAGATCCGCCGTGCGCTTCGTCTGCGCCTCTCCCCGCTGTCAGGAGGACCACGGCCCTGTGGCTGCTGATCGCGGCCTTGACGGCCTTCGCGCTGCTGGAGATCGCGACCGGTCTGCTGCTCCACTTCACGCAGGGGACGACCTTCGACCGGCAAACCATCTATTTTTCACAATACTTCGAGCTGTTCTGATCGGATACGAAAACGCGCGCCGGACATCCGGCGCGCTTTCCGTTTTTTCACAGCGTTTTGATCTCGCAGGCGATCGCGCCGTTGTCGAAGACGGTGACGAGCGCCCAGCCCGGCGTCCGGCCGCGGCCCGCCGAGCCCGGATTGAGCAGCGTCACGCCGCCGACCGTCTCGTAAAAGGGGCTGTGCGTGTGGCCGAACATGGCGATCTGCGCGCCCTCCTCCCGGGCGGCGTAGACCAGCCAGTCCGCCTGCGCGGCGCTGACGCCGTAGCGGTGGCCGTGGACGAGCAGGGCCCTTACCGGGCCGAGCGGGACCACGAGCTTCTCCGGCGCGAGCGGCATGATGTCGCAGTTGCCGCACACCGAAAAAAGCGGCGTGTCCGGGAAGGCCTCCCGCAGCGCCAGCGCGTCCCGGTCATAGTCGCCGAGATGGATCAGCACGTCGGCGTTTGCTCCGCGCGCCGCCTCCAGCATGGGCGCCGTGCTGCCGTGGGTATCGGAAAAAACCGCCGCTTTCAGCATGATTCTATCCTCCGGTTCTCATTTCGTGTTCTGCGGAATAGTATAGATTGAAGCGGGGTGAGATGCAATGCAAACTTTTGATGGCCTTGCGGCCGATCTCCTGCGCGGCGGCAGGGGCGGGCAGCTCCGGGCGCTCGCCGCGTCGCGCGACGGGGAGAAGCTCGCGGGCATGGTGGACGCCTCGGCGATCGAGCGCGCCGCCGCCAGCGGAGACAGCGCCGCGCTGCGCAGCCTGCTTGCGCGCGTGCTGAGCACGGACGAGGGCCGCCGACTCGCCGGGGAGATCCGCCGTGTGATGGAGGAATGACCCCCGATGGGAGAGCTGGAGGATAGGCTGAACAGCATCCTGTCCGACCCCGGACAGATGGAGAAGATCGCGGGGCTGGCCCGCTCGCTGATGGGCGGGGAGAGCGCCGCGCCCGAGCAGAGCGCGCCCGACGCGGGGCTGCTGCAAAAGCTCGGCGGGCTGATGGCGCAGAACGCGCAGGCGCCCGGCCGCGAGCAGGCGCTGCTGGCGGCGATGCGGCCCTGGCTGTCGGAGAAACGGCGGGAGAAGATGGACCGCGCCTTACAGCTGGCGCGCATGGCGCGGCTCGCGCGGATCGCAATGGGAGAGCTGGGAGGCGGGAACGATGATGAATCGCTATGAGGGGAACACCGGCCGCGTGGTGCGTCTCATGGAGGCGGGCGATCAGCGTCCGCCCCCGCCCTTTCCGCCTCCGCCGCCCCGGCCCGGGCCGCCGCCCGGACCGCCGCGCACGGACCCGCTGTCCCGGCTCTTCTCCGGTCTCGGGGAGCTCGAGAGCGGGGATCTGCTGATGCTGCTGGTCCTCTGGCTGTTATACCGCGAGAGCGGCGACCAGGAGCTGCTGCTCATCATGGCCGCCGCGTTTTTGTTTTAAACGTCCCATATCCCGGCAACGCTCGGCGCTGCCGGGATAATCGGGTCAGGCCGCCTTTTCCGCCGTAAGGCCCGCGGCGCGCAGCATGTCCTGAATGCTCACGGCGTAGCCTCGCGCCGGGTTCGACATGAACACATGCGT
>CADCLH010000222.1 GCA_902802215.1 Oscillospiraceae bacterium
CGGCGGTTCTTGTCTTTCTTCCACGAATCTGAATTCTATCATAATATCCCCCAAAGGGCAAGATAAGACTTTTTTTATTCATATTCTTGTGTTATGATGGAGGCTGAATTTGTATCCCCATTCTACGGAGGAAAGCATCGACCATGGGACTTTTTGACAAGCTGTTCGGAAGCTACTCCGATCGGGAGCTCAAGCGCATCACCCCGATCGCGGACAAGATAGAGGCTCTGGCGGACGAGTACGCCGCAAAGACCGACGAGGAGCTGCGCGCCAAGACCGACGAATTCAAAGCGCGCCTTGCGCAGGGCGAGACGCTCGACGACCTGCTGCCCGAGGCCTTCGCCACCGTGCGCGAGGCGAGCTGGCGCGTGCTCGGCATGCGGCCCTTCCGCGTGCAGCTGATCGGCGGCATCGTCCTGCACCAGGGGCGCATCGCCGAGATGAAGACCGGCGAGGGCAAGACCCTCGTCGCCGTGCTGCCCGCCTACCTCAACGCGCTGACCGGCGAGGGCGTACATATCGTCACCGTCAACGACTACCTCGCCCGGCGCGACAGCGAGTGGATGGGCAAGGTGCACCGCTTCCTCGGTCTCACGGTCGGCCTGATCGTCCACGGTCTCGACAGCGAGGAGCGCCGCGCCGCCTACGCCTGCGACATCACCTACGGCACCAACAACGAGATGGGCTTCGACTACCTGCGCGACAACATGGCCCTGTACAAGTCCGACATGGTGCAGCGCGGCCACGTCTTCGCCATCGTCGACGAGGTCGACTCCATCCTCATCGACGAGGCCAGGACCCCGCTCATCATCTCCGGCCAGGGCGACGAGAGCACCGATCTCTACCGCCAGGCCGACGACTTTGTCTCCCGCCTGAAGAAGATCGTCTACGCCTCGGTCGACGAGAAGGAGGAGGAGAGCGAGGACCTCGACGCCGACTACGTCGTCGACGAGAAGGCCAGGACCGCGACCCTCACCGCCCGCGGCATCGCCAGGGCTGAGCGCGCCTTCGGGCTCGAAAATCTCGCCGACATGGAAAACGCCACCCTCTCCCACCACATCAACCAGGCGCTCAAGGCCCACGGCATCATGAAGCGCGACATCGACTACATCGTCAAGGACGGCGAGATCATCATCGTCGACGAGTTCACCGGCCGCCTGATGCTCGGCCGCCGCTACTCCGAGGGCCTGCACCAGGCCATCGAGGCCAAGGAGCACGTCGACGTCCAGAAGGAGAACAAGACCCTCGCCACCATCACCTTCCAGAACTACTTCCGCCTGTACGGCAAGCTCTCCGGCATGACCGGCACCGCCGTCACCGAGGCCGAGGAGTTCGGCGCCATCTACAAGCTCGACATCATCGAGATCCCCACCAACAAGCCCGTGATCCGTCTGGACCACCCCGACGTCGTGTACAAGAACGACATCGGTAAAAACCACGCGATCATCGAGCAGATCGTCGAATGCCACGCCAAAGGCCAGCCCGTGCTGGTCGGCACCGTCTCCATCGAGAAGAGCGAGTACATCTCCTCCCTGCTCAAGCGGCGCGGCATCCCCCACACGGTGCTCAACGCCAAGTACCACGAGAAGGAGGCCGAGATCGTCGCTCAGGCGGGCAAGCTCGGCGCCGTCACGATCGCGACCAACATGGCCGGCCGCGGCACCGACATCACCCTCGGCGGCAACGCCGAGTACCTGGCCAAGGCCGATCTGCGCAAGGCGGGCTACGAGGACGCCGTGATTGCCGAGGCCACCGGCTACGCCGAGACCGAGGACGAGACCATCCTGGCTACGCCGAGACCGAGGACGAGACCATCCTCGCCGCGCGCGCCCTGTTCCGGGAAAAGCTGGCCGAGCACAAAAAGGCGACCGACGCCGAGGCCGCGCAGGTCAAGGCCGCGGGCGGCCTGTTCATCCTCGGCACCGAGCGGCACGAGTCGCGCCGTATCGACAACCAGCTGCGCGGCCGCGCGGGCCGTCAGGGCGACCCCGGCGAGAGCCGCTTCTACCTCGCGATGACCGACGACGTCATGCGTCTGTTCGGCTCGGAGCGTGTGATGAGCATGATGGAGGCCCTCAAGGTCGAGGACGACACGCCGCTGGACCACAAGATGCTCTCCGGCGCCATCGAGCAGGCCCAGAAGACCGTCGAAAGCCGCAACTTCCAGACCCGCAAGGCGGTGCTGGAGTACGACGACGTCATGAACCAGCAGCGCAACATCATCTACGGCGAGCGCCGGAAGGTGCTCGAC
>CADCLH010000223.1 GCA_902802215.1 Oscillospiraceae bacterium
CTGCCGCCGCGCACCGCCATGGTCCTGCGGCCGGTGAGGAAGTAAAACGATAGAAATAGAAGCGGCGGATTCGTGAGGTTCACGAATCCGCCGTGTTTTTGTCGGGGGCAAGCGGTAAGAAGAACGGATTGCCACGGCAGTGTGCGCACTGCCTCGCAATGACGCGCAGAGGGGCAGGCCGGGAGCAAACGGCAGTGTGCGCACTGGTTCGCAATGACGTGCAGAGGGGTGGCGGGAGCAAGGGGCGGCGACACCTCATCCGCCCCTTCGGGGCACCTTCCCCTCAAGGGGAAGGCAGGGCCGCCGGGGGCGTCGGCCCCTACAAGGGGGCGGGGGTTATGCGTAGACGCGCCTGGGCGTGGAATCCGACGAGGGGACGGACTGCTCGAGCTCGTGCTGGTTTTCGGGCACGACGCCGAGGTTTTCCTCCAGCCACCTGCGCGTGTGCGAGGAGCTCTCCAGCACGCTCAGCCAGAGACTGGCGTCGCCGTCGTAGTAGTAGCCCATGCCGTCCGGGGTGAGGCGGCGCACCGTCTCCCGCTCGATCTGGATGGAGACGTTGGTCAGCTCGCGCTGCTGCTCCGCGCCCGAGAAGACATAGCTGCGGGCGATGTTCCCCTCCTTCGCGTCGGGCAGGATGCCCTCAAGGTAGAGGCTCTCGGCCTGCTCGGGCGTGAGGACGTACTGCTCGCTCTGCCAGCCGCGCATTGGATCGCCCGTCGGGAGATCAACCATCACGCAGGCGTAGCGGACGGTTTTGGCGGTAAACGTGTTCCTCGCCCCGGCGCGGACCAGGATCGCCTCGGGCGTGTTGGACAGCGCCTGCCAGAGCATGGCCGACGACGTCGGATCGCTCTCGTCCGCCTCGTTGATCGGGATGCGGTAGCGGCGCGAAAAGTGCTTCCCGTTCTTGAGCGTGTAGTCCAGCTGCAGGACCCAGCCCCGGCGCGAGCTCCCCGCCGCCTCGTCGCGGTCCTTGTTGGCGATCAGGCCGCGATGGGCCTCCAGACAGGCCGCGACGCTCTCCGGCTCGGAGATCTCGAGACTGTTCGGCAGCATCACGGAGGCGACCTCGGCGCTCTCGGGCAGGCGCGTCTCGTAGCCCATGACGTCGTACTCGGCCAGCAGCGCGAAGAGGCATCTGGGCCGCGAAGAAGCCGACGAAGGCGCTCACGCACAGCGCCGCGACCACGGCTGCGGCCAGCGCGCGCCCGTGCAGGAGGTTGCAGAGGACGGTCTCGCACAGGGCCGCCGCGCCCACGAGGCCGCAGCCGACCGCCATGCACACCCGGAACACCGGGCGCAGCACCGGCACGGCCACGATCTCGCCCGCGCTCTCCATGTTGCGCTTTTTCAGGATGGGCAGCGCGAGCAGGATCAGCAGCACGCCCGCCGCGGCGATCGCCGCGAGGTAGCCCATGCCCTCCATGTGATACTCCGGGAACACGGTCCCGGGCTGCACGGCGCCCTCCTGCGCGGTGCCCGGGAGCCTGCCGACGTAGTGGAGCACGGTGGTCAGGTGCAGGAAGGGGGACAGGCCGTGCAGCCACAGGCTGTCGTAGGTGTAGCCGTAGACGAGATCGCCGAGCAGGGCCCGCGCGGTGCTCTCCGCCACCGAGGCGGTGCAGCCGAGCACCAGATAGACCGCAGGCAGGACGAGGACGTTCCCCGTCAGCACGCCGCAGAAGCAGGCCATGCCGTAGAAGGCCGTGTTGCCCAGCACCACGAGCTTTAGCCAGGTCCAGACATGCGCGGTCTCGACCCCGGCCCTGCCGCCGAAGCCCGCCAGTATGATCAGAAACACGAGCAGATCCGCCGCGAGCATCGGCAGAAGGCCGGTCAGCACCGAGGTGAACCAGACCGTCTCCCGCTTCATGGGCAGGGAATTGACCATGCCGCAGATGCGCGGGGAGTACAGCCAGCTCAGCATCGCCATGGCCACCAGCGGCCCGGCGAGGATGGAGAGGAAGGCGAGGATGCGCCCCGACTCGAGGATCGTGCGGTTGAGGTTGTTGACATACTCCGCCTGCGTTCCGAAGCTCTCCGGCGGGGCGCTGCCCAGCAGCACCGGGCCGATCAGGATCAGCAGGACCAGCCAGAGAGCCCACAGCGGCCAGAAGCGCCGGAGCAGATGCAGGCTGTAGCTCCTGTTAAAGAAGGATGTTCCGGATTTCATGCTCCGCACCTCCCAGCTCATAGATGAAGATCTCCTCGAGGCTCAGCGGCAGCACGTCGAGGAAGAAGGGCTCGCACGCGGCGAGCCGGTTCGTCAGCTCCTCGGCGCCGCCGCGCAGGATCAGCTGACGCAGACGCCCGGTGCGCGTCTCGTGCAGGATCTCGAGATCCTCCGGAAGCTCCTTCCCGTCCGGCAGGGCAAGCTGGATCTTGACCATGTTCTCCTGCAGCTCGCTCAACGGCCGCTCGAGCAGCATCCTCCCGCGGTCCATGATGCCGACGTGGTCGCAGACGTCCTCGAGCTCGCGCAGGTTGTGGGACGAGACCAGCACCGTCGTGCCGCGCTCGGCCACGTCCTGAAGCAGCAGGCTCCAGACCTGGCGGCGCATCACCGGGTCGAGGCCGTCCACCGGCTCGTCCAGCAAAATGACCTCCGGACAGCAGCTCAGCGCGATCCAGAAGGCCGCCTGCTTCTGCATGCCCTTCGAGAGACGGCGCATGGTCTGCTCCGGCCGCAGCTCGGGGAAGGCCGGGGCCAGCTTCTCGAAGCGCTCGTC
>CADCLH010000224.1 GCA_902802215.1 Oscillospiraceae bacterium
CGCCGTGTGTTCTCTCCATCAAAGCACCCCCGCCAGCGCAAGGCGCAGCGCCGCGCAGACCGGCAGCAGCAATACGCTTGCGCAGAGCATCATACGGTTCGCGCGCAGGATATCCTCCGCAACGCAGGGGCGGCACGCGTCGCCGAGCGCCGCCTTCTCGTGCCGCTGGCCGAAATACCACGCCGGACCGCCGAGCTGCACGCCCAGAGAGCCCGCGCAGGCGCTCTCGGTCTGCCCTGCGTTGGGACTCGCCGTCTTCCGCGCGTCGCGCCGCCAGATGCGGAAGGCGCCGCGCGCGTCGTGGCCTGTCAGCGCCGCGGCCGCGATCCAGAACAGGGCGGAGATACGCGCCGGGAGATAGTTTGCCGCGTCGTCCAGCCGTGCGGCCGCGCGGCCGAAGTACAGATAGCGCTCGTTTTTGTAGCCCACCATGCTGTCCATGGTGCTGACCGCCTTGAACGCCAGCGCGAGGGGCGCGCCGCCGAGCGTCATATACAGCAGCGGCGAGACCACGCCGTCGCAGAAGTTCTCCGCCACGGTCTCCACCGCCGCTTTGGCGACGCCCTCGGCGTCGAGGCGCTCCGTATCCCGCCCGACGATGCGCGCGTGCGCGCGACTGCCTTTCGCGCGCCGGGCAGATCGCCGCCGCGGAGGGCTTCATACACATTTTTGCTCTCACATGCGAGGCCGCGCGCCGCGAGGGCCTGCGCGCACCAGAAGCTCTGGACCGCGAGCTCCGCCGCCGGGTGGAGCCGCCGCGCGAGCAGGCACACGCCGCGGGCGAGCGCAAAGCTCAGCAGCGGCAGCGAGACGGCGAGCAGGGCCCCGCACCAGAGCTCGCCCCGCGGCGTTTTCGGAAACAGCGGGCGGACGCGGCGCTCGTACCCGCTGATGTACCGCCCCATCCAGACGACCGGATGCGGCAGCCACGCGGGGTCGCCGAAGAGCAGATCGAGCGCAAAGCCGATGAGCATCGCGTACAGGATCAGCATGCCGCGTCCCCCTTTGCAAAACAGACTTCCCCCAGCAGGCGCAGCCGCTTCTCCCGGGCCCAGAGCCCGGCGTCATGTTGAAGCGCCCAGCCCCCGCCGAAGGGCGGCCGCAGGTCGAAGTAGGCGAGCGGGGGCTTGCAGAAGCGCTCCATCACCGCGCGCTGGGTCCCGCCGTGCGCGACGATGACGAGCGTCTCCCGCCCCTCCGCCGCGGCGCACTCCACCAGCGCGGCGAAGGCGCGGCAGCTGCGATCGCAAAACTGCGCAAGGCTCTCGCCGTTCGGGCAGGGCCCCGTACAGCCCCCGTCCACCCAGGCGCGGTAGGCGGCTTCCTGGACCATCTCATCGGCCGTGCGGCCCTCAAAGTCGCCGAAGTCCATCTCGGCCAGCGCCGCGACGACCTCCTGCCGCGCCGCCGGGAAGAGGATGCGCGCCGTCTGCCGCGCGCGCAGCAGGGGAGAGGTATAGACCGCCTCCGGCGTGAAGTCCGCCGCGCGAAGCTCCGCCGCCCCCGCCGGGGACAGCGGAGGGTCCGAGCGCCCCTGATAGCGGCGCTGCTCGTTGTACGCCGTGCGCCCGTGGCGCAGGAGATAGACCGTCATTTTATTTCTCCCTTAATTACCCGGGGGATGCCGCAGAACACGCGCACGACCGTGTCCGCCCGCTCAGCGAGCAGACAGGCGAGGCGTCCGGCGCGCTCCCGGGCCTCGCGCTCATTGGGGTCGAGCGGCACGACGCCCCCGCCGACCTCCGAGGCGGTCACCGCCTCAAAGCGCGAGAGCTCGTCAGCCAGCGCTTCCGGATCCTCGCAGTCCGCCGCGAGACTTTGCACCTCAAAGGCGCAGCGCTCCGCAAGCTCCGCATCACTGCAGCGCAGAAGCTGCCGCGCGACGCCGCGCTTGCCGCTGAACATGGGACCGGTAATGAAAATCATACGCTCTTCTCCATCAGCTGCACGGCGACAAGCGCCGCGAGCAGCCAGAATTCCTCCTTGACCAGAAACCACCCGGCGAGATCGCCCGACACGCCGCCGAACTGCCGCAGCGCCGTCCGGCCGCAGCGCAGCGTGACCGCCGCCGTAACACAGAACGCGGCGAGGAAGACCGTCCAGCCGCCGAACAGCGCCATGCCCGCGAGACACAGCCCCGCGACGGCGAACAGGATCGCGCGCACGCGCCGCTTGTCGGCGGCGTCGGCAAAGCTGCGCGCGAGGCTCGAGCCCTCGGCGATCGGCAGCGCGGTCAACGCTAAGCCGGACAGGGCGCGGGAGAGGAC
>CADCLH010000225.1 GCA_902802215.1 Oscillospiraceae bacterium
CTCGTCATCAGCATCGTGCTCGGGCGGCTGCTCGCGCCGGATCTGTTCGGGCAGATCGCGCTGGTGACGGTGTTCACCGACATCTCCCTGACCCTGGTCGACGGCGGGCTCAACACCGCGCTGGTCCAGGCGCGGGAGGCCGACGACCGGGACTACTCCACCGTGTTTTACATCACCTGCGCCCTGTCGCTGGTGATGATCGCGCTGCTGCAGCTCGCCTCCCCCGCGATCGCCCGCTACTACCGGGCGCCGGAGCTCGTCGCCCCGCTGCGGGTCTACTCCTTCTCGCTGCTGTTCAGCTCCTTCAACTCCATTCAGGTGGCACGCATGCAGCGGGCCATGCGCTTTCGGGAGATGATGTTCTGCAACCTCGCCGCGACCCTGGTCTCCGGCGCGCTGGGCGTTTTCCTCGCCGTGCGCGGAGCGGGACTCTGGTCGCTGGTGCTCTACTTCTTCGCGCAGATCGTGGTCTCGAGCCTCGCCATGCTGCTCGTGCTGCGCTGGGTCCCGAACCGCCGCTTCTCAAAAGACAGCGCGAAGCGCCTCTACGGCTTCGGCTTCAAGATGCTGGCCGCCTCGCTGATCACCACCCTGTACAACAATCTCCGCCCGCTCATCATCGGCAGGCGCTTCTCCACCGCCGATCTCGGCTACTACAACCGCGGGCAGACCTTCTCGAGCACCGTCAGCCTGAATCTGGACGCGGCGGTGCAGTCCGTGATGTTCCCGGTGCTCTCCCGCTCGCAGGACGATCCGGATGCGCTGCGCGCCATGCTGCGGCGCACCAAGGGGATGGGCGCCTTTCTGATCTTCCCCGTGATGCTGGGCATGGCCGCCGTGGCCGAGCCCATGGTGCGCCTGCTGCTGACCGACAAATGGCTGCCGGCGGTGAGTCCATGGGGCGCAGCGATCTCTACGCAAAGCAGGAGGTCCTGCGCCGCGTGCTGATGCTGAGTGTGCTGGCAGTGAGCGTGCTGGCCTTCAATTCCGTGACCGCCATCGCGGCGGGCTTCGTGTTCAGCGCCTGGCTCGACGCCTTCGTGACCCTGCGGCCGGTCAAAATGCTGCTCGGCTACGGCTGGCGCGAGCAGCTGCGCGACACCTGGCGCTCGGCCCTCGCCTCCGCCGTGATGGCCGCAGCCGTGTACGCCTTCGGCCTGCTCGCCCTGCCGCTTCTCGTCAAGCTCTGCGCGCAGGTCCTGCTCGGCGGCGCGGTCTACGCGCTCTCAAATCTCGCGCTGAAGAACGAGAGCTTCTTCTACCTGCTCGCCATGCTCCGCAAGGGGCGGCGCAACGCCTGATTTTCTTCCGGGAGGCCATACCATGCTCAGTGAAGAGAGAAAAATCAAGACGCGCGCACAGCTTCGGGAATACCTCGAGGCCGACTGCGCGCGCTATCCGATGTCCGCGCGGCGCGTCCTGCCCTATCTGCTGCAGATCAGCGAGGGCGCCATCCTCCGGCGGCACATCGTGCTGCTGCGCAAAACGGAGTACTACACCAACACCGGCAGGCGGCTGCTGGCTAAGCTCTATCACGCGCGTCTGATGAAGTTTCAGAACCGCTACTGCCTGCACGTCCCGGTCAACTGCGCCGGAAAGGGGCTGTGGATCGCCCATGTCGCCCCCGTGCTCATCAACGGCAACGCCACGCTCGGGGAGTACTGCTTCCTCGCGCCCATGATCAGTCTGGCCGGCGGGGAGCAGGATCACGCGCCCACGCTGGGGGACCATGTCACGGTCGGCATCGGCAGCCTGCTCGTCGGGGGCATCCGCATCGCCGACGGGGTCAATATCGGGGCGGGCGCCGTCGTGACCAGAGACTTTCTCGAGCCCGGCGTCACGATCGCCGGGGTCCCCGCGAAAAAGCTCGGCGGACCGAAGCCGCCGGAGAACGGAGGGCAGAGCGATGCTCCCTGAGGACAAGCGCATCCGTTCGAGGGCGCAGCTGCGCGAGTGGCTGGCCGTGGAGTTGTCCCACTATGAGTGCGGCGGGATGCAGAAGCTCCTGAACCTCATCGACGGCAATGAGGCCGCGATCCTGCGGCGGCACATGGTGCTGCTGCGGACCACGGAATACCACATCAACACAGGACACCGCCTGCGCGCGGGGCTCTGGAAGCTGCGCCTGCGCAGGCTCCAGAACCGCTACGGGATGCACGTGGCCCTCAATTGCTGCGGGAAAGGGCTGCAAGTCGCCCATGTCGGGCCCATCCTCATGAACGCCCATGTGACCGTGGGCGAACGCTGCACCTTCCACTTCAACACCGCCGTCGTGGCGGGCGGCACCGACAACGGCGTGCCCACGCTCGGCGACGGGGTCGTGGTCGGGCTCGGTGCCGTGATCCTCGGCGGCGTCACGCTGGGCGACCGCGTCGCCGTCGGCGCCAACGCCGTCGTCAACAAGAGCTTTCCGGAGGCTGATATCACCGTCGCCGGGGCGCCCGCGCGCAAAATCGCCGACCACGGCGCCG
>CADCLH010000226.1 GCA_902802215.1 Oscillospiraceae bacterium
GCTCTCCGGCCTCTTCACCGTCGAAATGCCCCCGCTGATGGGCGTTATGACCGCGCTGATCATCTCGTTCATCATGGGCATCGGCATCGCCGTGACCAAAGCGGAGAACCTCCGCAGCATCTTCCACGAGTTCCAGAGCATCATCGAGGGCCTTGTGGCCAATGTCCTCATCCCCCTGCTGCCCTTCCACATCTACGGCATTTTCGCCAACATGACCTACGCCGGCACCGTCGCCGAGATCATGAGCGTCTTTGCCAAGGTCTTCGCGATCATCATTTGCATGCACCTGCTCATCATCCTGTTCCAGTACATCGTGGCCGGCTCGTTTGCCAAGAAGAGCCCCTTCGGCATGATCAAGAACATGGTCCCCGCCTACATGACCGCCATCGGCACCCAGTCCTCGGCGGCCACCATCCCCGTCACCCTCGAGTGCACCAAGAAGAACGGCTGCTCCTCCAAGATCGCCGACTTTGTCGTCCCCCTGTGCGCGACCATCCATCTGTCCGGCTCGACCATCACCCTGACCAGCTGCTCCATCGCCGTCATGATGCTCAACGGCTGGTCCGTCAACTTCGGCCAGATGTTCCCCTTCATCCTGATGTTGGGCGTCACCATGGTTGCGGCCCCCGGCGTGCCCGGCGGCGCCGTCATGGCCGCTCTGGGCATCCTGTCCTCCATGCTCGGCTTCAATGACAACATGCTCACCCTCATGATCGCCCTGTACATCGCGCAGGACTCCTTCGGTACCGCCTGCAACGTCACCGGCGACGGCGCGATCGCCATGCTGATGGACGCGATCACGAACAAGAAGAAGGCCGCGTAAGCACGCACAGAACCGTCCTTATTCCCCGGGAAAGAGCTCCCCGGCAGAACAAATTGTTCTGCCGGGGTTTCTTGTTCTTCTCCGTTTCAGCCGAGGACGACGCGCTTTCCGAAATACAGCGTCCGGTCCTCCGCGGACGCGGGCGCGGATCGCCTCACGATCCGGCTCGGCGCAGCACAGCGCGGAGATTGTCAGCACCCCGTCCTTTATCTCATAACGGCAGTCGACGATGCCGCTATCCTCAAACAGGATCTCATCCAATGCCTCGGCGGAGAGCCCGCCGCTTCTCCGCCGTACGCGGTCGAGGCGGAGCACCGGGCTCCCGCAGGGGCAGGGCTCGGGCAAAACGCGGGTGACGTCGCCGGTGCGGTAGCGGATCAGGGGCATGGCCTCCATGCCGACGGTCGTGATGACAAGCTCTCCCGTCTCGCCGGGCGGCAGGACGCGGCCTTCCCCGTCGACGATCTCGGCGATCACATGATTTTCCCGCAGGTGCATGCCCTCGTGCGCCGGGCAGCAGATCGCGCCGCCGAGCGCCATCTCGCGCGAGCCGTAGTGCGGGAACAGCCGGGACCCCAGCAGCTTCTCGCAGGCGCGCAGCACCGTCTCCGGGCAGGCGTCCCCGCTCACCAGCGCGCGGCGCAGGCTGCCTCTGCCGCAGGCGCGCAGCAGGCTCAACAGCTGTACGGGCATGCCGACAAAGGTATCCGGCCTTTCCCGCTCCATGACCGCCAAGACCTCGCCGTAACGCAGACCTGCCCCGAGCTTCAGCGGCCGCGCCCCGAGCCGGGAGACCGCCTCCGCGATCATCTCCCCGAGCCCGGAGGGGCCGGAAAAGGGAAAGCAGATCATCGTGACGCCGCCCGGAAAAATCAGCTCCCCAAGTCCCGCCATAAAAAGCTGCACGGTGTTTTCACAGTCCCGCTCCGTGTAAAAGACGCGCTTGGCCGCGCCCGTGGTGCCGGAGGTCGCATCGGACAGGACGCGCCGGATCTCCGCCTGCGAGCACAGGAGCAGCCCCGGCGCACGGTGCGCGAGGTCCTCCTCCGTGGTAAACGGCAGCGCCCGGAGCGCTTCGAGGCTTTCCAGCCGCTCCGGCAGCTCCCGGTAAAAGCCGCCCCGCTCCTTCTCGCGCCGCAGGACGGCGTTGAGCTTTTTGAGCTGCAATGCTTCAAGGCTCTCCCGGGTGATCTCCGGGAGAGCCTCCTGCCGCATGATAAAATCGTCGATCCTGCTTCTCGTCATATCAGGCCCTTGTCGCTGAGGATCTCCATGCACTTTTCGTAGGTGGCGGCGATGATCTGCGGGCAGAGCTCCACGCGCTTGGCGGGGTTGCCCTTCGTGATATCGCGGCAGTCGATGCCGCCGTAGTCGGCGGTCATCTCCTCCTCGAACCAGCGCGTGAACTCCCCCAGCGCGGTCTTGTGCTCGGGGTCGTCCATGCCGGTGTCCTCGCCCTTGCCGGTGAAGTAGGAGATCACGCAGGCGCCGCCCCAGACCGGGGTTTTCCTCCCCAATGGTCTCCAGCATCAGCTTTGCCAGGATCTGGCCGCAGAAATATCCGTAGCGGCTCAGCTCCATCACGCGGTCGAATAAATCCATGTTCAGACCTTCCTTCCGATGATCATCCAGTACCCGCATTTCCCGCGGGGGATCTCGCAGCAGGCATCCTCATCCCGCCACAGCGCCTCCAGGATATACTCCCGCCAGAGCGGCGTCATGTCCTCCCTGTGCGTGATTTCAAAACGCGCTTCCTCCAGCATCGCCCCCGGCTCCTCAAAGAACACGTCCGACAGCAGGAGCGTCCCGTTCGGCCGGAGCAGTCGGTGGGCCTCGCGCAGAGCAGCGCGCGGATCGCCGGAGACGAAGAACGCGCACTGGCTCAGCACGGCGTCAAAGCTCCCGTCCGGGAAGGGCGCGCGCAGGAAGTCTGCGCGCTCCACGTCATCCGAGCGCGGCTCGAGGTCGATCCCCTGCGCGTCGAAGCCGTACTCCCGCAGGATCGCCAGCGCCTCGCCCGCGCCCGCGCCCATATCCAGAACACGCGCGCCCTCCGGCAGTCCGGCCAGCTCCAGCATGCGGCGGGTGTGCGCCTCACCGCCCGGATGGCTTCTCATTTATCCTCGAGCGCGCGCTCCACCGAGGCCACCTTGCCCAGCGCCAGCGCCTCCGGCACATAGACGAAGCCGCAGACGGGGCAGACCGGCAGCTCCACGGGAAAGCCGTTGTCGAGATACATGAACTTGGCCTTGCCCTTGACGAGCTTCACGCCGCACTTCATGCACTTCAGCTTCCCCTGCGGATCTATGGTGTAATAATTCTTTTCGGCGGCCATGCTCAGCCCTCCCGTTTCACGATCTGCATCCTGTGGCTCCAGGCGCGGTGCACCAGATAGCTGCCGTCGCCCTCGCGGCTGAACTTCAGCCAGAAAGTGGCGTTGCCGACCCGGCAGCGGGCGACCAGCAGGCCATCCTCGTCCTCGATGCACTCGCCCGTTTTGCGCACATAGTCGATCACGGCGATCACGTCGTCGGTGAGGATCATGCGCTCGTCCATCATCTGCCGCGCCTCGTCGGTATAGCGCAGCTCGTAATCCAGCTTCATTTCCTTCGGCTCCTCCAGCCACAGCTCGTGCAGCAGCTCGTTTTTCAGGCTCAGGCGGTTGTAGCGCTTCTCGCTGATATCCGGCGGCGCGCCCGCGTCCGTGCCGTAGACCAGCTCCAGGATGTGGCGCGACTCTCTGCCCTGACGGGCAAAGCGGTCCCGGCAGGCCATACAGTAGGAGATGTAAGGCGCGTCCGAGCGTTCGAGACACTTCTCCGTCATCTCCTGCGCGACCTCGCGGTTGGCATACGCCGTGAGTCCGCCGTAGCCGCAGCAGGGCGAGCGG
>CADCLH010000227.1 GCA_902802215.1 Oscillospiraceae bacterium
GCTGTCGGGCTTGGAATCGCCGAAGTACATATTCTCCACGACGATCTCCGTACTGTAGCGTTTGTTCCCGTCGCGATCCGTCCAGGGACGGATCTGGAGACGGCCGCTGACGACAGCCATGCGGCCCTTGGCAAAGTATTTTGCGGCAAAGTCCGCGGTCTGACGCCAGGCCACGCAGTCGATGAAGTCTGTCTCTTTCTCGCCGTCCCTGCCGCCGAAGTCGCGGTCACAGGCCAGCGTGAACGAGGCGACGGAGACATCGGACTGCGTCGTGCGCAGCTCCACGTCGCGGGTAAGCCTTCCCATCAGAACAATGTGATTCAACATATTTTTTTCCTCCTGTATTTTTTTGTTTTTCTTTACTGTAATGCTTCCAGCTGCGCCAGCGGCGCATAGGTAAAGCCCGCGGCCTCGTGCGCTTTTCTGCTGATCTGCTCCAGACCATCCAGAAGCGAGGCCGTGATCGCCGTCTCACTGTCACTCTGTGCGCCGGCTGTCAGCTCCTGCTGGGCGCGGTAGAGACGGATCAGCTCCGCGCGGAGCTTGATGAGCGCCTTGTTGGTGGTGCCGGGCGTCTCGGCGGACGCTCTCGCGTCATCGAAGTCCTTTTCGGCATCCAGAGCCATCCTGGCAAGTTCCTCCGCCTTGGCCTGCATCGGATTGACGCAGAGCCGGTTGAGAACAGCGTCCACGGCTGCCCTGTCGCCGGGCTTCTGCCAGAGATAGTTTCGCAGCACCAGCATATCCTGCGTCTGCACCTTCCCATGCCCCTCCAGCCAGGCTTTCGCCTGAGCCAGCGGCGCGTAGTTCAGATACTTGCGGTCGGAGACGGTGACGCCGCCCCGGCGCAGCTCGCAGAGGATGTCGTCGGCAAGCTCGTTGATGCTGTCGGGCACCTCGACGGCCTTGACCTCCTGCTGCATGGCGATCAACTCATCCAGCGTGATTGTGGCTTGGATCACACCCGTACTACCGCTCTGCTTTTTTCGGAGAAGAGCAAGGCGATTCCCGCGATCCTCAATGTCCGCGGTGACGACCTTGATCTGCAGGCGGTCATACAGCGCCTCCAGACTTTTCTCCTGCGGATCGGCAAAGTTCGGTATCTCATTCGACGCTGTGAAAAAGGAGATCACAGGGATATCGTAGGTGTGCCCTTCGTTTGTATAGCGCCGCTCATTGAGCGCCGCCAGCAGAGAATTGAGAATGCCGTCGTTCGCCTTGAAGATCTCATCGAGGAAGACGATGTCCGCCTCCGGGATCTTTCCCGCCGTCTGCACGGTAGGCTCGCTCGGATGAAGCGCGGCAAAAGCGGCGCGATAGGCGTTGAGCTTTTCCGTGTTCCTGCGGAGCAGATCATACGCTGCGTCAGCATCCCCGTTGCCGGAGAGCTGGCACATCTGGGCGTCCAGCTCCGCCTTGAGGTTTTCGTACACGGGATCGTTTGCCAGTGCGGCCTCCGGCACGGAGCCGGGGATCAGGCTGGACAGATCAATGCGCCCGAAAAGCTGTTCCTCATCGGCTTGCTTGGACATCTGCCGCTCGAATTGGCGCATGCCCGTTCATCGGCTTGCTTGGACATCTGCCGCTCGAATTGGCGCATGCCCGTGATTCGCTGCCGGAACAGATTGATCGAATGGCTCTTGGCCTGGCCGGGTTTACCGAGAATGAAAAGATTGCTGCGGGTTAAAAGGGCCACGGCGATGCTTTCGATCAGTTCCTGCCTCTCCGCTAGCTCTCCGTTGACCTCTGCCATCACGGCCAACATTTTGTCACGTAAGCTCATACGTCTTCTTCCTCCTTCCAGGGAAATTCAAGATGGTCCCCGCGCTCGACATCATCTCTGTAGATAAACTCGCAGCGGTCTGTTCCCCGTATCATCTCGTTATAGGCATGGATCATGGCGAAATGGCTTGCCTCTGCAAGCTCATCCTTCCCAATCCTGGTATCGAAATCATAGTGCTCCACCACGATTGTCGCATCGCCGTTGAGCGCCTCCACCATCTGGGAGAGCTGCTCATTGTCGGCAATCAATTCGCGCGCGTCATACTCGTCGGGATGGCCGCTCTCGTATGTTCCCATACAGAACTTCGACCCGTCGTAAATGGAGAGATAGGAAAACTGCAAGCTCATACCGGCGCCTCCTCACGCGATCCCGAGGCAACCCCTGCGGACTGCCTCAAAGGGGATGATTATTCCCGAATCGAAGTCGGTGAGCGCGGGGCAGCCGGGTTTTGCCGCGCAGAAGCGAAGCTCCGCCCTGAGCGCGGTAAAGATATGCTCCTTCAATTCGCTTTTGGCGGGATCATAGCTGTCCACCGCCTGCACCAGACGGAGGGCGAGCTGCTGATAAACGTCCTCGCGCTCCATGCGGGCTTTGCGGACGGCTCTGGGATTCTCAC
>CADCLH010000228.1 GCA_902802215.1 Oscillospiraceae bacterium
CGCGGTCCTGGCCTCCCGCCTCATCGACCGCCCCATGCGCCCGCTCTTCCCCTCCGACCTGCGCAACGACGTCGTCATCGCCTGCGAGGTGCTGAGCGTCGACCGCGATTGCAGCCCCGAGATCACCGCCATGATCGGCGCCTCCGCCGCCGTCTCCATCTCCGACGTGCCCTTCAACGGGCCCATCGCCGGGATTGTCCTCGGCTGGGACGGGGAGAAGTACCTCTTCAACCCCACCAAGGCCGAGCGCGAGCACAACCGCATGACCACCACCATCGCCGCCACTCACAAGAAGATCGTCATGATCGAGTCCGAGGCCGATCAGGTCCCCGACGACGTCATGTACGAGGGCATCGTCCAGGCGCATGAGCACCTCCAGCCCGTGCTCGACCTCATCGACAAAATGGTCGCCGAGATCGGCAAGCCCAAGTTCGAGTACGAGCACGCCTCCTTCGATCAGGAGCTGTTCGACCTGCTGGTCGAAAACGAGTTTGAGTCCATGGAGTTCTGCATGGACACCGACGACAAGAACGTCCGCGAGGCCCGCGTCAACGACTGGATCACCATGGTCGAGGAGAAGTACTCCGAGGAGCACCCCGACATGATGCAGTACATGGAGGAGATCCTCTACAAGCTGCAAAAGAAGGTCGTCAAGAAGTGGCTGCTCGCCGGCAAGCGCGTCGACGGCCGCCAGATGAACGAGATCCGCCCGCTGGCCGCCGAGGTCGGCGTCCTGCCCGTGGTGCACGGCTCCGGCCTGTTCACCCGCGGTCAGACCCAGGTGCTGTCCATCGCCACCCTCTCCACCATGGCCGACGCCCAGAAGCTCGACACCATCTGGGAAGAGGAGTCCAAGCGCTTCATGCACCACTACAACATGCCCAGCTACTCCACCGGTGAGGCCCGTGCCAGCCGCTCCACCAACCGCCGTGAGTACGGCCACGGCGCGCTGGTCGAGAAGGCCCTCGAGGCCGTCATCCCCGAGGTCGAGGACTTCCCCTACGCCATCCGCGTCGTCTCCGAGGTCCTGTCCTCCAACGGCTCCACCTCCCAGGGCTCCATCTGCGGCACCACCCTCGCCCTCATGGACGCGGGCGTGCCCATCAAGGCCCCCGTCGCCGGCATCTCCTGCGGCCTGATCCAGGACGGCGACGACTTCACCACCTTCATCGACATCCAGGGCGTCGAGGACTTCCACGGCGAGATGGACTTCAAGGTCGCCGGTACCAAGGCCGGCATCACCGCCATCCAGATGGACCTCAAGAATGACGGCCTCAAGCACGAGATCGTCAAGGAGGCCTTCGCCATCACCAAGGAGGCCCGCTTCCAGATCCTCGACTGCATCCTGCTCAAGGCCATCGCCGAGCCGCGCAAGGAGCTCGCCAAGACCGCGCCCAAGATGATCCAGATGAAGATCAACCCCGACAAGATCCGCGAGGTCATCGGCTCCGGCGGCAAGGTCATCCAGAAGATCACCGCCGACACCGGCTGCAAGATCGCCTCCTCCGATATCGAGGCCTGCCGCGCCGCCCGCAAGACCATTGAGGACATCTGCTTCGAGCCCGAGGTCGGCGCCCTCTACTACGGCAAGGTCAGCAACATCCGCTCCGACTTCGGCGCCTGGGTCGAGCTGGCTCCCGGCAAGGACGGCCTCGTCAAGATCAAGGACCTCGAGTTCAAGCGCACCGAGAAGGTCGAGGACGTGCTCAAGGTCGGCGACATGACCTGGGTCAAGGTCACCAACATCGGCCCGCGGGGCATCGACCTCAGCCGCAAGGACGCCCTGCGCGAGCGCGGGGAAGCGTAAAAGTTTTCGTCGAAATGCCCGCATTTCGACGAGGTTTGCAGCTCTCTGCATGCACTCGCTGCGCTCGCACACTGGAGAGCTGAGAAGTGTTTTTTGTCAGGCGCATGTCCTGACAAAAAACGGATCAACATTCTTTTTCGCTTACGCGAAAAAACAAGAAAGCAAAAGAGGCAGCGGCTCGCTGCCTCTTTTTGCAACGAACAGGGGAGGGAACACCATGCTGTCCTTTGCATCCGATTACACCGAAGGCGCGCATCCGAAAATCCTGGCGCGCTTCGCCGAACGCAACCTTGTCACGCTGCAGGGCTACGGCTCCGATCCGGACACGGAGGAAGCCAAAAGAAAGATCTGCGCCGCCTGCGGCCGGGACGACCTGCAAATCCAGTTTCTCACCGGCGGCACCCAGACCAACCTCATCGCCGTCTCGTCCATGCTCCGCAGCTACGAGGGCGTCGTCGCCGCCGACACCGGCCACGTCAACACCCACGAGGCCGGGGCCATCGAGTTCAGCGGCCACAAGGTGATCGCCCTGCCGCAGGAAAACGGCAAGCTCGCCGCCGAGACCCTCGCGGACTATATGGAGCGCTTCCTCGGCGACGAGGCCAACGAGCACATGGTCCGCCCGGGCATGGTCTACATCTCCCACCCCACCGAGTTCGGCACGCTCTACACGAAGGCGGAGCTGACCGCTCTGTCGGAGACCTGCCGCAAATACGGCCTGCCCCTGTACATCGACGGCGCGCGCCTCGGCTACGGGCTCATGAGCCCCGAGAGCGACCTGACCCTCGCCGACATCGCGGAGCTGTCGGACCTGTTCTACATCGGCGGCACCAAGGTGGGCGCCCTCTGCGGCGAGGCGCTGATCTTCACGAAACGCAACATGCCGCCGCACTTCCTCACCGTCGTCAAGCAGCAGGGCGCGCTGCTGGCCAAGATGCGCGTGGTGAGCCAGCAGTTCGACGCGCTGTTCACCGACGGGCTTTACTGGGAGCTCGGCCGCCACGCGATCGAGCTTGCGATGCGCATGAAGCGGATGTTCGTCGAAAAGGGCTATCCGCTGTACATGGACTCGCCCACGAACCAGCAGTT
>CADCLH010000229.1 GCA_902802215.1 Oscillospiraceae bacterium
CCGTCCGCGCCGAACCAGATCGTGTCGCCGGTAAAGAGGTATTCGTCGTCGATCAGATAGACCATGTGGCCCCAGGTGTGGCCGGGGCAGAGGATGCACTCGATTTTGATCCCGCCGATGTCCAGGACCTGCCCGTCCTTGAGCAGGACGCGCTCGTTGTCGGTCTTGACAAGCGGCAGCTTATAGAGCCCGTGGATCACTCTGCGCCGCTTTTCCCCGGTCAGATAGCGGTTTTCGATCTCGCTGAGATAGACCGTGGCGTTTCGGAACAGCTGCTCGCTGTCCGTCTCCAGCGCCCCGACGTGGTCGGTGTCCTGATGGGTGATCAGGATATGCCCGATGGAGGCGGGGTCGATGTCCAGCCAGCCCATTTTCTCCCGCAGCCGGTCGTAGTTGTACCCGGCGTCGATCATGATCGTCGTGCCGTTTTTCGTGTAGAAAAAGATGTTGGCGATCCACTCCCGCACGCAGGCGACATGCTCGTCGATCCACCCGGTGTTCAGCGGCTTGAAGATCGCCCGGCCGCGAAACATCACGCTCATGGACTTATTGTTATATATCTCTAATTTCGTACTATAGCACGTCTTGCCCCGTTTGAAAATACCCTTTTTTATTTTTTGGTCCCGTCTGCTCGCCAGACGCTTATCAAGCGCTCCTGCGCAGAAAAAAGTCAAAAGCGCTTGCAAGACGGAAAAGCGCGTGCTATAATGCAGCATAGTTTAATATCTCTAATTTAAATCAAACATATTTTACTTTGAGTGGGAGGAAAGACTCATGACAACGACCGGAAAGATCGCGCTGTTTGTCGGCGGCACGCTGTTTGGCTCCGCAGGCTTCAAGATCCTCGGCAGCAGGGACGCCAGAAAGGTCTACACAAGATCGCGCTGTTTGTCGGCGGCACGCTGTTTGGCTCCGCAGGCTTCAAGATCCTCGGCAACAGGGACGCCAGAAAGGTCTACACCCATGTGACGGCCGCCGTGCTGCGCGGCAGGGATCAGGTCATGCGCGACGTGGAGACCGTGCAGGAGAGCTGCTCGGACATCCTCGCCGACGCGAAGGCGCTCAACGAGGCCAGAGCGGCAGAGCAGGAAGCGGCTTTTATCGAGGACACGGCGAAGGCCTGACATGAAATTTCAAATCCTCCGGGTACGTCTGCGCGCCGTGCAGGCGTCCATGAGCATGGAGCAGGCCGACATTCTGGAGGCCTGGCTGCTCGCGCTGCCTCAGGTCGATCAGGTGACCGTGCACGAGCGCATCTGCGGCGTCATCATCGTCTACCGCGGGAGCAAAGAGGCGCTCTATCAAAAGCTCGCGGGCTTCTCTTATGCCCTCGCCAAGCCAAAGGTGCAGATCGCGAGCAGCCAGAGCCGCCTGATGAACCGCGCCTACAAGGAAAAGCTCGTCTTTCTGGTGCTGCGGCATTATTTGAAAAAGCTGTATCTGCCGCTCCCGCTGCGGCGCGCGCTCAGCACCTTTCACGCCCTGCCGCGCATCATGCGCGCGGCAAAAACGCTGCTGCGCGGGAGGCTGACGGTCGACGTGCTCGACGGCGCCGCGATGAGCGTGGCCCTGCTGACGGGGGACTTCTCCACCGCGGGCTCGGTGCGCTTTTTGCTGAAGCTCGGCGAGACCATCGACGAGTGGACGCACAAGAAGTCCGTGGACGATCTGGCAAAGAGCATGTCCCTCCAGGTGGATCAGGTCTGGCAGCTCAGCGAGAACGGCACGCAGGTGCTCGCCGCGCTTTCGCAGATCCGCCCCGGCGACCGGATCGTCGTCCATACCGGGCATGTGCTGCCGCTGGACGGCATCCTCGAGGACGGGGACGTGATGCTCAACCAGGCTTCCCTGACCGGGGAATCCGTACCCGTCGCCAAGCGCCCCGGCTCCGCCGTGTACGCGGGCAGCGTCGTGGAGGAGGGCAACTGCGTCGTGCGGGTGACCGGCGCGCTCGGTGAGAACCGCTACGACCGCATCGTGCGCATGATCGAGGAGTCCGAGAAGCTGAAGTCCGGCGCGGAAAACCGCGCCTACGCCCTGGCTGACCGACTGGTGCCCTGGTGCCTGGGCGGGAGCCTGCTGACCTGGCTGCTCACCGGCAACACGACGCGCGCCGTATCGGTGCTGATGGTGGATTTCTCCTGCGCGCTGAAGCTGTCCATGCCGCTGAGCGTCCTGTCCGCCATGCGGGAGGCCGGCCGCCACAAGATCACGGTCAAGGGCGGGAAGTTCCTCGAACGCCTCAGCGAGGCCGACCATGGACGAGGCCGAGATGCTGCGCGTGGCCGCCTGCCTGGAGGAGCATTTCCCCCACTCCGTGGCCAACGCCGTCGTGCGCGCCGCCGAGGAGCGCGGGCTTGACCACCACGAGATGCACAGCGAGCCGGAATACGTGGTCGCCCACGGGATCGCCACGAAGATCGACGGCGAGCGGGCCATCATCGGCAGCCGCCACTTCGTCTTCGAGGACGAGGGCGTCACGATCCTGCCGGAGGATCAGGCGCGCTTCGAGGCGCTGGATCCGGGCTGCTCCTGGCTGTACCTCGCCATCGGCGGCGTTTTATCCGCGGCCATCGGCATCCTCGATCCGCTCCGCCCGGAGGCGGGAGAGATCGTAAAGCTCCTGCACGAGGCCGGGATCGGCAAGCTCGTCATGCTGACCGGCGACAGCCGGAACACGGCCGCCGCCATCGC
>CADCLH010000230.1 GCA_902802215.1 Oscillospiraceae bacterium
CCGGCCGGAGGCGCTGGCGGGACAGAGAGTCGATCTGCTGATCGTCGCGAGCCGCCGCAACGACCGGATCGAGAGCAGGCTGCGGGAGCTGGGCGTCGACCCCGAGAAGGTCTTTTATCTGAAAAACCATGTCGACTGTGTCGACCAAAACCGCAGCTACGCGACGGCGCGCGAGGTGCTGGGGGAAGAGTATGTAAACCGAATCCGCGGCTCCGAACGCCTGATCCGCGTGCCGCTGTGGACTGTGCGCGAAACGATCTCCGGGCCGGAGTCGGAAAACGACTACGTGCGCCTGAAGACATTGGAGGCGATCAGCCGGAGGCTGGAGAGCGTGCCGGGCGCGGCGGCGGAGCTGGGGGTCTACCGCGGGGGCTTTGCGCGCTGGATCAACCGTCTGCTGCCGGAGAGAGTGCTGTATCTTTTCGACACCTTTGAGGGCTTCGACGAAAGCGAGAGCGCGGGATACGGCGAGGGCTTTGTCGGCGCGCACCGCAACACCGCGGCGGAGGCGGTGCTTGCAGGCCTGCCGCACCCGGAACGGGCGCAGATCCGAAAGGGGCTGTTTCCCAAAACGGCCGAAGGCCTGGAAGGGGAGCGCTTTGCGCTCGTCTCGCTGGACGCGGATCTGGAGCAGAGCACCGAAGCTGCCCGGGGTCAGACGCGCCCTGGAGCGCTATGAGGCGGAGCAGGGTCGACTCTGCGCGGTGCCGTTGTGTGACGTCAACGGGACGCTGGTGATTTCCGTTTAATTTTTACAAAAACGAAAAACAAAATTGTATAGTTATAACAAAAAGCAAGCCGTATATTCTGCGACTTGCTTTCTGTTGCAACTTGAAGCTTTTGCTTTTTGAAGCGTATAATAACCTTGTAAGAAAGCGGGTGAATCATTCCTTGGACAACGAACAAAACGAACTGTTTGAGATCATGGCCGACACCGTCACGGTCGAAGTGACGGACGCCGCCACGGGCAAGACCTACCGGCGCGAGCTGCCGATCGACTACTATGAAAACGCCAATTTCCTCCGCCTGCGCGGGGAGAACATGGACGGCAGCATTTCCCAGCTGGTCTTCCTCAGCGCCCGCGGGATCGAGCGGGTGAAGGACCTCACCGGCAAGGGGCCGGATCACGACCGCTGCGGCGGCCACAGCCACTGAGCGCAACCCCCCATTCTCGGGTCACAATAAAAATCAAAATACATCACATGATCAGAAAAACACTTGTCATCAACGGCGTTACCCGGAATCTGGTCCTCGACAAGGACGAGACCCTGGCGACTGTCCTGCGTGAGCACCTGCTGCTGACCGGCTGTAAGATCGGCTGCGGCGAGGGCCACTGCGGCGCCTGCAACGTCATCGTGAACGGCAAAGTCACCAAGGCCTGCATCTTCAAGATGAGCAGAATTCCCGACAACGCCGAGATCACCACCATCGAGGGCGTCGGCACCCTGACCGACATGCACCCGCTGCAGGTCGCGTGGATGGCCTACGGCTGCGCGCAGTGCGGCTTCTGCACCCCCGGCTTCATCATCAGCGCCAAGGTCCTGCTCGAGCAGAACCCCAATCCCACCCGTGAGGAAGTCCGCGACTGGTTCAACAAGCAGCGCAACCTCTGCCGCTGCACCGGCTACAAGCCCCTCATCGACGCCACCATGGCCGCCGCTGCCGTTCTGCGCGGCGAGATGAAGAAGGAAGATCTGATCTTCAAGCCCACCGGCGACTCCATCAAGGGCACCAAGTACATCCGTCCCTCCGCTGCCCAGAAGGTCACCGGCACCTGGGACTTCGGCGCCGACGACGCGCTCAAGATGCCCGGCTGCCTGCGCCTTGCCCTGACCCAGGCCAAGGTCTCCCACTCCTCGCCGCCGGCGGCACCAACCAGATCAACGGCCTGGTCATGCTGCCCAAGCACAACAAGACCGACGGCTTCGAGCGTCCTGTCCTCTGCTCGGACAAGATCTTCCAGTTCGGTGACGCCATCGCCATCGTCGCCGCCGATACCGAGGAGCATGCCCGCGCCGCCGCCGAGGCGGTCAAGGTCGACATCGAGGAGCTGCCCGCCTACATGAACGCGCTCGACGCCATGGCTCCCGACGCCATCGAGATCCACCCGGGCACCCCGAACGTCTTCTATGAGACCAACTGCATCAAGGGACCCGACTTCGATTGGGACAGCATCCCCGACGCGCAGCAGGTCGAGATCGAGAGCTACTGCTCCCGTCAGCCCCACCTGCACCTCGAGCCGGACAACGGCTACGGCTACATCGACGAGGACGGCATGGTCACCGTGCACTCCAAGTCCATCGGCATCCATCTGCA